>CAYGAC010000041.1:0-60840 GCA_964347865.1 uncultured Thermoplasmatales archaeon
TAAAAGCACAAGTACAAATAATTGCACAACAACGTCAACAAATTGAATTACACTTAAGAGAAACTGAAGAAGCTCTTAAAGAATTGGACAAAATTGATACAGGACCTCCTATCTATAAAAGTGTAGGGGCCTTATTAATTAAAACAAAATCAAAATCTGATATTAAAAAAGAGTTAACGTCAAATAAAGAATCTTTAGAATTAAGAAAAACTACCTTAGAGAAACAGGAAAGTAGAAGTCAGGAGAAATTAAACGAACTACAAAGTAAGATAAAAAATGCACTTAATCTTGCTGGTAAGGACGCTTGATGTTAAAAAAGAGAAAGATATCTGTATATTCTGATTTTAAAACTGGATTTTTATGTAAATTCCTTGTGTTTTTAGGAATTATTCTTATAATATTTTATATAGTTCAATGGATAGTTCCTTTTATTACGATTGATGAAAATATATCTGGTATTATTCTTGCTTTCTCGATATTGTTTTTAGGGATAGGAATTTTATTATATTTTTTCAGTTGCCAATTTTCAAAGTTAGCAGAAATTGCACATGAAGTTGAACACGAAGAAGAACTGGAAAATCATGAAAAGGATGAATAATCATTAAAAAAGTATTTATTTTCCAAATCTTCTAATCCTGTTTTGATATGTTTTTATTGCCTTCAGAAAATCTCTTTTTTGAAATGCTGGCCAATAAACATCTGAAAAATAGAGTTCTGAGTATGCTAGTTGCCAGAGAAGAAAATTAGATATCCTTTCCTCTCCAGAGGTTCTCAGTATTAGATCAGGATCTGGTATTCCATTTGTATAAAGGTAGGATGATACCGTTGATTGTGAAATATCTTCAACATCCAGCTTACCTTTTTTAACATCATCAGCAATTTGTTGTATCGCCTCAACTATTTCTTCCCTTCCCCCATATGCAAGTGCGATATTGAATAAATAATTATCATAATTTTTTGTTAAGTCAATGATTTCATCTGTGGATTGTCTTATATCTTCTGGTAAAGAATCTAGGTCACCTAACACCCTTACTTTTACTTTGTTCTTATGAATTCGTGAATCCTTTACTGCTCTATCTAATTCTTGTTTGCATAGATCCATTAATGTTGAAACTTCGTCACTACTTCTATCGAAATTTTCTGTTGAAAATGCATAGACCGTTAGAATATTAATTCCTAATTCAAAACACCAATCTAAAACATCTTCTATTTTATCTTTCCCAAAAAAATGTCCTGCTTTTGGGGTTAAACCAAGACTTTTTGCAAAACGTCGGTTTCCATCCATTATCACCGCAACATGATTTGGTACGGGATACTGTTTTATTTCCTCAATAAGTTTAAAATCTCTAAATTCGCTTATTATTTTTGAGATATATTTGTATATGTTTGATTGATATAACGCAGTTAATATTTTTTTTCCAGTATTGCTCTTAAGAACATATTTTTCAATTTCATCAAATTTTTTTCCAGCAATGGTTTTTAATGATGGTTTTTTTGAACTTATTGTAATACCCATTTTATCAAATACTCTTAAAGTATAAATAGATTAAGATTACCCTTAAGTATAAATTTACATTCAAAATAACTATATTATTGTCAATATTACAAAGGTTTATATACTATATTATCGATGAGACTATGTAGGGAGGTTATTACGTGCAAATTAAAATAATAGGAATATTTATTTGCGTGCTGTTACTTGGTACAGTCTTACCTGTATCGGGAAATGTAGAGGTTGAAAAAAATCCTATACCAATTCAGAATAATGGTACACTATCAGGTTATGTTTATGACACTTCTATGAATCCAATCGAAGAAGCTCTCGTTCGGGTTTATTTTCATGGAACGTATGAAGAAGATTATACCAATGCCTCAGGATATTATCATGTCATGAATATTCCAATTTGCTACTGTTTGAAGAATTGTACTGCCCAAAAACCCGGGTACAAAAAGGAATGGATATTAGTTGGTATAGTGGAGAACACAATTCATGATTTTATATTAGCTTCTGGGGATGTTATTTATGTTGGTGGTAGTGGTCCTGGGAATTATTCAACAATTCAAGAGGCGATAGATTACGCAGATGAAGGAGATACTATTTTTGTATATGATGACAGTTCCCCTTATAAAGAAAACATAATTGTAAACAAATCATTAAGTCTCATTGGAGAAGATAAACAAACAACGATAATTGAAGGGATTGAAACAGATTATGTGGTTAGTATTACAGCAGATGGAGTAAGTATCACTGGATTTACTATTAAACATAGTAACGAGGTTGAAGAGGAATATTTGGTGAATTTTTATGTTTGTTCGGATCAAAATATAGTTGTCGAAAATATCTTTTCATGTGATCCGTCCCGTAGAGAATCGGCAATTTCATTATTAAATTCCTCATATAATTTAATAATAAAAAATATTATTGAAAATTATTATTTTGAAGGCATAGAATTATTAAATTCTCATTATAACGATATTGCTGAAAATATTATTACGGGAATTCGGAGACGAAGAGGAATAGGTATCGACTTGATAGATTCCTCAAATAATATTATAAAAAGAAACGAAATTAGTAAAAATTTAGATTGTGTCTGCTTACATGAAGTGATCAATATAACTTCCAACAATCAGGTTATCCAAAATAATTTTAACAGATATTATTATAGAGCATCCGGAGCATATTATTCTTATGATTTTCATCGTTTTCAAGTTAATCGAGGAAATATTTTCGATGAAAATTATTGGGATAGACCTAGGTACTTACCAAAATTTATTCTTGGATGGATAAGTTTATTTTGGATCCCAATAGGACCTTATGGTTATTTATTTAGAATTCCACTACCGATGTTTGATATTCATCCTGCAAGAAAACCATACGATATTTAGATGAGTACCATTGTAAATAAGTATTTTTTACAAAAAGGTGATTATTATTTAGTAAATGTAATTCCTGACGATTGTTTTAAATAGAAAAACCTTATTTCGACTTTCTACATCAAAAGGTGATTATCTGGGAAACATAAAACAAACTCATATAAAAAATGTTGCAATTGAGCTTTTAAAAAACTATCCAGATAAATTTAAACACAATGATTTTCAACATAATAAAGAAAATGTTGAGAAACTCGCTGAAGTTAGTAGCAAATTAATGAGAAATAAAATAGCTGGTTACATAACTAGATACTTAGCTTCCCGGAATAAAGGACGAAATCATCAACCTATTTCTGAGTAATAACCCAAAATTTATTTTATGTAGGTAAATCCTTCATCAAGGTGAGTTTATAAAAAAGATCGAAAAAGCCTTAGAAGATCTGCGAGAGGGAAAATTTGTTTTAGTGTATGATAGCGAAAATCGAGAAGGTGAAGCAGATTTTGTTATTGCGTCTCAATTCGTAAAACCCGAGTCAATAAAACGAATGAGACAAGATGGTGGGGGACTCATATTTATAATGATTCCAAAACAAGTTGCTGATAAATTACAATTACCTTTTTTGGCTAATTTATATTCTGAAATTAGTAATAAATATCCTGTTTTAAAGGAGATTGCTCCCAATGATATACCCTATGATACAAAATCTTCTTTTTCCCTGTATATAAACCATAGGAAAACGTTTACCGGCATAACTGATTATGATCGAAGTCTAACTATGAGAAAATTTGCTGAATTAATTAAAAGAATCGAAAATCTTGATAGTAATTTAGTAATTAAAGAATTTGGTAAAGAATTTAGATCTCCTGGACATGTCCCTATATGTGTAGCTTCCAAGAATCTTCTGGATGAAAGAAAAGGGCATACTGAACTTGTTGTTTCTCTTTTACAAATGGCGGATCTGATTCCAGCTGGAAGTGGATGTGAGATAATGGGGAATAATGGTAGGGCTTTATCAAAGAAAGATACAATAAAATATGCAAATAAAAATAATTACATATTTTTAGAGGGAAATGATATTATAAAGGCTTGGAAACAATGGTCAAAGTAATGGCAACTGGAACGTTTGATTTGCTACATATGGGACATATATATTATTTAAAAGAAGCAAAAAAATTAGGGGATAAGCTCGTCGTTGTTGTAGCTAAAGATTCTACTGTTCGAAAGCTAAAACACGAGCCAGTAAATCCTGAAGAAATTAGGTTGGATCTTATAAAAGAAGTAAAAGTTGTCGATGAAGCATATCTTGGATATGAAGATGATATGTATTCAATTGTTGAAGAGATTAAACCAGATATTATCGCACTTGGTTATGATCAGATACATGATGAAAATACAATAAAAAATGAATTAAAAAAAAGAAAGCTTAATGCAAAAATTATAAGACTATCAGAATACAAATGTGGTAGCGATCTTGATGGAACGCGTCGTATTATTCAAAAGATTATAGCTGCATATGAATTTCAAAAAAAGATGGAAAGAATTGAAGGAACATGAAAAAAATTGGTATTGCAGATACTACCTTTGCCCGCTATGATATGGCAAAATCAGCAATAGATGAGATACAATCTAATGCTACTAATTTCAAAATTGTACGATACACTGTTCCAGGTATAAAGGATCTACCCGTTGCTTGTAAAAAATTATTTGAAGAAAACAATTGTGATATTGTGATGGCATTGGGCATGCCTGGTCCAAAACCTATTGATAAACAATGTGCACATGAGGCTAGTACAGGTCTTATTCACACCCAACTTATGTGTAATAAACATATCATTGAAGTGTTTGTTTATGAGGATGAAACAAGTAACAATAAAGAACTTGCTTGGCTAACAGAAAGCCGGGCGCGTGAACACGCGTTAAACGTTCTTGACTTATTGTTCCATCCTCAAAATCTAGCTAAAAAAGCTGGTAAAGGACTGCGAGAAGGATTTGAAGATGCAGGACCAATTAGATAGGGAGGTATTGAAATATGGTAAAAGAATCAATTAAAATTGGAGCTGTTGTTTCTGAATTTAACTACGACATAACAATGATGATGCTAGAGAGAGCAAAAGAACACGCACAATTTCTAGGAGCTGAAATTATGCAAACTGTTAAAGTACCTGGTGTTTTTGATATGGGACTTGCAGTAAAAAAATTGCTTGAACGGAAGGACATTGATGGTGTTGTAACACTTGGTGCAGTTATTGAAGGAGAAACAGAACATGATGATATTGTTATTCAGCATGCAACCCGAAAAATAGCAGACCTTGCAATAGAATACAATAAACCCGTAGGTCTAGGCATTTCTGGACCAGGTATGACAAGACTCCAGGCACAAGCAAGGATAGAGCGGGCAAAAGCTGCAGTTGAGGCAGTGGTAAAAATCCATAGAAGATTAAAACTATAAAAAATCTGTCGCTTATAGAAAAAATATTGCCCATTATTTCTTTTTTTCAATTTTTTTAAAAACAGAAGGTAAATGAATAGTATAAGAACCATCTTTTTGTATGACTATAGGTTCTTCCTCTAAAAGACCCTTTATATCTATATTATATTTACCGGGTTTTTCAATATCGATTGTCTCTGGAGTATCAATTTTCTCTACATCCGATTTAATTTTTTCAATAATTGTCCTGCGTCTTTGATCATCTATTGGTTCTATAGGTTCTGGTTTTTCTGGTTTTGATTCTTTCTCATTTTCGATTATTTTTTCCTTTATTATTTTACGAATTTCCTTTGGTTTTATTGTTACCCAATTCCCTGTTTTGTCAATATCAGTATTATTTTCCTCAATTAATGTCTCCATGATTTTAGAGGTTATATCTTTACTAACTTCACTACTAATTATTTCTCGTTCATTTTCATTTAATGGCTGTTTAGTAAAGAAAAACCGATTTCCACCACACTCTGGACATCCTCTTAATAATTGAGACGATCCTTCTTCGAATATACGCCCACATTTGAGACATTGGTGTGGCATTAGCTAACTCCTTTTCCAGGAATTATTGTGGTTTCAATTTTATCATTATCTTTATGAACCATCTTAAGAAGGTGAGCTGGGCCTATTACTGTCATACGAGGTTTTTTAATTATGCCAAAGACTCTTTTGAAGAATCCGGTTTTTTCCTCTTCATAACCTCCCATTTCAATTCCAATAAATGTATCATGGTCGATTTCTTTCATAGTATCCTCAATAAGTGTTGTTTGTTCTGTTGGTGTAAGACCATGTTCAAGCACTAAGATTCTTCCTTGTTTGACTTCTTTTAGTATATACTTAAGTTTTTCTGAGGACGATAGATCATTTAATTTCTGACGTGAGATAAGGTTAAATGAAATCCCCTTTTCTTTTTTTATCATTTCATTGCCCCCTTCTTTTTGATTCTCTTTTTTCCGAAATATTTGACCATATTATTATACAGGTCTTCGGTATTATACCCAGTTAATGCACTGATAGGTACAACAGGATGCTGAGGAAATGCAGATTTTAGAGTTGCTGGACTCGCTTCATCTGCATCAATTTTATTCGCAGCTATAAGAATAGGGAGGTCTCTTGCTTCTAAGTTACCTATTATAGTAACATTTACTTGAGTGAAAGGATCTTGAGTAGAATCCATTACCAAAACAACGCCATCAATATCCTCTAACCATCTTATAGATTCAATAACCCCTTCAGTTGCTTCCTTTGCCCTCATTCTAGATTCTTCTTTATTTAACCCATATGTGTTCATAAATTCTTTAAAATCAATCTTAGTCGCAATACCTGGAGTGTCCACTAAGTCCATTACAAGTGAGGAACCACCATTATCTATCTTTATATTTGTTTTCCATTTCGCTCTTCTTGTTTCGTGGGGAATGTCTGAAACACTTCCCATTATATCCCCAGTCCACTCTCGAAGAATTCGATTTGCTAATGTGGTTTTCCCAACATTTGGTGGACCATAAATTCCAATTTTAGCATGTTTTTTACCAAAAATTTTTTGAATAATACTTGAAAATCTAGCTCTTCTTAATCTACTAAATATACCCATCCCTCTGGTCCTCCTAGTATTTAGGTCAAATCTAGAAAATAGTATATTTATTGTAGTTTATTAGTTTAGTGGTTGTTATTAATTAGTAATATTAAAATTACTGGAAAAATTTTTTTATTTGTGTAGAAAATTTATATTAAATTTTTCCTTTAGTGTTTTTAGATAAATAATAACCCTTAAATATACACTAGCTTATTCTGTTCATATTAAATTTTGCGAGGAGGCATTATTATGGCTGAGGAAAATGATAAAATTCCAGAAGAAGAGAAGCATGCAACCTCTTTCATGGAAAGATTGCAACAAGCTTCAAACGAAATCGATTCAATAAAAAGTTCTTTTACTAAAGGTATGGAGGAATTAGCTAGAGTCCAGAATGTATTGAATTTAGATGGTATGGATAAATTCAACACTATGATACAAGATTTTGAAGATCGTCTTACCGACGCAGAACGAAAAAGGGAAGAAGCAATGCAAGGAGCTAGAAAATACAGTGAAGAACTAGAAAAAGAAAAAGAAAGACTTGTTAAACTTTGGGATGCGTACAAAAATCAAGAAGAAGAATTATCTACACAAGAGAAAAAATCATTGGAACTTGAAGAAAAATTAAGAGAAATTGATCAATCGAAAAGACAATTAGAAGAAGATACCACAGCTAGAATAAATACACTAACACAAAAATTAGAAGAAAAAGAACAACATATACAGCAATTTGAAGAAACTAAACAAAGAATAGAAGATTTTGATGCAATACGAAACCGATTAGAAGAATCAATACACGACTTGAAAAATGAAATTACTAAAAAAGATGAAACAATAGAATCGCTTGAAGCTAAAGTAGAAAACTTAAAATCTTTTGAAAAATTTTCAGAATTTAAAACAAAATTTGAAGAAGTATCAGAAGAATATGAAAAAGAAAAGGACAGACTCACAAAATTATTTAGATTATATGAAGAAACTGAAGCAGAGAATAAAAGACTAAAACAAGATGTAGAAGGGTGGCAAGCTTGGTTTAGTTCAAATGAAGAATTATTTACAAAATTATTCAGTTCAGCAGATCACCTACTTAAATCAAAAACAAGTCCGACTCCAAAAAATGAACCTAAAGAACCAGCAAAAAAATTAGAACCAAAAGAGGATAAAAAGAAACGTAAGAAATTAAGGTTTAAAAAATAACTGTCTCCTCTTATTCTATTTTTATTTTGCTTTCTCCATTTTCCTCTTCTAAGATAGTGATAGCATTTTCCATGTAATTTTTAATTTCATCTATATGAGTAATTAGGAATATCTGTCTGAATTTTGAGGATAAACTCTTAAGCGCTTTCATAATATTTTGCCGTCTGTACATATCTTGTGAACCAAAAATCTCGTCGAGAACAATGAAGTTAAACGCACCTCCCGCACGTTCAGTAATTACTTCCGATATTGCAAGTCGTAAACACAAATTTGCAAGATCTTCCTCTCCACCAGAAAACCGCTCAATCCCATAGGCATTTCCATTATCATAGACAAAAAGATTGTAATTTTCATCAAGTTCTACTTCATTATATTTCCCATCAGTTAATCGTTCAAAATAATCTGATGAATATGAAGATAAAGTAGGTCTAATTCTTGATATTAAATGTGTTCGGAAATGAGACATAACATCTATTAACATACCCAAACGTTGAACAACAATTTTTTCTTCTTTAATTTGCTTTTTAGATTTTTCAAGTTCGGATAATTTTTCTCTAAAATTCTCTATTTTTTGCGAAATAAGTTTCTTATCACTTTCCTTTTTTTCCACATCGATTTTTAAATTAGAAAGATCATCTTTTTTTCTGTCACGTTCTTCAAGAATATTTTGATACATCTTGAATAATTCATTGACTTGTTTTGAAGTAGTTTCAAATTCTTTAAGATTAAATTTAATTACAGATAGTTTCTCAACCATTTTTTCTTTATTTTCTCTATCAATTTTTTCCTTTGCTATTTCACATACATAATTATTAATTGTTGTTTCAACTCTATCCTTTTCTCTAAGCCTGTTTTGTAAGTATTCCTTCTTTTTTTTAAGTGCCTGCTCTTCTCGAGAACATCTTGCCCTTTCTTCTTCAAATCCTTTTATATTTTTTAAAAATGTTTTCACATCTTTTTCTTTTCGAATTATTTCATCATTAAATTTTGTCAAAAGTGTTTTGTATTGTTTTTCAAGAACTCTCTCACAAGTTGGACACTTTGCATCCGGACCAATTTCTTGAATTTTTTCTTTTTTAGTTATAATTTCTTTTATATCGTTTTCAAATCGTTTTACAAGAGTATTATTCCCTTCTATATTTTTAAGCAATTCTTCAATTTTTTTATTTGATTCAAATAATCTTTCTTCTGAATATTTGATATCTTTATCTAGATTAGAAAAATTAATTAGCTTCTTTTTTTGTTGTTCTATAGCTATTTGTCGTTCATTTATTTTATTTTTTAAGATTTTAATTTCATCAGTAAGTTTTTCTTTATGTTCAAATAGGGTTTTATTTTCTAATAACTGCTCTTTTTTTAATTTAATCCTTTCATAATCATTTTTATATGCATTACATTTTTTTTCAATTTCGTTGATATTCTTTATTAAAACTTGGATTTTTTCTTTTGATGCCTTAATTAAATTCTCACTTATGTTTTTTTGCTCTTTTAAATCTTTAATTTCATTTTCATAAACTTGTATTTTATCTTTACCTGTCTCATCGATAAGGTTCTGATTTATTTTTTCTATTAAATTATCTTTATCTTTTTTATCAGATTTGATATCTTTAATAACCTCATCAAGCGAATCGATTCCAAGCATTCTGAGAATTAGAGGCCTTCTATCGCTTGCAACCATTGAAGATAAGGTGTTAAGTTCTTTTTGTTTAGCAAATATTGATGTAAAAAATGATTTAAAATCAATTCCTAAAACCTTTTGTATATATTTACTAACAATTTCCGCTCCCGTTGCAGCAATTTTTCCATTCACTGTAGCGGTTGCAGATATTGTAAGACTTTTTCCACTCATTTCTCTAACTACTCTATAGTTATCATCTTCAAAAATAAAATCTAATTCTACTCGACATGAATCAGAGGAATTAGCTCCTTCACGTTTAATTTGATCTGCTGACGTTCTTGCTGCAACTGAACCATAGAGGACCCATGCAATTGATTCAAAAATAGTTGATTTTCCTACACCATTAAGTCCAACAACACAGGTTACACCATCAGGAAATTCTATTGATACATTTTTAAATTTTCTGAAATTTTTTAATGTTAGAGTTTTGATTATCATTTTCCTTCTTCTCTTGCTTCATTTTTTTCAATATAAGTAATCCCAAGTTCAAGAAGAGTTTCCTTTTCATTTAAATTCTGCATTTCTAAAAATTGTTTAAATTCATGTGCTAGCGCGTCAATTCTAGACGAAGTGGATTTTGATTCTCCATTCTTAATTACATTTGCTTTGATTTCATAATGAATTGCCTCACTGCTGAACTTCCTAATTTCACCGAAATCAAGTCCACGATAAATATGAGATGGAATATCCTCAAGTGTTATTCTATATGTTTTTTCTTTTGGCTGAATTTCAATAATTGTTTTTTTTATTTTCTTCATTATTTCCTCGAGTTTTAGATGTGTACATTTTATAGGTTTAAAATCAATCATTGGCCTTGTTTTTAACTCTATAAAATTGGTGTTTAATTTTCCATTTTTTAACTCTAATTCGATAAAACCTTTTTTATCTTGAGCATCAGTAAAAGTGAACCGTTCAGTTGATCCGGAGTAAAATGCATTATTTTCAAGTTTGGAAAATTTGTGATAATGACCAAGAGCAATATAATCAAAATCGCTGCTAAGAATTTTTGCTGGAATAATCAACTCATTGAATTCATTCATAGAAAATTCTCGGATACCAGCAACTGCTCCATGTGAAGTAAAGATGTTATAATCGGAATTTTTATCTGGTTTTAATTTCTTTAATTCAGCGTCAAAATTTTTTTTTAATTCACATTGGGGAATCGTATGTATAGTAATTTTTTTACTATTTATTGTAAAAAATAGGGTTTCATATTTTGCTTTATAAATTGGGTAAATATTTTCAATATGATCTAAAACACTAAAGATATGACCTGTTTCTTTTAGCTTTGGATGCTCGTGATTACCTGCAATTACTACAAATGGTATTTTTGCTTTAGAAATTCGAATTAATTGTTTTATAGCAAATGTAATTGCCCTATTATTTGGTCTAACAGAATCAAAAAGATCACCAGAATGAATTATCAGATCAGGTTTTATATCTAAAGCATAATCAATAAACTGTTTAAACGCATTGTATGTGTCATATTCACGTTGATTTATTCCATCAGGTGTTACCTTACGGTAGGCAGAATAGCCAATATGTGTATCACTAATATGGAAAATCTTCATTTTTATCTTTTACGAGATAATTTCATAGATATTATATCACAGGCGATTGTTACGGCATCAAGAGTTGGTGCAATTGGTGGAGCATATGCTGTTTCTAATTTTTTAAAAGTTTCAATATTTAGACCCCCAAGAATTGCACACGCAAACGTATCTATTCTTTTTGCAGCATTATTTCCAACACCTTGGGCCCCAAGAATTTTTCCATTTTTATCAGATATTACTTTAATCGATATAGGTTTGCCACCAGGAAAATACTTTGGTAAAGATGATCCGTTAAATTTACCGGAAATAAAATTTTCACCTGAAATCCCAACTGATGCAACTTCAATTCCAAAAAATTTGGATGTGCAAGTTTGTAAAACTCCATCAGGTAATGAGTAACTTCCACCTGCGCTATTTATCCCTGCTGCAATTCCTTGTCGAACAGCTATACTTCCCAAACCAACTGGAATCGGTTTTTTTGTAATATAATCAATGAATTCTGTACAATCTCCAACAGCATAAATGTTTTTTATAGAAGATTCAGACTTTTTATTAACAATTATGCCACCGGTTTGACCTATTTTACAACCAATACTTTTTGCTAAAAAAATATTTGGTTTTGTTCCTGTTGCAATTATTAAAATATCTGTATCGATTTTAATTTCCTTATGGGTATTGTTATCTTTAATAATAACTTGATTAATATGTCCATCTTTATCTTGTACCTCAGTTATAATATGATTTGTATAAAGGTTCGTCTTTTCTTTTAATTCATTGAGAACTGGTTCACACATATCGTTATCCAAAGTATTTTCCAATATGTTTGTTAGAGCTTCA
Organism: uncultured Thermoplasmatales archaeon; assembly: GCA_964347865.1. Lineage (GTDB taxonomy): Archaea > Thermoplasmatota > E2 > DHVEG-1 > DHVEG-1 > JAGLML01. The sequence continues at coordinate 12,184 of CAYGAC010000041.1, forward strand.
ACAATCGTAATCTTCATTCCTTTTTTGTAAAGAGAATCTGCCATTTCAAGTCCTATTAATCCTGCTCCAATTATAGTTGCTTTTTTCCCTTTTTTTATATTTGAAAAAATCTTCTGCCCATCTTCAATAGTTCTTAGAACATGAACCCCCTTTATTAACGATCCATTCTTTTGGACATTCTGGATTGGAGGTATATATGGTATTGCACCTGTAGCAATTATCAAACTATCAAATTCTTTTTTTATTTGCTCTTTCCCTTTTTTAGCAATAATGGTTTTATTTTTTATGTCAATTTTATCAACAAAGGTCTTTAAAATAATGTTAATTCGTTGTTTTTTAAACCAATCCTCTGAGAATTCAATTAGATTTATAAATTCTGGTATTTCACCAGATATAACATAAGGTAGTCCACATTTAGAATAGTGCGAATAATTATATTGTTCAAATATGGTTATTATAGAATTTCTATCTGTCTTTCTCGCAAATTGTGCAGCAGTTCCTCCTCCAGCACCACATCCAATGATAATGATTTTTCTGTTATTAATCACTAAAAATCCCTATCTGATTAATGGCGATGTTTTTTTAATGTTTTTGATATGAAATTTATCATCTGTTCTTTTTTATGAAAATAATTAAAAAAGTTACAGCAAAAAATACTATTAAAACAAATATGTTTATTCCTGATACAACCACTCTTTCTTTATTTTCATTCATGTTATCTAAATCTCGCGGGGCTCTATCTTTTAGCATCATGTCACTTAGGTGAAACATATTTTTAATTAATTGAAAACCTGAGTTATATTTACCCTTTTCAATTAAATTTTTACCATTTTCGTATCCTTCATACATATTTGATATATTTTTTTCAAAAACATTTACAGCGTCGATCCTAGATTTACAAACATTTAGTGCCAGATCTATAATTTTATTTTGGATTTTTAATTCTGATATATTTTTAAGTTTATCAATTGCGAGTTCCATTAAATCCAATGAAAAAGTATAATTCTTTTCCCAAATATCTCCAATTATCTCAATAATTTCTGGATCACTATTGTAATTTTTACCCACTTCTAACCAGATTTGTTCAGTTAACCATGCTTGCTCCTGTATACTAGTATCTAAGATTGTTAATAATTCAGATACATTGAAATCATTTTCTATAAGTTTATTTGTTATCTTTTCATGCTCTTCAGTTTCATTTAGAAAAACCTCTTCTACTTTTATAAAATAAGGAGTTAATGTATCATGTTGATAAATATCTAATAATTCGAGTGATAATTCTGCAGCTTTTTCTGTTTTATAGGCTTCATAAATATCGATATTAGCTATATGAATTGGTACATATATTGAAGAACATGCATGGTTTGCAGAAAACCAACCACTACTCATTGTTTCATAATTTTCTTCAGGAATTTTATAAATCATAGCTGATTCATATTGGAAAAAATCTTCACACATTGGTCGTAAACCTTCAAGATCATCTCCATGAAGTCGAGACCAGTTAATCATTTCCTTTATAGTTATGTCTCCATATTTTGACTCAATGAAGTGTGACATTTTATCTTCCCAAGCTTTGAAAACGTAACTAACCGAAACCTTTGCTTTATTGCCGTCTATATCTAACAATCTTACACTATAATCTCCAACCGTCTTTCTTTCTTCAAGTTGAATTTTTACGCTATTACCCATAAAACTTATTTTATTAGTATAAAATCTTAATAATGGGATCAATTGTCTAGCAACTATCCAATCTTCTCCAATATCCATTATTTTAATTCCATATAATGAGTTTAATCGAATTGTTCTTAATTTTTTAACATATTTTTCTTTTTCTATATCGAAAGAAGAAGCAATTGGAAATTTTTTATAACGTTGAGTTTTCCATAACTCTTTTGGATAATTACTCATAACTATAAAATCGTCGATTTCTTTTATATTATAACGAAATGCATCTGCTTCTATCACAAATCCTTTTTTTGGTCCTACAATAAAAAGATTTTCAGAAACTCCTGTTGCATGGAGTTTATCAACACAATCTTTAGTTAATAATGTAACCGCCTGATCTTCATCATCTGCTTTTTCATATGCATATCTCATCCAGTCAAAATCATCCCAAGCATTTCTTGTTGGATTCTTCCAATTCGAACCAGTATCAGCATCACCAAATGCAAGACCCGTATCTGTTAAAGTCATTCCTGCTTTTACTATATTCGGGAGAGTATCTTTATCTGTAGTGACACCTATGAATTTATGTTTTGTTGTAAATTCCATAGGTTTTCCAGTCCATGGATGGTTGTAGGTATATTCGTATCCTACTGGAACGATACATAGAACTTGGAATCCAGGCCTACTTGGATCTCTCACTTTTAATAATAGATTGTAATCCCCATCTGTTGCATTATTAATTGCAATAATATCTTTACAACCTTGCGCATTTATAGAAATAATGATGTTTGTTAAAAGAAATGAAATGAATATAATTAATAATACTTTATAATATCTAATCATGAACTAATAATTATATAACAAAAAATTATATAAATATGTTTTTACTAATAAAATTACTTAGAATTTTTTGTTTGTTTTTTTCCATCGTTTTTTACTTTTGAGCCTTTTGATTCTTTTTTAGGTTTATCTTCTTTCTTTTTCACAAGCTTTTTCGCAATTTTCTTTGGTTTTACTTCAGTTTTCTTTTTTGGTATATCTTCTTTCTTTTTTACTGGTTTTTTAGTCTTCTTGACTTTCTTTTTTTCAGGTTCTTTTTTTGCTTTCTCTGTTTTCTCTTCTGTCTCTAGAGGTTCTTCAATTTCTTTTTTCTTTGGTGGTTTTTTCTCTTCAATTTCTATTGTCGGCGTTCTTATTATTTCTGTCTTATATATTTCAACTCTTTTTACTGGATAGAATTTTTTACAATTTTTATATATCTCACTACCAATTTTTCCTTCTAAAATATCCCTTAGAAACTCGTTGAGTGTTTTTGTTTTCCCTTCATTAGATATGGTGTCTTTCATTGCGATTCGTATTACTTTTTTTTGAGAATTTTGTATACGTTTATCGGTGATTGCAAACGGCTTAACTCTAATAGACGCGTTATCTTTAGTGTCAATATCATAGACACCGTCGATACGTGATTTTCTTCTGCGTATCATTCTCCTCAAATAATCAGATGTTAGTGTATGGCCATTGAACTGTGTTTGGGCATTTCCATCTTGTATTTTATTAATTTTAAAGTACAGTTTAATATGAGCTTTTCTAAAATCATTTGTAATATCTTGAAGAGAAACTTCAGTTACTCTTCCAATTAAGTTCTCCGGAAAATCTGATAATGTTTCCGATATTGGAGCGTTATCAAATAGAGTTGGTGCAAGAATTTGATACCAATTTTTCGATCGCCATTTATCTTTAACTTTTCTTGCCGCAGTTCTTGCTCGTGCTTTAGCCATACTTACCACTTAAATTTTAATTTATTTTATTTATAGATTTTTCTGAGTAATGGAGTTCTTATACTTAAATTATACTGGCGAGTTATTAGTTCAGATTAGTTAAAAAAAATCAATATTAAAAAGCATCAATAATTTTTAAATTTCTCTTTTTGGCTATTTTAATTATTTCATTTCTTAATTCATTGTAATGCTTCTTATCATCAAATATATTTTTTAAAAATGTTTTATACATATCTTGATTTTGAAAAATTCTATTTTTGATATTACTCCATATTCCTGGTTTTAAATTTAATGTATCAATCCATATTTTTGAAATATCACATGCAATAAAAGTATCAATTATTTCAGGTATATCATCTTTTGTGATTGATGGCAATATTGGACCAAAAAATATACTAGTTTGTATTCCTTCATCAGCATATATTTTTAAAACATCTAGTCGATTTTTTACTGGAGATGCATATGGTTCAAGCACTTTTCTTTCATTATCATCCAATGTTGTAATACTTATTATTACTTCAGCATTAGAAAATTTTGATACAATATCTAAATCTCTTTTCAATAATGAAGATTTGGTTTGAATGCTAATTGGAAAATCATACTTTAAAAGTTGTTCTAAACAATATCTTGTAAGTTTATAATTATTTTCAACTGGTTGATATGGATCTGTGACAGTAGAAATTCCAACAACACCACATTTCTTGTTTTTTATCTCTCTTGAAAGAACTAATGGAATATTTTTTTTTACATCTACGAATTCTCCCCAATTTTCTCTTTTAATTTTCAAAACATTTGGAACATAGCAATACAAACAACCATGCTTGCATCCTCTATATGGATTGAGAGAATAATTAAGCCCTGGTAATTTTGAGGATGATAATGCTGTTTTACATTTAATCTGTTGTATTTTCATTTAATCACATATAATCATCAATTCTTTTCTGAAAGAGTTGATGTTTGAGAATAGCACTATTTTTTATCCATCTCTGAATAGGAATGTCCATTATTTCCGAAATATGCAACAAAGCATTGTTTAAAGTATCAAATTTCCGATAATCTTTTTTCAAAGCACTCCTCACGCTTTCTCTCACATTCCAAACTCCTATAGGCATAATATATCCAGGATGTGTTTCTCTTAAAATAACAACCCCAGCCTGTCGTCTTTCATTATTAAGTAATTCATTTATCGCAAGTCGAGCTGCATAATAACACCCTCCAATCTCTGCATAGGCTGTTCTTCCTTCATAAAATTCATAGCTATTAAAAATTGATATTGTATTACCATAAGGATTCCAAGTTGTATTTGGATACCATGCTTCGATTAATTCATATTGCCATTCAGTTGGTGTTAATAATACAATCCAACGATTATCAAATTGGTTAAGATAATAAATTCTAAATTCATTGATAAAAGGATATGTCTTGGTTTTTTTGATTAACTCATTACCAATAAGCGAATCTACTGCTGTAATACTCCATCGGGTTGGAACAAATTTTCTATACTTATTTACACCAAAGGCACCAATACTGAATGCCCGTTGAATTTTTGAAACCAATACTCCATTTTTATACGTATTTAATACCGCATCTTTAGATTTGAGATCTGTATCATAAAATGCTTTCTCGATATGTTGATCATATTTTGGATTTGTAATATCAAGCTTTTTTAATGGTGCTGATGGACCATGTGGTTGTATTTCATCATAAAATGCAATTCGTCCGTAAGGTTTTTTTTTAAATAATGCATCAGTAAAAACAGAATTTTTTGATAATGCGAGCTCTCTGGTATATTCAACTATTCTATTAGAATTATTAATATCATAAACATCAATTGAAAATTTTCCTCTTACAAGCTGTGAACGAAAATCAACAATATCATCTAGTTTTTTATTTAACCATAGTTCTGGAGTATCAATTATTGAAGTATCTCCTTTAGATGGAGGTATCATTGGACCAATTGATACTTTTGGATAACCTATCCTACCCACAAATACACTTGGAGGGGATGCCCCCTCAAGCCTTAATGTATTAACTAAAGATTTTGTCTTTATTTTGGAGTGATATCGTACAATAACTGGACATCTTGATTTTCCACATAAAAATTTCGCGCCTCTACACAAAGCACATATGCTAGTTGATTTCTCTCTCTCAACAGATAAGATTTTTTTCTGAATATCTTGCACCATTTCCTCCATCTATGTATTAGTTTTTTTTATTTTATTTAAGATAATTGAAAATATAACATTTAATCATCTATTCTTTTGTTTTTAAGGTATTTATCCAGGATGGTAATCCTTCGATCGTGCGAATGGTGGATCTTTTTGCAAATCTTTCTCTATATTTTGTATTACAAGCTACCCGACTTTCTAAATTTTTTTTAATCATGGAACACAAGTAACCACCTTTTTTATCCCAATCTGTTAGGAGTATAATTCTTTTGTATTTTCGAGCAATCGTATCACAAAAATTAGAAATTGACATCCCAACATTTAAATGGATTATCTTTCCATTTACATTTAATTTGCGTAATGCCTCTTTATCTTTTTCTCCTTCTACAAGAATAGGTACCGTTTTATTGTCTTCTCTTAATTCCTGAAGTGCCTTTTCTAATTCTTCAAGTGAATTTTCATATGTCATTTATAGACCCTATTAATCTAGGATAAACCTCATTGAATTTCAAATTTTTCACACCAAAAGTCTTATTCCTGCCTTTTACTCCACTTAGAATACTAATATTTTTTGATGGTATATTGAAATATTTTGCAATTAGGTTAATTACTTCATTATTTGCTTTATTTTCTTTTACCTCTGCTTTTACATTAATTTCGAAAGAATTTCGCCATGGATTATAACCAGCAGGAAAAATAGACTTAGAAGAATGTGGAATCACATGTAAACGTAATATAATTTCATTTTTTGTGTGACTTAAAGCATCCTTCCATTTTATCATATTATCTCAAAAAAGCGACTAAGAATCACTTAATTTTAGTATTGCCTCGGCAATATCTCCATTTGTATCTTCAAGAGCTTTACGTGCTTCTTCCTCTGATTTTCCAGTTTGATCTACTACCAATTTAATATCATCCTTCAAAGTATCTTCAGATCTGTCTTTTATGACAGGTTTTCCTAAAATTTGATAGGTCTTTTGACCTTGCGCATCCATAATTGTTACTTCAGCTTCTTCAAATATGTATTCTTTTGAATCGGTTAGGATAATTACTTTTTCAACATTATCAATGTTTTTAATGTTTATTCCGAGTCTACGCATCATTTGATTCATTTGCCGTTGATTAACCCTTCCAGGCATTCCTGGTATCATATTATCTACCTACTTCAATTCCGAAGCATATATAGATTATTACTTGTTTAACATTTTTGGTATGATTTCAGGAAATGAAATAAAAGTAATAGATAAAAATTCTGAATATTTTGGAGTTCCTCCATCTCAACTTATGGAAAACGCAGGTAAAGCAATTGCAGAATTTATTATTAATAATTTTAAATCTCAAAAAATAGTGATTTTTTGTGGTGTAGGAAATAATGGTGGAGATGGATTTGTTGCTGCTCGATATCTCGGGAAAAAATGTAAAATAAATGTTTTTTTAGTCGGAAAAGAAAATGAAATAAAAACAAAAATTGCACAGACGAATTTCAAAAAAATAAAGAATACAGGTATAAAGATATATGACCTTAATAATCAAAATACAATTGATGATTTACTAAAAAATAATGATATCATAATTGATTCTATGTTAGGAGTAGGTTTAACTGGGAATCTGAGAGAGCCATTTTATTCGATTATAAAAAGAATAAATTCTCAAAAGAATAAAAAAGTTATTTCTGTTGATACTCCAACGGGTCTCGGAACAAACCTTGCTATCAAACCAGATTATACCATAACCTTTCATGATATAAAGGAGAATATGAATAATAATAATAGTGGAAATATAAATATTGTCGATATTAAAATTCCCATAGAGGCAATAGATTATGTAGGTCCAGGAGAATTATTTGTTTATTATCTGAGACCTAAAAAAGATTCTCATAAAGGTGATAATGGATCTGTATTAATAATTGGAGGAGGTCCGTATGTAGGAGCTCCTGCACTTTCTGGGATGGCTGCGTTAAGAACTGGTAGTGATCTTGTTTTTATTGCGACACCACGACAGTGTTGGCAACCAATCGCTTCATTTTCTCCAAATTTAATTGTAAAGAGGCTCGAATCCGATGTATTTACTCCCTCGGACATTCCAACAATTGAAGAAATTATGGATAAATGTGATGCAGTAGTAATTGGACCAGGGTTAGGTATTTCTAAAGATACCAAAAAAGCTATAATAAAAACAGTTGAAGTTGCTATTGATCATAAAAAACCACTTGTAATAGATGCTGATGCTATAGATCCAGTAGGGGAACAGTTAGGAATTATTGAAAATTCCAAAACAATAATTACACCCCATGCACAGGAATTCCAAAAATTAACAGGGATTGCTTTATCCGAAGACATAGATGATAGAATTAGGATCATTAAAAAATGGGCAAGTGAGCTTGGTGTTACTATTTTTTTGAAAGGTCATATTGATATCCTTAGTGATGGAAAAGATATTAAGTTAAATCAAGTCCATAATGAGGCTATGACTGTTGGAGGTACAGGTGATGTATTAGCAGGTATAATAGGGGCCCTATTATCCAAAGGAATTGAACAATTTAATGTGGTAAGAATTGCAGCTTTTCTTAATGGTGAGGCTGGAAATGAAGCATTTAATAAAAAATCATATGGATTACTTGCAACGGACATCATTGAGGAAATTCCTACTGTTTTAAAGAGGTATTTATAGTTAATATTATGCATAGTAATAGGAAAAATTTGGCAAATTAATTAATTTGGTTACCTAAATATTCTGTAAATCATTTACTTTAAATATATTTTTTTTAAAACCCTTCATAACCAAAAAAACTAATTTTTTCTAAAAATATGTAATTCCGATATAGTTTTATAACAAAGATATGATTCTCTTTTTATTAAGATAACTAGGTTGATGGGATAAGTGGATGACAAACAAATTATTAGTTGGGGATATTTTAAAAATTTCCAAGTATTTTATGAAAAAAACGTATTTGGTAGATTTTGAAAAAGGTTATTTATCAAGGAGATTCTCATGAAAAAGGAACCTGATATTGTCAAAATTTTAAAAAAAGAAGAAAAACTTGGAAAACTAAGAAATAATATATATTCTATAGATGAGGAATTCCAAGGGGAATTAACTAATGATGACAATATACAAAATACATATTCTTCAAATACAAAATATGAACATGGAGACAACTATAATATAGATGAAATAGTAACTAAAAACGGTAAAAAAGTATTATCAGATTTAATAGAAATTATTAATTTTACTGAAAAAATTTCAACAAATTTACATGGAGATTTCACAAAAGAGGAAACAATTCACAATATCATAAATGAATTCAAAAAATCAAATAAATATACAGGTAGTATATTGTTATTATCTGAAGATGGAAAAAAACTCCATATTGCAGGTACTTCAAGTGATAAAAACAAATTCAAAGAAGCAGAAAAGATAACTGGTTATAATATAAAAAATTTTAAAATATCCTTAGAAAAATCGCAAATATATAGCAAAGTTGTCAATGAAGGAAAAACTGTTCAATTTAAAATTGTAGATTTATTAGAAGAAATACTCCCAAAGAAATTCGCTTCAATTGCTTGTAAATTTATAAGTTTAGATAAAAATATGCATGTCGCCACTCCATTGAAACTGGATGGAAAAATCATTGGTGCATTTGCGATGAGTTCTACGATGCTTGCTGATTTTTTTATCCCCTCAGTAAAAAATCTTGCACTAAATATTTCATATGCATTAGAACATACAAGATATAATGTTGAGCGGAAAAATGCAGAAGTAAAGCTAGCCGAATCCGAACAACTCTTTAGAAATATGATTGAAAGATCCCCTTTAGGTATTTTTACTGTTGATACAAAAGGAATCGTCAAAACATGTAATGAAGCATTTGTTAAAATGACAGGTTATCCTAAATCTGAGTTAGTGGGTAAAAATATTGCACATTTTCCCACTATATGTAAAAAAGATATTCCCAAATATTTGAAAAAATTTACTTCAATTATTAGTGGTAAAATACCAGAACCATTCGAATTTAATTGGATCCGTAAGGATGGCACTCTTTGTATAGGAGAAATGCATATTAGTTTGATAAAAACTTCCAATAAAATAACTGGCATTCAGGGAATTATTAGGAATATAACTGAAGTTAAACAGACATTAATGAAGTTAAAGGATGTTGAGGAAAGATACGATTCTTTATTTAACGGTTCTCTAGATTTAGTATACCTTTGTGATTTTAAAGGTCACTTTCTTGATGCTAATGATGCTGCTTTGAAAGCATTGGGATATGATCGAAATGAAATAAGATCACTAGAATTTTCATCATTGTTAGATTCCAGTCAATTCTTAAAAGCATACAATGTTGTACGAGAAATTAAAAAACATGGATATCAAAAAGATGTTAAAGAATTTAAATTAAAAAGAAAAGATGGTGAATATCTTTTTGTCGAAACAATGGGTTCTTTGATTTATCGTGAGGGTAAACCTTATGCAATTCAAGGTATAGCTCGGGATATAACGGATCGAAAATTAAACGAAATGAGAATAAAAAATAAAACAGAGGATTTAGAACTTTTAAATTTGATAAATAAAGCCATTAATAGTAATCAAAATCTAGATCAAATTATAACCATAATATCAAAAGGAACAGGCGAAATTTTTAATTCATTTAACGCTACAATATATCTAATTTCAGATGATAAAAAATTTTTAATAATGAAACAACCAGGTCTTGAAAAGAAGGATAAAAAAACCATTCAAAAACTCACGGGAATTAATTTGTCAGATTTTAAAATACCGTTAAAAAAAGGAAATATTTTCTATGAAATTCTTAGTGAAAATAAACCAAGACTATTAAATTCTAAAATAGAAATATTAAAAATGATGAGGGATGCAACAGAAAATAAAATTCTAAAAAAATTTGCACCAACGATTGTTAAAGTACTAAAAATAAATTCAACTATGTTAATTCCATTGACATCTGAGAAAGAGTATATTGGATTGATAGATATATCTAGAGAATACCCATTTACAAAAGCAGATTTGTATAGGTTTGAAAATATTGCAAAGCAATTAAATGTAGCTGTTGAAAAAGTAATTTTAAAAGAATCGAAAAAAATAAGTGAAGAAAAATATCACGAGTTGTATGAAAGACTTCGAGATGGTTCAGCAACGGTAAGTATGGATGGTAAGATAATTGAATTTAATTCTACATTTTTAGATATGTTAGGATATGAACCAGACGAGATTTGTAACCTCACATATGAAGATATTACACCAAAAAAATGGCATAAAATGGAGCAAAATATTATTCGAGAACAAGTACTTATTCAAGGATTTTCAGAGTTATATGAAAAGGAATATATAAGGAAAGATGGTATGATCATACCGGTCGAATTAACAACTTATTTGCTACAAGACAAGGATGAAAATCCAACTGGATTATGGGCTATTGTACGAGATATAACTGATAGAAAAAAAGCAGAAAAAAAATTATTGGAATCAAGAGAATATTTTCAAACACTATTCAACACAATTATTGATCCTGTAGCTATTGTAGATTCAAAAGGAAAAATATTAGAATTAACAGATAAAGTTGTAGAAATGACGGGATTTGAACGGAAAGAACTAATCGGAAATAATTTCTTATTAACAAAATTTGCAAGTAAAAAAACCAAGGCAATTCTATTAGAAAAATTAATAAAAAGAATGGGTGGAGAAAAAATACCTCCTTATGAAATTGAAGTATTGACAAAAGATGGAAATAAATTACCCGTTGAGATAAACGCTGCTAGAATTGATTATTTTGGAAAAAAAGCTGATATGGTAGTTTTTAGAGATGTCACTGAACGGAAAAATGCAGAATTAAAACTAAGAGAATTGAACAAGACACTTGAGAAAAAAGTAGAAAAAAGAACAGATGAAATAAATAAACTTCTAAAACAAAAGGATGATTTTATAAAACAACTGGGTCATGATCTAAAAAATCCCTTAAATCCAATTGTAAATCTATTACCAATAGTAGAAAAAAGAGAACAAGATCCTAAATCTAGAGAGATGCTTCAAACGATTAATAGGAGTGTAAACCATATGAAGAATCTCGTTATAAAAACTATAAAGTTAGCTCAGCTTAATTCACCGAATGTTGATTTTTCTTTTGAAGATACAAACCTTTTAGAAAGAGTTAATACAGTGATTGAAAAAAATAAGCTTACACTAGACAATAATCATATAGATGTTGAGAATTTTATTAACAAAGATATTTGTGTAAATGCTGATAAATTAAGACTCGATGAAGTATTTGATAATTTGATAGATAATGCTATCAAATATAGTCAAAATGGAAGTAATATTGTAATTAAAGCAGAGGATAATCAGGATTTTGTCACAATTTCTGTTAAAGATACTGGTATTGGGATGAATAGAGAGGAAATTTCACATATATTTGATGAATTTTATAAAGCTGATCCATCGCGTCATGATTTTGATTCTAGTGGTCTTGGTCTTCCTATTTGTAAACGTATTGTTGAAAAACATGGTGGGCGTATTTGGGCTGTAAGCTCTGGAAAAGGTAAAGGAACTACAATGTTTTTTACCCTACAAAAATCTAATACAGAGTTCAGTTAATAAATTCCAAAAATATTAATAATAACGTTATATTAAATGGTGTGTATTTAGAGAAGAATCATGAAAAAAATCATGGTGGTTGATGACGAAACAGATCAATTATTTACAATTAAAGCCGTCATAGAAGATTTCAGTGATGAATATGAAGTTATTACTGCTGATAGCGGAACAAAATGTTTTGAATTTTTGAAAAATAATTTTGTTCCCGATCTTATACTTTTAGATATCCTGATGCCTGAGATGAATGGTTGGGAAATACATAAGATATTAAGAAAAGAGTCAAAATGGCAAAAAATTCCGATTATATTTCTAACAGCAGTTGATGATAAAACTAGCGAAATAACGGGAAGAAATATCGCAGAAGATTTTATTTCTAAACCAATTGACAAACAAGATTTTAAAACGCGGATTGAAAAGGTATTAAAAAAATAATAATATAAGGTAAAAACAAATCGATATCTTTTCAATTTCAAGTAAAAATCCTTATTATTGTCAAGAATTTTATTATTTTTAAAAAAATATTTATAATCTATTGATAATCAAGAATTGCAATGAAAACAACTTTATTCATGATGGGATGTATAGCTTTATTGTTTACTTCATCTTCTGTAATAACGGCTCAAATACTATCTCCAGTTGCCCATTTAGAAGGAACAATAGATATTGAATCAATGGCTTTTTTTATTGGTCAAATAACCTTTTCTGGTAGTTTTCAAGGATATAACGTGGATGATCTACCAGATAACCCTTTATTTGATGAGATAAATGCTTTTCCACTAATTAGTAATGTTATATTTGAAGATATTGAAAGTGTCACAATTTTTGATATTAATATAACAACTATTGGTTCTTTAGAAGATATTCTCAACTTAACCATGAGTAATGTTAGCCAATTTTCAAATGTTAATATTATTGCGAATAAAGGACCTTTTTTACTCGGGACCGATCAAGGAAAAATTAATGTGAATTCTAATTTGGATTATGCAATATCTTCGGTTATTAGTTTGGATTTAAATGGCGGAAATAAAATTCCTTTTTTCACAATAATAACACAATATCAATTAGATACCCAATTTATAGGAGAATCAGCATTTTTAGCTCAACTATCTAGCGATGGAAATATTAAAATTGTAGATGATACTGGAAATGAATTATGGAGTGGAGATTCAGTTAATAACTTCTTATATATCGAAGATGTAAATTTTTCATTTGTACAAGATCCTCCATTATATGTGCTTCCCCTTATCGAATCGAATGAAGATATTGATTTCTCTGTATATCCTTCCAAATCCTCTGATATCGATATTTTCTCACTTTTGGAAGGTGTTACAGATACAACATCAGGTTTATTTAATATACCAGATGTTACTAATATGTTACAGGGATTTGATGAAATCATTTCAACAGCGTCTGTTATTGTTAATGGGGGTATGGTTCTTGCAGATACAGATGACTCCTTTACCATTGATAACTCTATTCAAACATTTTCAAAATTTGGTTTTGCGCGAGGTAATAAATTTAAAGTGACTATCTCACCTAAAACACAAGAAACAAGACTTACTGGAGATTATAAATTAATTTTTCTAGGAGATCATTTCTATACTTCCCAAGCAAAAGAAAGTGAAAATGGTTTAGCTTTTCCCATTCCAATTTTGATTGTTTGGGTTATAGCTATTGCTTTATTTCTTTTATTTCGTTTTTATATTAAGAAAGATACAAATAAAGAACTTGATGAAAAGATAAAAAGATATTTGTTAATATTTCATATTATAGCATTTATTATTACATTTATTTTGATGGATAGGGAAATAAGTTTTCAATTTGGAAGTAGCGCAATAGATGCACTCATCGGTCAAGGTTTCTCATTGATTCTTGCAGTCTTTATCCTGGTAGAGTTGGGTATGTGGGGGCTTGGTTATTTACTTCTTGCATTCCCGATTCATATAATCACAATGTCGGGATTAAAATATATTGGTATTGGTAAGGATGGAAAGCATATAGGTAAAGGAGTAAGTGTTTTATTTATATGGGTTTTTTGTGCATTTTATGTTAAACTTATAATAAACCTAATCTTTTTAGTAATAAATCCAAATAATTTTTTCCCTACGGGTTAGTAATGAAACCTCAAAACATTCAACCTGTTATCAATGAATCTGCTCTGCATATTTTAGAAAAAAAAATACTTGTAATTGCAGATCTCCATATAGGGATAGAAAGTGAACTTCGGGAAATGGGATTGCACTCTCCCTCCCAAACATCATCAATGGTAACACGATTAATCACACTTTTTAAAAAATTCAAACCTAAAAATATCGTTTTTCTTGGAGATATAAAACATAATATACCATCATCAACCATACAAGAAAGAACAGATATAAAACGATTCTTTACTGAAATACAATCCTTAGGTAAGATACATATAGTACCAGGTAATCATGATGGTAACATTAGCAAGTTTTTATCACCTGATATTTGCTTATATCCCTCGGATGGATTTGTTATTGAAGATATTGGATTTGTTCATGGACACCGTTGGCCAAGTGAGGATGTTGTGAAAAGTGAATACGTAATCACAGGTCATACTCATCCTAATATTATGCTAACCGATCGACTTGGCTATAAAACATTTGAATCATGTTGGATAAGAGGAAAATGTATTAAAACTATATTGAAAGAAAAATATCCAAATTCTCATAATCCAAATATTATTATTATGCCTGCGTTCAATCCTTATTGTGGAGGTATTGCAGTAAATAAAGAACCAATCATTGGACCATTTAATAAAATAATGAATGTAAAAGAATCAGAGGTCTATTTGCTTGATGGATCTTTACTAGGAAAAGTTAAAGATATTAAATAACTAATTTTTAAAATCCATAAAATAAAATTGGAAAAACATATAAGTTTAAATGTAAAAACTTTATCGTAATTAAAAAGGATTTCCTTTAGATTTAGATATGTTTTTTAATAAATAGAGTTAAAAGAGTGATAAAATGAAGGAAGGATATCTTCAAAATAAAATTCGTGAATTAGATTACAAATTAAAGCAGCAATTGGAGTTAGCAGAACATCTTAATCGACAACTTCAATTAATTATTGATTCTAAAAAAGAATATAAAGTGATTTTGAACAAGTTAAAAAATCTTGATAAATTTAAAGATAAAATAAAAAGAGAAATAATCAAGGAAAATAAGATTAAAATTCAATCAATTATGGCAGAATCAACTGAAATAATTAACAAACATATACATGAGGCTATAGAAAATAATAATAAAAATATTAAGAAATATGTTGATAAAAAATTCGATCAGTTACAAGATGAACTTCTTGATAAAGAATTGGTTTTAAAAAATTCTAAAAACATACTTTTTAATGAACAGCTTTTATCAATATTGCTGGAAGAATTAATCAGAGAAAGAATATTTTCTAATGAGAGAATTGACATAATCCAAAAGAGAGCATCGATCAGAGCAAAGAAGCAAGAGGATCAATGAAATCAATATAACAATGATATTAAACATAAATTTTTAATAAATTCAAATATAAAAATATCCATGTTTTGATATTTAGGATACTTCCTAAATTAATAATTACGAGAAACTATTAATAATACATTTATTATACGAAACAAACTCAGTACTAAATAACGAAGTCATATGGAAATAAATTTAACAGATCGAGTAAAAGTACTATTACAAGCTTTTTTACTACTAATTTTACCCTTAATTGCAATTATTATTGGAATTATTTTAGATATTAAAAACATCTGGTACTTTATCCTTGCGATAACATGGTTTGGATCTGGACTTATCTTTTATAATGCGTTAAATTAATCCCAAATTGTATTTTTATAACAAGAATTGCATTTTTTTTAAATCATCAGTGTTTCCATACTGTAAATCATTTATGCAACAAATTGGTTATGCAAAAAAAATTTAAACAATTAAGCATATGTCTTGGTCCCATTGATTAACATGACCAATTATATTATTGTCACTGGGGGCGTTGTTTCTGGTTTAGGGAAGGGAATTACTACAGCATCCATAGGTAAAATTTTACAATTACATGGTTACAAAGTAACTGCAATGAAAATAGATCCATACATGAATTGTGATGCTGGAACATTACGACCTACCGAACATGGAGAGGTATGGGTAACAGAAGATGGTGGAGAAATTGATCAGGATCTTGGTCATTATGAAAGATATTTAGATATAAACATACCAAAACACCATAATATTACAACAGGGCAGGTTTATGGGGCTGTTATCGAAAAAGAGAGAAAAGGGAAATATCTTGGAAAAACAGTTCAACCCATACCACATGTAACAGATGAAATCAAAAGAAGAATTCGAAAACCATCAGAGGAAGAAAAATTCGATTTTATTTTAGTTGAAATTGGCGGAACAGTTGGTGATTATGAGAATGTTTTATTTCTTGAAGCTGTTAGACAAATGAAGCTAGAAGGAGACAAGGTTCTCTATTTTCATGTTACCTATGTTCCAGTCCTCAATGCACTAGGGGAAGCAAAAACAAAACCAACCCAACATTCTGTTAAATTATTAAGGGAAATTGGTATTCAACCCGACTTTGTTGTTACTCGGTCAGATGACCCTCTTGATGATGTCCGACGTGAAAAAATTGCTATGTTTTGTAACATTCAAGAGGAAGATGTGATTTCGGATTCGGATATTGACAATATCTACGCTGTACCTTTACTTTTCGAAGATCAGTTTTTGTGCACAAAAATACTTAAAAAGTTAAATCTCAGGAAAGATAAGAATAATCTTGAAACATGGAAATCTTTTATTCACAAAATAAAAAAGCTAAAGAAAAAAATCAACATTGGAATTGTTGGAAAATATTTTGATATAGGTTCCTCGCAGCTTTCTGACTCATACATTTCAGTTATTGAAGCAGTAAAACACGCGTCATGGTATAATAATTTAAGTCCAAAAGTACAATGGATTGATTCAAAAGTTTTTGAAAAAAACCCGGAAAAATTATCGTTACTCGATCGGTTGGATGGAATTATTGTCCCAGGTGGATTTGGTCTTTCTGGTATACATGGAAAAATAGATGCCATTAAATACGCTCGACAACACGGTATCCCTTACCTTGGACTATGCTTAGGAATGCAGCTTGCTGTTGTTGAATATGCACAAAATGTTTGTAAAATAAATGATGCAAATTCTCGAGAAGTCGATAAAAAAACAACACATCCAGTAATCGATTTTATCCCAGCTCAGGTGAATATTATTCAAGATTCACGATACGGTGCAACAATGAGACTTGGTGCTTATCCTGCTATATTAAAAAAAGACTCACTTGTTCAAAAATTATATGGAAAAAATAAGGTATATGAGAGACATAGACATCGATATGAGGTTAATCCAGAATATGTTAATATTCTTGAAGAAAAGGGTCTAGTATTTTCAGGGAGATCGCCCGATGACATATTGATGGAATTTTTGGAAATCCCAAATCATCCTTATTTTGTTGCAACTCAAGCACATCCAGAGTTTAAGTCAAGACCAATGAAACCTTCTCCACTTTTCGATGGATTTATTAAAGCTGCTAAGAAAAAAAGCTCAGGAAAATAATATATTAATCATCAATCTTAGGTAGTTGTCTATTAATTTTTTTCAATCTTTTAAAAAATTGCTCAGCCATCATAAATCCTAGACAAACCCAACCTGGATCTTCAATAAATGCAACGAAGATAAAAACAAGAATTGTATCTTTAGAATAAGCTCGCATTCCAGTTACAAGACCAAAACCTTCAATAAATGCCCATATGATCATTGCAAATAAGAACATTTTAATTGCTTTCTTGTTCTTTGTGTAAACAGCTATTCCAAGAACAGTAAGGGTAATTGCGAGAACAATAAGGAAATAGGCATAGTTGACTTCTCTATAGACATTCGCAGGTGATAATATCCATTCTATAATTCCCATGTTTTCATCTATCCTTATAATCAGTAAGATCGATAAGTCCGATTTTATCTGCAAAAATAGTCATCACAATTAATCCAGGCCCACCTTCCGTTATTGCATGGTATAAGAGTTCAGCTACCGATAAAAAACTATAGTATCTCAGACCGGAGCTGAAGAGAACTATTTCCCAAGCTAGGCCAATAACAGTAACACTCAACCACAATAGTAGAGAAAACCTAAATAACCTATATTTTTTCGCTAATATTACCGAGAAAATAGTAAAAAAAAGCATGAAAATATAGAAGAACTGCGTTTGGAAGGATCTGGAAATAACAATATCTTCAACAAGCCATTCAAATAGATCCATTTAGGCCCTCATTATTATTATTTATATTACTATATAAATATATATCGGAAAGATATTTTTTATACCAATGGTTGTAACAATGTTTTATATAGAATTATATTGGAAATTAGATAACACGAGCTAGGAATTAGAAATAGAGATATTATAATTCCTAATCCAAGCACGGGTGATAATGCTATAAGAAGCATTAAATAAGCAGTAATTTCGTAAGCACTAAATAATCTCTTCAATCTCGATCGGTCAAATTTTGATAAATGCAAAAATTTATACAATGTAACGAAGAGAACTAAAGATAACAAACTCACTATAATAATATGATAACTATACCTATCGAACCATAGATTATAACCTTGGTAATAAATTAGAAAAAAAATTAGACCAATAAAAATTATTGTAATAACATAAGCAAATGCCTGGAAAGTTTTTGTTACTAATGGTTTTCCCTCTTTTAATCTTACTCCCAATCTCGTAGCTGTTGTTTTTGCTCCTGCTAAATGATCATGATACACATCTTTTAATCCCCCCTCTACAGCATTATTAAAAATAATATGGAAAAAATATAAAAAACAAATTACAAGGGTTATACTTGTAAAATTATTTGTATATGTACTAGCTCCAAATAGACATAGGAAAAAAAATCCAACACCTAGAATGAAATCTGAACCAAGAATTTTTTTTCCAAAAATATCATATATTCCACCAAGAATTATAGATAATAAAAGTAATAGTATTGGTAATGGTTCAGGAAAAAAATAAGTGTTATAATGCAAGCACAAACACATGATATGATAATAATGAATTTTGCATATTTCTTTGAAATACTTCCACTAACAAGAGGTTTTTTATAAAGATCTTTAGATTTTCTATTAACATCAACGTCAATATATTCATTTAATACAAATCCATAGATATGATAAAGAATACCGATAATAAGGATTATGAATAATAAAAAAATATTTCTCTGACCAATCACTAAAGCACCTATTAAGGGAGCAGTAGCTGTTGCAGCACTAGTTTGAAATCTAAAGAGACGTAAATATTCAAGTATTCGATTTATTATCTGATTCATGTTAAACCTGTGGTCTAATATACGTGCCCCATAACACTTTATTCCATGTTGAAAGCCAAAGTATTACAAAAATCAGAATGATAATTGGTAAAAACGGATTTATAATAAGATATATAGTACTAATAAGGAAAATTGAGGTAAGTTCCTGGGCAGCTATGTATTTTTTTATTTTCTCACGATCTGCTGATAAATTTTTAAACATTGAAAATCTAACTAGATAATTGATAATAAATAAAATGCATGCGATTATAAAATAACTTATTCTAGCTTGTTCTAAAAATAATATTGTCAGTATAAGTATAAATATAATAGTTTTTATAATTTCATTTAAGATATAGAATTTTAAGGTATTTACAGCTTTATTCCCTTCAAACCTTACCCCTAAACTTTTTGGTACGTTTACAATATCTGCTTCTAAATCTTTAATATCAGCTTCAATAATGTTTAAATAAACCCCATTTAACCCAATGGCAATTGCAGAAAGAAAAACTATAAAATCAAAATCTATAACCATTGACATACCAATTAAAACAGCAAAACTAGCATACATTTGCCCGATTACGTTTATGAACATATTTGACTTGTTGTATAAGTTATATAAATAAACTAATACAATTGCAAGAAACATATATATTATCGTGGAAAATATTATTGGAGAAATTACTGTTGAAATGGTAGATTTTGAAATTAATGAAGCATATATTATTGAAATAATAAAAATAAGGACAGCTATAAATTCTATAATTTTGGCAGATTTTATTGGAATTTTACCAGATACCAAAGGTTTATGAGCACAGTATTTTGCTCTTTTATCTATAGAAAGATCTAACCGGTCGTTATTATATGTTCCCCCCACATGAGCAAAAATACCAGCTATGAACAGGGTAATTATAATTCGAATATTAATATCTATAGAATATAACTCTGCACTTAGTAGATATGATAAAATAAAGATTAGCGACAATATCTCGGCATTAAAAAGGCGACCTAACCGTAGATATTCCTTTGTTTTTTCAATCAATTTTATCACATTTACATTTTTTTAAACATTACAATTTGTCATTTATTAACTAATAGGTACATTATATGAACAAATTATATAGTTTCCTTACAGTATTTTTCCATTTTATAACCTGAGTTAATCATAAATACATCCTACTGATACACTGATTATCAGTTATGAATAAACTACCAGCTTGGCTTAGAATCATTCGTCCCCCTATTGTTATTATTAGCTGTCTAGGAGCATTGGTTGGAGCACTTAATGTTTCTGCTTTTATCAATGAGGAAATTATCAAAATTTCACTATTTCAACTCTTAATGATCATTTTTGGAGCTGCTTTTTTATCTGCAGGTCTAATGATACATAACGACGTAACTGATTTAAAATCAGATAAAGTAAATCGACCTCATAAACCACTTCCTTCAGGGACGATTAAAGTAAAAACTGCACAAATAACTGGCCTAGTTTTTATGATTCTGTCAATTTTTATTGCTCTTCTGGTAAATATAAATGATACAGGAATATTAAATTGGAAATGCGGAATTTTAACACTTTCAATTGTTATTGTTGGAGTATGTTATAATAACTATGGTAAATTTCATGGAATATTTGGTAATATACTCGTTGCATACGGTGTTGGATCAATTCCTTATTGGGGTGCAATAGCAATTGCACCTGAACCTCAGCATCTTCTTCTTATGTTTCCGCTCGCCCTCGCAATTTTCACTCAAGAAATTGGTAGAGAGATAATGGTAAATACTGGTGATTATAACGGTGATTTAAAAGCTGGATTTAAGACTTTACCTGTTTTAATAGGAAGAAAAAAAGCCATGGGTATTGCTCTGATTTTTTATCTTGCATTTATTCCAATATTTCCGATTCCTTATTTTGGTTGGATAGGTGCTGAAAAAGTATTTGGTCCTATCTATTTAATAGGTGCAACAATTTATGCTCTTGCTCTTCTAACAACTTGGATATTAACCTATAGAGTTGTGTTACAAGATAACGAAAAGAAGATTTGGCGAGCTTTTGAGATGTACGAAAGAACAGGAACGCGTATTATGGTAATTTTTTTCCAGATAATGCTATTTCTTGAAGCATTTTATTAAAAAATATTTTAATTTAATAAATAGATTCATTATACCTGTGGTTGCATTGGTTTACCATATAGAATTATATTACAAATTATAAACCAAAAAAGAGGAATAAACAAAAGTATTAAAGTAAACTTGTATCCGAGTAATGGTATAAGGATAACTGGACCTAAAAAATAAGCAGCAATTTCATGTATTGCAAATAATCTTATTAATCGCGATCTATCAAATTTAGGTGGATTCCAAAATTTGTATAATGTTAAAAATATGATAAGAATTAAGATTATCATAATTAAATGAATCATATATTTATCAAATTGCCAAAGATTAAGTTCAGGTTGAAAACCAGCTAATATAACTAATCCAATATAAACAAATTTGATTGAATAAGTAAATACTGAAAATTTTTTAGGAATAATTAGCATTCCATTTTTAACACTGACACCCATTCTTGTAGTTGTTGTTTTTGCTCCTGCAAGAAGGTCATGTTCTACATCCTTTAACCCTCCTTCTACAGCATTATTAAAAATGACATGAATGAAACATGAAAAAGCGACAATAAATATTAGATTTGTAAATTGAATTGAGATAGTGCTTGCTCCAAATAAACAGATGAATAGACATGCTCCCGCAATAAATACATCAGACCCTGGGATTCGTTTTCCAAATAAATCATAAATACTACCAAACAAAAAAGCAAGAGATAAAAATATTAAAGGATAAATCGTTTGAAAATAAATAATGGTTAGCATATAAGATAAAAGACCTGCGAATAGTGCAATTATAATAGCATGTTCTTTTGGAATAACACCACTCACAAGTGGTTTTTTTTGGAGGGTTTCCGCTTTTTTATCAACTTTTATATCAGCATAATCGTTTAAAACAAAAACAAAAATATGGGTTAAAATTCCTATTATAAACAGAATAGACAATAGAAAAAGATCGCGTAATCCCATAATAAGACTACCAATGAGAATCGTTGCTGCAGTAGCAGAAGCCCCTTGAGGTCTAAGTAAACGGAGATATTCGATGAAGCTAATTTTTGCTTTCATTTTTCCTCCCGCAATGTCTAATAAATAAGTTAATTTGTTATATAAATATTCCTTATCTTATAAATTTTTAAGATAAATTGCAATTTTAAAAAATATTTACATTGTCTTTGGTTCAAAAATTGTGTGGTGCAATACAATATTGCTACATATGAACCATAATGGTGGAACAAATGCCAGAAGAATTACATATGGATTTAATGAACTGAGCATAAATGGTGTTGTAGCATACATGAAGATCACAGTAATTCCAATGTTTTTTCTTATACGATCTCGAACAAATTCTTTTATTAAAAAAAGTTTGTATATTGAGAAAAATGTAAATATTGTTAGAATAATGAGAATAGCAATCTGCCATAATTCATAAGGGATGGATAGAAATAAAAATGGTGTGAAAATCAAAAAACTTCTGACAATTTCGATAAAATAACCTACTGATTTGAAGGATGTAGGTAAAGTAATTGCCTTTCCTTTTGTTCTTGCTCCTAGTTTTATTGCAAGTATATTCGCTAAACCCTTTTCATCGTGGTCAATATCTTTTATTGCACCATTTATCATATTCATAAATAATACTTGTATACCTCCAACGAATGCAACTATCCATGCTAAAGCTGTTGGAGTTCCCAATGTAGATGCACCAAATATTATTAGAAAAAATACTGCACTTGCAACAAAGAAATCCATCCCTGGATATTTCTTGCTTGTAATATCATATATTGTAGCAAGAATATATGCTAATAATAAAATAGATAGAAGAAATAAATAACTCATTAATTCCTTATAAAAAAAAGCTGTGAGGATTAATGAAGCTATCATACAAGAAATCGCAAAATATGCAGCTTTCTTTCTCGTTATTGTACCACTAACAAGGGGTCTTGCTGTTAATTCTTTAGATAGTTTATCGATTTTTACATCCATTACATCGTTTAAAACAAAACCATAAACATGTGAAAAACATCCTATAGCGAAAAGTATGAATAATTTATAAACAGCTGTTTCACCAACATTCCACATTGATACTGCACCAAGAACTGGAGCAACACCTGTTAAACCCATGTTGAATAATCGACTAATCTCTAGATACTTACGAATCATTTAAGAAACAGTAAAACCAGTCATCATAAAAAACCATCGATATTTGTCCTATATCTTTTTATAATGAACTTAGATTTTATTTCAGATGTTTCAGAAACTCCGAGCATTTGCAGATATCGGAAGAACACAAGGAATTACCACAACGGCATCTATAGTTATTGTAGGGGCTCTAACATCAACTATTAACATTGAATGGTACCATATTATCTATTTTACAGTTTTATCGACTTTTGCACATATGGCATTGAATACGCATATTGCTTTAGGAGATATTACCTTGGACGCTCAAACATATGTTCCGTCAAGAAATCCAGTTTCAAGTGGAATTCTTTCTAAAAAAGAAGCAAAAAATTTTTTTTATGGAGGAACAATCATCTGCATACTTTTAACATTAATACTTTTTTACTACTACGATTACGTTTCCGCATTTATTACTCTTCTTTGTTTTATACCTTCTTATGGAGCATTAATCTGGTATGGATGGAAAGGAAAAAAGTATGTCTTTTCCTATGATTTTTCATTTTCTATATCTTACGCATTTTTTGTACTTTTTGGTGTTTTTGCGATAGGAGGTTTGCCAACAATATATACATGGATTTTTATTGGTGTTATAATCTTTGCAGCTACAGCTTTTGCTCAATGGGAAAACGGTCTAAAGGATGTTGATGCAGATAGAATTGCTGAGGTTAAAAGTTTAGCAGTGATAACGGGTGTTAAAAATAATAAAAAATTGCATTTTTCTCACCCATATTTTATATATGGATGTATTTTAAAAACAGGATTTATTATCTTTTGTTTCATAGCATTTTTGTACTATAAAAATGTTTATTATCTTCTGTTCATTTTATTGTTTGGAATCCCAACTCAAATGTTTATTTTGTATAGATTTTTAGTGAAGAAGAAACCAATTGATCATAGAAAAACAATATTATTAGATGTTACTTTTTCTGGCATACTAGCATATTCAGTAATTATTGGAAAAACAGATATTCTACCTTTTTCATTGCTGATACCATACCTTATTATTGGTTATCTGATTGGTTCAGCCATACAATTAAATTGTGAGTTTAAATTTAGTAGATTTACACGAGCATAAAAACTTCTATTTTTTTGATTATATTTAAAATTAAATGGTTTATTTTTAGGTGTTGATAATTTTACCTCGATAGTACAATAATCTTCAGCATCATGCTTATTTTGAATCTTTATTTTTCCTGTGTAGTTTGTATTCTTCTCACTAGGTGCAATAACAGTAACGTTTACCTTCAATTGAATTCCTGGTTCTAAATCATTTCCACTGACTGGATCAAATGTCCATTCTCCCCAACTTGGTTTTGTTACAATATTCCAATCAAGTAACGTTCCTTCGTTACCAATATTCTCAACCTCAAAATTACCTTGTAAAACTGAACCTGATGTTACATTCTCCCATATAAGGATTCCTTCACAATATAAATTAGGTGGACCAGTAAATCCTAATAATTCTGCAAGAGTTGCCAATGCAAGTTTGCAAACCTTGATGGCATAGGTAATGTTCATATTCTCGATTGTATCTCCAGATGTATGATAGAATGGATTAGTTTCATATTCACGATATTGAATCGCATCATATCCGAACTGCCAGAAGCTAAAATGATCACTATAGCCATATGGATCAAACTCTGGAATTATATCGAGTTGTATATAATCACGATATAATTGACTGACGTTAGAAATAAAATCAGTTAACCATATGGATGCTTCATTCTGTCGAATAGTAATTTTATTTCCTCCTGACCACGTCTCAGCATATCCTATCATGTCTGCATTTAAAACAGCTATAATGTTGTCTCCATTCGTATATGCCTCATTTGCATATTCATGACTACCTAAAAGACCTTGTTCTTCTCCAGAAAATGTGACAAATCGAACCGTGTGGTCACAACCATATTGTTGTAAAATTTTTGCTACTACCATAACCGTAGCAACCCCAGATCCATCATCATCTGTACCAGGACTGTCAGGAACAGAATCATAATGAGCACAGATGAGATATATTTCATTATTGGAACTATTTCTTCCAAATAATGTAGCTTCAACATTTCTATCTGAATATCCCCCATAAGACCAGTTATGAAAACGAACTTCAAGATTCATATCCTCAAATTCACTATAGATATACTCACCTGCCTCATAACATTCTGAAGTTCCGGTAACGCGCGGTCCAAAATCAGTAAGATTTTCTAAATATCCTAAAATCATCGATTCATTAATTTGACGAATTAAATCAGTTATGTTTATATCAAAAGTGGGTGAGAATATTTCATTGTGCGCAAATTCTAATTGTGGAATTTTTTGAGTCTTAAATTCTGGATAAGACGTAGGCATACAACCGGGATAATCTTGATAAGAATAATTTCTGAATATCTTATTTTTTTCATCAATATTAATTGCAATTCCAGATGCAGGTACAATAACTGAAAATAAAATTATACATATAATGAGACCGATAATTTTCTTTTTCATCTATAATACTTCCATTAGAATTATTCCTTATAAATTTTAATCAGTGAATATAATTTAAATGTTTGGTTGAAAATAATTTTGTATCATATGAAAAAACTGTATTAATTAACTCTATTAGATTTAATTAACAAGTCTTAAAAATTTAAAATGAAAACTTGTATGCAATTAGTAGTTTTAGGATAGGAAAGGCATTTAGTAATCTACCAATTTGCCAATTTAATAAACTAAATTTAGATGCCTTATCCATTGGCATTGTTACTTCTAATGAATCTGACCAATTACTTTCTTTTCCTGATGTATCTTTAGCCTTTACTTTTATATGATACGTTCCTTGTGTATTCCATACGTGAGATGCTATTCCAGTTTGTCCTGAATTAAAGGGACCTACCCATCCACTATTACTTCCATCATCCCAGTCAAACCAATAGTGTATATTATCTCCATTTGGATCCCAGGTTAATCCAGTATAATTATATTCAATTCCTGCCTTTCCATTTATAGGACCGTCTATTATCGGTTTGTATGGTGCTCCATATAGAGCAGTATATGCATTTATTCTACCCATGCCATAGTATTCATCCCACCCTGGAGATCCAAGATCATCAGCTGTATTAACAATTATTGTCCAAATATCAGAGTTTGATCTTGAAGAATCTTGCGCCTTTAACAAACCAGCTAAACCTGCAACATGTGGTGTAGACATGGAAGTACCCCACATATAACCATACTTATCATTTGGGATAGTGCTATAGATATCCACACCCGATGATGTTGTCGTACGACCTCCAGGTGCTACTACATTGATATGATTACCATGTGCACTCCAGGAACAACGATCATCATTGTAATCAGTAGCACCAACCGCCATTACAGTTGTATAAGCTGCAGGCCAACGTTTAGAACTTGAACCATGATTGCCTATAGCTGCACACATGAAGCAGCCTATTGCATAAGCATAATTACAAGCATTCTTTATTACGTTTATATCCTTAGTAAAAGACCAACTCATACTAATTACATCCGCCCGATTATCTGCAGCATATATTATACCATTCGCTGAATCAGTTGCATTAAAACAACCCCAACCTGAGCAATGAGCAACTTTTACTGCCATCAACTTAACTGTCCACATAACTCCAGCTATACCTTTATTATTATTTGTCCGAGCACCAGCTATTCCAGCGCAATGTGTTCCATGATCTGCAAAATCCATAGGATTATTATTATTATGGTAAAAGTTCCAACCACGAATATCATCTATAAATCCATTTCCATCATCATCTATACCATTTCCTGCTATTTCACCAGTATTTTGCCAGATGTGTAAATCTAAATCTTCATGATTATAATCGATTCCAGTATCAACTATAGCAATAACTACATTCGATGAACCTAGTTTTATATTCCATGCTTCAGGTCCATCGATATCAGCGTCAGGAGTTCCACCAGACTGACCAGTGTTATGCAAATTCCATTGATTGTTAAAACTTGGATCATTTGGAATAATACATCCATGTCCAACATAATTAGGTTCTACAAATTCTATATTTGGATCTTTTTTATATGCTTCAATAGCATCAAGAATATTGGTGGCATGATCACATTTAAAGGTAAAAATCTGATCAAGTCCATAATATTCAAATAAATCTGGATTTTTCGGTTTTTTATTTACACTTAAAATAGTTGCTTCGATATCTCGAACCTTATATATTCTATTTAGTCTATCTATAGAGGGTTTTCCCGTAGTCATAATATTATTAATATTTTTTAATGATAATTTTACATCTTTCTTGATTTTTACGATTATCTCACCTGGAATAAAATTAGTATATTCTAATCCAATTTTTTCATTTCTTACGCTGTAAGTATTTAACGGTTCTATGTAGACAGATCCAGCTAATGGAATTATAGAAGTTAAAATCAAAAGTATACAAATAAATATACCTAATTTTTTCTTTTTCATTTTTATAACCTCCTTAATATTAATAATAATCAAAACATATTTAAACCTAACTAATCTTATTTGCAACATTTGTTACTTAATTTATTTTAAAAATTAAATTATAAAAAATTAAATAATCTCTCTTTCCAAAAATTATATAAGCTAAAATAAATTTTACATATTTTGAGGATGCACACAATGATAGATATTGTAGAAGAATTTGGACTAAATGCAGGGAGATTGTGGAAAACACTTAATTCGCAAGGACCTCTTAATGAAACTCAATTAATGGAAGATTCAAGTCTTAGAAAAAATGAATTATTTGCTGCAATTGGATGGTTAGCAAGAGAAAATAAGATAAATAAAGAAGGTGATTTGTATAAACTAGACGCCACAAATTTAACGAGTAAAATCGGAACAGATGCTGGAAAAATTTGGAAACTCCTTGTTAAAGAAGGCAAATCAGATACAAAAAATATTTCAAAAATGGCAAATATTAATGAGAACGATACCTACTCTGCTTTAGGTTGGTTAGCTAGGGAAGGAAAGATACAAATAAAAAGATGAAAAAACAAAATGAATTCAATGAACTCAAGATATATCCATTAATCCCTGTTAAACTCACTATTTATATTTAGATTCTTTTTAAAAGAATTCATTTAAAGGGTTATTTTTTTGATTGGATAAATTTATCAATCGCTTTTGCAGCACATTTTCCAGCACCCATTGCCTGAATGACTGTAGCACTCCCTGTTACGATATCTCCACCTGCCCAAATGCCCTCTATGTTTGTTTTTCCCGTTTCATCGGTAACTATGTAACCCCACTTGTTCAACTCTAAGTTGGGCATGGTTGACGTTAGTAACGGATTTGCACCTGCCCCAATACCCATAATCACAAGATCTGTATCAATACTGAATTCTGATCCCTCTATTGGAACAGGTCGTCTTCTTCCTGAATCATCAGGTTCTCCTAATTTCATTTTTATACATTTCATCTTTTTGACAACTCCTTTTTCATCACCAATAAGTTCAACAGGGTTGTTCAAAAGTTTAAAAATGATACCCTCTTCCTCTGCGTGGTGGATCTCTTCATCACGTGCTGGCATCTGTTCTCTTGCACGCCTATATACGACTATTACACTTTTGGCTCCTGTGCGTAGAGCGCATCTTGCTGAATCCATAGTGACATTTCCACCACCCACAACTGTAACATTCCTCCCTGATGCAATAGGTGTATAATGTTCAGGGTAAAGATATGCCTTCATGAGGTTTATCCTTGTTAGATATTCATTTGCTGAATAGACGTTAGATAGGTTTTCTCCTTCGATATTCATAAATCTAGGCAAACCTGCTCCCACTCCTAAATAAACAGCATCATATCCATCCTTTTTCATAAGATCTTCAACAGTTTTCGATGCTCCAATTACTTTATTTAACTCTAACTTTACTCCTTGTTTAACCAGATAATCAACCTCAGCTTCCACAATTGCTTTTGGTAGACGAAATTCAGGTATTCCATATATTAGTACACCTCCAGGTTTATGGAGAGCCTCAAATATTGTAACATCATAACCTAGTTTAATTAAATCACCAGCTACTGTTAATCCTGATGGTCCTGAACCTACAACTGCAACTTTTTTGTTTTTAGAGGGTTGTTTTTTAGGAAGTTTTATTAGTTTCTTATCTCGTTCATAATCCGCTACAAAACGCTCAAGTCTCCCTATAGCTACAGGATCTTTTTTCTTACCTAAAATACATGTTTCTTCACATTGGCTTTCTTGCGGACAGACACGACCGCAAACTGCTGGTAACGCATTTGTTTCCTTAATCTTTCTAGCTGCTGCTGCAAAATCTCCGTCCACTATTAATCTTAAAAACTCTGGTATTTTAACACCAACCGGACATCCATCCATACATTTCGGAACCTTACAATTCAAACAACGTTGTGCTTCAAGTTGAGCCTGTTTTGGAGTGTATCCAATTGGAACCTCTAAAAAGTTACTTGCCCTAACCCGGGGATCCTGTTCCGGCATTTTTTGCCTGGGGATTTTAAGTTTCTCCTTCACATCCATAGCTATCAAACCTCCCCAGATTCGCATGAATGAAATTGGTATATCATTGCTTCCTGTTGGCTATACGCTGCATTTCTCTTAAATATAATTTCCCAATCAATTTCCTTAGCCTCAAAAATCGGTCCATCCACACATGCAAATTTTGTCTTTCCATCCACAGAACAACGACAACAACCACACATACCTGTACCATCAACCATAATAGGGCTCAAAGCTACAAAAGTGGCTATATCGTGATTTTTTGTTTCATTTAAACAATTCATCATCATAAATGTACAACCAATAAAATAGGCTCGATTGATTTTCTTTTTATTTCTAATCATATTTTTAATAACATCATGGACTTTGCCTTTCTCACCCTTCGTACCGTCACTTGTAGTTACAATAAACCTATCAGAATATTTTCTCAATCCCTCTTCATTGTAAATAAGATATGAACTTCTGGCCTCAATAATTGTAACAACAGTATTTCCTGCTTCTTTCAACGCCTTTGCAAGAGGATACACACCACCGATACCAAAGCACCCACCACCTATTACTACTGTACCAAATTCATCGACAGAAATAGGTTTCCCCAATGGCCCAATAACTGCAGAGATTTCCTTCTTATCAAGTCTTGCCAAAATCATCGTAGATAGTCCTACTTCTAAGAAATAAATGGTAATAGTGCCTTTCTTTGTATCCCAATCAGAAAGAGTAAATGGTAAACGCTCACCTGCTTCATCAATCATAAGAATAACAAATTGCCCAGGTTTTGCCTTTTCCGCGATCTCAGGAGCTTTTATAATTAATTCATAAACATTTGGGACAATTTCAGTTTTACTTATAATCTTATACATATTACTTGCCTCCCGCTTCAATTTGTAACCTAAAATCATTCACTCGTTCTATGATATTAGCTCCTCTGTAACGAAAACGCAATTTAGATGAAGGTAAATCTTTCATTTCCACCCTTTTAGGAAGCGGTAATAGGGTTGGCTGCTTATTCTTGAAATTCCAAATTCCCATACCAATGATAAATGGTACAGTTTCCTTGATCTCTTTGAAAACTTGTTGACTATTCTTATAATTAAAATCTTTAGCCCCCATCTTTTTTGCTATATCGCACACTATTTTCCAGTCAGATTTTGTACTATCTGGCTCCTTAACAACCTGTTTAATTTTTTGAATTCTACGTTCTAATGAGGTAGCAGTACCATTATCTTCAATAAAAGCACGAGCGGGTAAGACAACATCTGCCTTATTCATGATTTTGCTGGGGTAGATATCTTGAATTACCAAAAATTCGATTTTTTTAAGTTTTTCTTCAGGGATAGCTTCCGTAAGATACAATATTTTTAACTTGCCGTCTAACATCTCGTTATATCTCTTACCTTTTTCTTGAGATAACTTTTTTCTCCACACTCTTTCAAATTTATTAACACTCTTTGGATCAGAGATCAATGCATATCCTGGCAAGAATTGAGATGTAGCACCCAAGTCACAAATTCCCTGATCATTTCCCCCTTCATAATAAGGTATAAATCCATCTGGATTTCCAGATAAGATAAGAATGTTCATAATTGTATTCATTAGTTGCTCAGGGGATGAGCAGCAGATAGCTTCAGAGTCTGCTATTATACATCCTTTTGAAGATTTGATAATTTCAGAAAGCTCTTTGATATCCTTAGAAAAGTCTATCCCAAATTTACCAATTTTCAAATTATTCACAGATTTAACAAATGCAACGTAGTTTCCATAACTTTTTTTTACGATTGAAGGATTGGATGAGTAGAGTGTTTGCAGTATACTATAAAACAAATCTAGAGTTTGTGAAGCTTTTAGCTTAAAATGAACATCAATTTTTCGAGGTGCTTTACTCTTAACATTATCTATAAGAATTATCTTTGCCCCTTTTTTCTTAGATCGATAGATACTTGGATTAAGTGCAGAAGAAGGATTGAAGATTCGCCTCCCAAGGATAATAATCCATCCTGAGTTTTCGATGTTTTCAATCTTGTTCTTAGCTGAGTTTGCAGTACCGCTTTCTATAATTGTTTTCATAATAGGTTCAACAAAACTACTTGTTGTAGCATCAATATTATTAGTTTGTAAAACTACTCTTGCAAACTTTTGTAATAAATAAGCAGATTCATTTGTTAGAAAGGGTGAAGCAATTACTCCTATCTCTTCCCCTTTATAATCTTTCAGTTTTTCAGCTGTATATGTTATTGCTTCATCCCAGTTTACAGGTATCAACTTTCCGTTTTTCCGTATCATTGGTTGTTTTAATCTGTCTTTCCCGTTGAGCAATTGAGGTATACAGAATCTGCCTCTGGAACAAACTTGACCTTTTGTAGGGCTCTCTTTCTTTGGAATAGCAGCCATAATCCGGTCCCATTTTGATTCAAATCCGAAGTTACATCCAACACTACAAAGCATACAAACAGAATCAGTACAACTATCAGCATCACCATACCATTTACTCCCACGCGCGGATAATGCACCTGTAGGACAGACGTCAATACATGCTCCACAGAATCCACAGTTTGATTCAAGGTGAGGTTTATTATAAGCAGTACCTACCTTAGTTCTATGACTTCTCTGTGTAAATGCAAGAGTCCCTCTCCCTCTGATATCTTGACAAACACGAACACATCTACCACACAGGATACATAAATTGTAATCTCTATCAAAGAAAGGATCCTCTCTCTCAAGTGGCAGATTCTTATATTCAAATGGTAATCTTAAATCTTCTAAACCTAAATAATGCGCAACCTCCTTAACCTCACAGAATTCCTTATTCGGGCAGAATCTACATCCTGTTACTCTACCGGCTTTTGTAGGTCCAAAATGACACTCTTCACATGCCTCTCTGTCTTTGCAAACGATACAAGTATTCGGATGTTCGGAAAGGAGCATCTCTAGTACAGTTCTTCGTATTTTCTGTAACTCATTATCCTCGGTAGTAATTACCATATCCTCTTTTACCAGGGTATTACAAGATGTTGGAAATCCTCGCATATTCTCTATTTTCACTATACAAAGTCTACATGCTCCAAACGGTTCCAGTTCAGAATGAGTACACAATGACGGAATGTAGATTCCTGAATCTAGTGCAGTTTCTAGAACAGTTTTTCCCTTTTTGAATGGGATCTTTTTACCATTAATAGTAATCATTTTTTCCCTCCCGAAGTCTTAAAAACAGCTTTTCCTTCAACAGGGCAAATCTGATAGCAAATCCCGCATTTAATGCACTTATTCTTGTCAATAATATGCACTTTTTTTGTTGCTCCGCTAATAGCTTCCACTGGGCAGTTCTTTTTACATAAACCACATCCAATACACTTCTTTGCCTCGATGTTAAACGTAATTAACTCTTTACAAACAAGCCCAGGACATCTTTTATTTTTGATATGGTCTTCATATTCATTTTTAAAATATCTTAACGTAGAAATAACAGGATTCGGTGCGGTTTGACCTAAACCACATAAGGAGGCATTTTTTACAGTAGGAGCAAGATCTTCAAGAAGTTCTAAATCGCTTTTCTCTCCATTGCCTGTTTTAATTTTTTCCAATATTTCCAACATGCGTTTTGTTCCAATACGGCATGGTGTACACTTACCACATGATTCCTCTTGAGTGAAAGTCAAAAAGTAATGAGCAATATCAATCATACAGGTTTCATCATCCAATACTATTAAACCTCCGGAACCCATGGTAGCTCCTGCAGATGTTAATGACTCGTAGTCAATACCTAAATCTACTTTTGAAGCAGGAATGCATCCGCCTGAAGGTCCGCCAGTTTGTACAGCTTTAAATTTTTTATTATCAAGAATACCTCCTCCAACTTCATGAACGATTTCCTTAATCTTTGTACCTAATGGGACTTCTATTAACCCTGTTCGTTTTACTTTACCAACTAGCGAAAAAGTTTTTGTTCCCTTTGAAGTCTCAGAGCCATATCCAGCATACCATTTCCAACCCTCTCTAATAATTGTTGCAATAGTCCCAAGAGTTTCAACGTTGTTAATAACAGTGGGTTTGCCCCAAACTCCTGAAGTTGCTGGGAAAGGTGGTCTAGTTCTTGGCATACCTCTCTCTCCCATAAGAGAAGCAAGAAGTGCTGTTTCTTCACCGCAGACAAAAGCTCCAGCTCCCTCTTTAATCTTGATATCAAACGAAAAATCAGTCCCTAGTATCTTTTCTCCTAGTAGATTGTAATCAAGCATTTGCTGAATTGCTATTTTAAGGCGTTCAATTGCTAAAGGATACTCCTCTCTAATGTAAATATAACCATGAGGTGCACCAATTGTATATGCAGCAATCAACATACCTTCTAATACCGCATGTGGATCTCCTTCGAGGAGACTACGGTTCATGAATGCTCCTGGATCTCCTTCATCTGCATTACAAACTATGTATTTTGGTTCTCCTTTAGCATTACGGCAAAACTCCCATTTTAAAGCAGTAGGGAAACCAGCTCCACCTCGACCTCTAATACCTGATTTTTTAATAATTTCAATAATTTCTTCAGGTTTCAAATTTAGAGCTTTGTTTATACCGACATAACCCCCTTTTGCAATATAATGATCAATATCAGTTGGATTTATTATTCCACAATTTCTTAGGACAATTCTGACCTGAGGTTTCAACATAGGATGGTTATAAATGCTCGGTATTGAACTATAGGCTTTTTCTCCTATTACTCCAAGTGCTATATCCCCTCTTAAATTATTTTTCTTAAAAATATCTTCTAGCAATTTTGGAATAATTTTAGGATTTAAATTTGCATAGCAGATTGGTGGTTTCCCATCTTTTTGAATATATACAAGGGGTTCAAAAAAGCAGAGACCTATACAACCAACTTCTAAAATATCTGCCTTCAAATTATTTTCCTTTAGATATTTATGAATAGCCTCAGTAACTGCATCGCAACCAGCTGCTCGACCACAAGATGCTGCGCCAACATAAATTACAATACCTTTCTTTTTCTGTAATTTATCCCATTTTTCTGAGGCAATAATTCTCTGATCGTTGAAATTCATTGGTTAGTCTCCTCCGTTATTTTTGTATTTGTTGAGAATCTGTCTTACCTTGGTTGATGTGGTTTTACCATAAATGTCCATATCTATAACCATCACAGGTGCGAGAGCACAACATCCCATACAAGCTACGCGTTCGAGACTAAATTGTGAATCTTTGGTTTTTTCTCCATGTTTGATTTTTAGTTGCCTCTCAACTGCTCCCATTAGATCATACCCGCCTCGGACATGGCAGGCAGTTCCTAAGCAAACTTTGACTTGATGTTTTCCTGGTTTGTTAAATTTGAACTGGGAGTAGAATGTTGCCACGCCGTAGATTTCATGCTCTGATAGTTTAAGTTCATCTGCTAGCGTAGAAATTGCATCTTGGGAAAGATATCCATATTTTTTTTGAACTTGTTGTAATATAGATATCAAAGCACCTTTTTTACTTTCGAACGATTGAATGATCCTTTTAATATCCTTTTTCATTTTTATCGTCTCTCTCCGTTCTCAACTTTTAACCAATGATTAATTAACCAACTAGTGTTTTTTAATACGAGCAGTGCCTTGATATTTATTATTGATACAGTTTCAAACATTACCCTTTTTAAAGAATTTTGTTCATTTTAAACTCATCATTAGATATATAAGCGGTTACCTGTATCTAGGGTGATTTTTAAAAGTTTGTGTCCCTAAAAATTCTAATCAGGTTTGTTTATCAAAGCATTTCCAGACCGTCCATCGAGTTTTATTATAAAAGGTTTTGAAAATTGAACATGTCTAACAAATTTTAAATTTTTTTTGGGTTTTTGGTTATCTAACCAATCCCAATCTATATGACTTTCTTTTGGATTTAAAGTTGTATTAACATAACCTATTCCTTTAGATATAATATTTTGAAAAAAGTGAGTACCTTGAGTTGGTTTCACATTGAAATTCTTAAGCGCTGTCTCTACTAAAAGTTTTACACTAGAAATTTCACTCCAAACAACAGGAATTCCTAACCATATGTCTTGCGTGCCCCATCTTCCAGGTCCAATTAACATATATTGAATTTTATCTTTTGACAAATCATCATTAATTTCACCAATTTCTCTTGCTATTTCAACTGTATGAGTTGGATCAAACCTACTTGGAGGCACATAAACAATATCCTTAATCGTATCAATTAATCCATTACCAAGAGCTCTTTTAGAAAAAATAAAAACATTTTTTTTGTAAATATCGTTTTTATCCCATGTTATATGGGCATGTTCTTGGGATATTAATAGTGGACGAATTTGAATTACTGCAAATATTGGTCTTTTTTCTCCATTAGGATCAAAATTTACAGCAAATTCGATTTCAATAGGGCATCCCATACTTTTTTCACCAGCTTTTAGTATGTCTCTTATTATTGTTGCTAATGGAAAAACATCATATTTTAAGATACCTGCAAAAGTTATTAGATATGGGCCATTATTTGAATAACTATCTCTAATAATTCCATCATTTCTGTCAAATGTACTAACGATATTATTTAGAGAACCATTATTGGCGATATCAGAAATATTAATCTTTTGTAATGTTTCACTTTCCCTTTCTGATAAATTTTTTTTCTGATCATTGGTGTTTAAAACATATAATTCCCGTTGTGTATTTTCAAGAATCATTGCAGGAGTCGAGAAGTCTGGTATGATATTTGGATGATATGGTGAAAACCGTAAAACTTTTTCTCCCCCAACTACAGAAAAACCAAGCCCAACAGCAATACTAACAATACCCTCTTCTCTCTTTTGATGTGAAACAGGATAGTAATTATATGATTGTGCTACACCAGAAAAAGTTGGATAAAATTTTCCATTATAATCAGATCCGATTACTTCTTGTATAATTATTGCCATTTTTTCTTCTTCAATTTTAGCGGATGTAGATTCAATATATACTTTAGCATCCTTATAAAAGACTGATGCATAAACTAATTTTATAGCTTGGCAAAGTTGTTCAAGTCGAATGTTAATATCAGTGTGGTTATTCGGAATCATATATGTTGAATACATCCCAGCAAAAGGATGATTCTGTGAATCTTCTAAAAGACTAGAGGATCGAACTGCTAAAGGTTTTTTAAAATGTTTAAGGATTATGAGTAATTTATTTTTTAAATCTTTTGAAAGTTTTGCATCTAAAAATTGTTTAGCTATATCCTTATCCGGAATAATTTTTTTATTATTAATAAATTTAGTCAAATTATTATCTGCGATAAATCGGTCAAATTCATCAGTACTAATTGCCACTGAACTTGGAACAGTAACGTGAACATCAGGATATTTTTTATTAAAATCATATCTGGAAAGTAAGGTTCTTATAAATGCAATACCACGCCCTTTTCCTCCTAAAGATTCTCCCCCAATTTTTGTATACGTAGCATCAAATTCAAATTTTTGGTGAGAAAGATCAGTCATAACTCCTAATTGTCGTTCCCGTCTACTTTCATTAAAAACACCAATTAAATATTTCCTCATATCGCTAAGGGTGGTAAAATCAGTGACTTTTTGAGGACGTAATTTTTGAGCAAGTTTAAATTCACATCGAGCCATGAGCCATTTAGAAAAATCATTATGACTAGCATGATACTTAATGGATTCTAGTGGTATTTTTTGCAGGACTTTTTCAAATTCCTTAAGGTTTGACGCACGAGCTAATTCCTCAGTTAATTTGTGATGAAGCGCATCTGTTTCTTTTCTTTTGTGCACTTTTTTTGGTATAAGAAAAATAAAATCTCCAAATCCAAGATGTTTTAGTAAGAAGTGTTCTATGTCTTGCCTTAGTGAAGGTGAATTTTTATCTATAAAATAACTTCCCAATTCTTCTGCTTTTTTTTTGTTTTTTGAATCAGTCGATTGAAGCATTGTTGGGAGATATGAATTATCAATCTTTACTTGTTTTATTATATGGAAACCTGCATATTCATCAATTTTTCCATCTCGGAAAAATTTCACATCTGAGATAATTCCTAAAAGATTTTGCTTATAATTACTATAAAGATTAATTCCTCCTTCATAATTATCAGTTAATAAAATTTTTGGTCTTGCCCTTCGCCTAATCAATCTTTGCATTTCATTTAAATCATCAGAGATAGATCTCTGGGTTTGTTGAACTATTTCACTGTAAAGAACTGGTAAAAGTGTTGAATAATCATGAATTGAATCTTCTATTACAATTATAACTTGAACATTTCCATTTATTGTATCATATTTTACATTGATTTTATCTTCAACATATTTTACAATAGCCATAAAAAGACTCGAGTCACCATACCAATAAAATGCTTTGTCAATTCCTTTTTCATGAATATGTTTTTGGCATAAATGAAGATCTGATGTATCTGTTGCTAATATTATTACAGGGAGATTTGGGCATTCTTTT
This sequence comes from uncultured Thermoplasmatales archaeon, assembly GCA_964347865.1. Classification (GTDB taxonomy): domain Archaea; phylum Thermoplasmatota; class E2; order DHVEG-1; family DHVEG-1; genus JAGLML01. The sequence goes on from CAYGAC010000041.1 coordinate 50,947, forward strand.
TTTATTTTATTTCCAAATAAAAAAGGATCCATGCCTATATTTTTAGACATTGTTATTACAAGGTCATATTGCTGTTTTTTTATTTTTAAAAGTGCCTCACTACCTAATGTGACATGTGTTATTCTAGGCGGGGAACTTAGGAGAAGATGGCGGTATTCCTCGATTACCATCTCTGATATAAGTCCTTCTTCTTCAACAATAAAGGCATCATAAAAACTTGAAACTAAAAGAATCTCTCGTACTTTAAATGGCATTAATTTGTGAAATGTTTGTAGTACATTATCATCTTGATTTTTAATTTTTTGTTGAATTGCTGAAATATCTAAACAAGTGTCTTCAGTTTTCATTGATGGTTTATTATTGAATAGATATGTATATAAGTAGTTTTGGACGTTAAAAATAATTTTCTAGATGATACCTTGATCAAGCATTGAATCAGCAACCTTAACGAATCCAGCAATATTTGCGCCCTTTACATAATTAATATAATCTTTCTCTTTACCAAATTTCACACAATTTTCATGAATGTTTTGCATTATCCAATGAAGTTTATCATCAACTTCTTCACGACACCAAGCCAGTCGCTGACTATTTTGGGTCATTTCAAGAGCACTAGTTGCAACTCCACCAGCATTTGCTGCTTTTCCTAGGCCATAGAGAATCTTAGCCTGCTGAAATATCTCAATACCTTCTGGTTCAGTAGGCATATTCGCACCCTCTGCTACAGCTATACAACCGTTATCAACAAGAGTTTTAGCTTCATTTTTATTGATTTCATTTTGGGTAGCTGAGGGAAAAGCTATATCACATTTTATCTCCCAGGGACGTTTTCTCGCTTCATAGGTAACACCAAATTGGTCTGCATATTCTTTTATTCGTCCACGTCGTACATTTTTTAGCTCCATTACCCATGCTAATTTTTTACTATCAATTCCATCAGGATCATGTATCATACCAGATGAATCAGATAATGTAATAGCTTTTGCACCAAGATGGTTTAGTTTCTCAACAGTATATTGTGCAACATTACCTGAACCAGAAACAGTACATATTTTGCCTTTGATACTCTTTTTATTAAATTTCAACATTTCCTGTGCGAAATAAACACATCCGTAACCGGTGGCTTCCGGTCGAATTAAACTTCCTCCCCAATTAAGTGCCTTACCAGTTAATATTCCGCTAAATTCATTTCTCAATTTTTTATATTGCCCAAACAAATATCCGATTTCTCGGCCACCAACACCAATATCACCTGCTGGAACATCTGTATCTGGTCCGATATGTCGATATAGTTCTGTCATAAAACTTTGACAAAATCGCATTACTTCTCCATCGGATTTTCCCTTTGGATCAAAATTTGAACCCCCCTTTCCACCACCAATTGGTAATGTTGTTAAACTATTTTTAAAAACTTGTTCAAATGCAAGGAATTTTAAAATGCTTAAATTGACACTTGGATGAAATCGTAAACCTCCTTTATAGGGTCCAATTGCACTATTCATCTGAACTCGATATCCTCGATTAATTTGAATTTCACCTCCATCATCAACCCAGGGAACACGAAACATTACGACTCTTTCTGGTTCAGCTATTCTTTCAAGAATTTTTGCTTTCATATACTGAGGATTTTTGTTAATATAGGACATTATACTTTCAGCAACTTCTCTAACTGCTTGATGAAATTCATTTTCACCAGGATTATTTTCTATGATTTTTTCTATGAATGCTTCAACATTTTTTTCCATAATAAGCCTCCAAATTTTGATGCTGTATCATTCATTTCTTTTAATACTTTACTGATAGTAATATTAAACATACCTGATTTTAAAATGTTAGATTAACTTTTAATAATATCATTTTATACGGTATATTCAGTTTCAACAACAATAAAATAAGGGGTAGGAGTATAAAGATGGAAATCGAGATTAAAACAAATGATAAATCATTACAATTGGATAAAGATAATATTTTAAATATTGCAAAAGATGAAAAGGTTCTTTTTGTCAGATTACAATTTGTTGATATCCTTGGTATGCCAAAGAATATCGTCATACCAACAAGTAGATTGGAAGAAGCAGTTGATGAAGGTATCCCTTTCGATGCATCATCAATTGCAGGATATGCAACAATTGAAGAATCAGATAAAATTGCTAAACCCGAACCAATTAGTTTCGTAATTCTTCCCGAAGGTATTGAAAAAAGAAAAACAGCAAAATTAAACTGTGATATATATGAACCTAATGGAAAACGGTTTACTGGAGATACAAAATATGTTTTAGAACAAATTATGGAAAAGGCTAAGAGATTAGGTTATATTTACAATACGGGACCTGAATGTGAATTCTTTTTATTTAAAAGAGATGGGGAAGATTCAACATTAACTCCAAACGATACCGCAGGATACTTTGATTTATCACATCGTGATCTCGCAGAAGGAGTACGAGCTGATATATCTCTTGCGTTAGAAGAACTAGGAATAAAAACTTATACATCACATCATGAAGTATCCGATGGACAACATGAAATAAACTTTCAATACTCAGATGCTCTTACAACTGCAGACCGAGTTATTACTTTAAAATATATAACAAAAGTAATTGCCACAAAACATGATCTCCATGCATCTTTTATGCCGAAACCACTCTATGGATTAAATGGTTCGGGAATGCATACTCATCAATCACTTTTTTCTTTCGATGGTAAAAATGCTTTTTTTGATATAAATAATAAAAATCAATTAAGTATTGTGGCCCGCTCATTTATCGCAGGATTATTAAAATACGTAAAGGAAATATCAGCGATACTAAATCCAACTGTGAATTCCTATAAGAGAATTGTCCCTGGATTTGAAGCACCAACGTATATATCATGGGCTAATAGGAATAGAAGTGCGCTCATTCGTATACCATCCCGCAGAGAAAATTCAACTCGATGTGAATTAAGAAATCCTGATCTTTCTGGGAATCCATATCTTCAGTTTGCTGTAATGCTTGCAGCTGGTCTTAAAGGTATAGAAGAAAAATTAGAACCACCTGCACCTGTTGAAAAGAATATTTATTCTTTATCTAAGGCTGAACGGGAAAAACACGGTATCGAACACTTACCTGAGAGCCTTGGTCATGCACTTTCATTTATGGATGATAGTAAACTGCTAAAAGTGACGTTAGGTGATCATATTTTCCATAATTTTTTACATGTGAAACATCAGGAGTGGGAAGAATACCGAACTAAAATCTCAAAATGGGAATTAGACAAGTATCTTCCTATATTATAAATCATCATTAATTCATTATTTATTTAATGTTATTCCTTGTCATCGTTAAATAAATATTATAAATTAGATGGTACATTCTGTGTCGAGGTCTTTTGGTATGACATTTGAAATGCAGGTTGTAAGTAATACTCCACTGATTGGTGATGAAGATTTAAATAGTGTAGCAAAGAAATTTTTTGAACAAATTGGTTACCTTTCAAAGGGTTCCGATCCAACAATCCCATACAAGATTTTTTCTGATTTCTTCTTAAAACATCCAACTAAAGCATGGTTTGTTGATGAAATTGCTGGTGAACTTAAGACATCTCGACCTACGGTTTATCGACATCTTAACAAGCTTAAAGGATTTGATATTCTTGAAGAAGTTCAGGTATTTGATGACGTGTCTAAACAAAATAAGAAAGCCTATCGTATTCGATATGGTAATCTTCAGAAAGCATGGAATTTTGTTGAGGCTCATATTAAAGTAGCGGTTGAAAATTATGGTAAAACCGTGGAACATCTACAAAATTTATTGGAAAAGGAGAAGAAGGGATTAAATGACTAAACAAGAAGACATGAAATTAACAGAGGGTTCTCAATACAGAATAATTTCAATTGGTGGAAAGGATAATCCACTTGAAACTGAAGGTATTTTTAGAGGATATGCCAACTTAAGCATAGATGAGGGTGGATTGCTTATGGAGTTGAATGAGAAACACGGTGATTTGAAGGGGAAAACGAGAATTGTTCCTTTACATGCTGTACTTGCAATTGACATTTTGGATATAAAAGAATACGATAGTAAAGATGAAACAAAAGACTTGAATCATTACTATGGATGATAATAGATATGCGAAGGAGAGCGTCTGGTAGATACCAAATATAATAAAAAGACTATCTTTACCAAACATTTTATATAGTAATTTACCGATACTATATTGTGATCGGAAATGACTAAACCTAAAAGTAAGGTTATTGAAGAATTTTTGAGTAACTTCCACAGTGAAAGCACCATACGTGGTTATCGTTGTCATTTAAACCAATTTTTTGATGTTATTAAAAAGGATCCTGATAATTACCTCAAAGATGTAAGGAAAATGGAAAACGGTGCGAGACTTGATGCTCTAGATGACTATGAAAAAGATGTGAATAAATATTGGAATTGGTTGATTAAAAAAGAGTTTGCTCCTAAAACGGTATACAATGGTGTTAATGCGGTACGACAATTCCTCAAACAATACAGAATACAGTTGGATGATATTGTATGGCAAAACATAAGTAGAAGAGGGACAGGGAATAAACCTATTACGGTAGATAAACCACTTACAAAAGAAATACTCAGGGAGATCTTCACCCATGCCAATGCAAAAAGCAGAAGTGCATTCCTTATCATGGCTAGCTCAGGTATAAGAAGAAAAGAATTGATGCAATTACAAGAAAATGATATTGAATGGGATACAGATCCAATAAAAATAAGAATAAGGCATACTGGAAAGGCAAATCAGAAAATTAAGAGTAAATACAGTAGATATTCTTTTATTACCGCCGAAGCTGCTTTAGCTTTGCGGGAATGGATGAAGGTACGAAAAGAGAGAGGCATCACAAACAAACGGATATATCCCTGGAACCGGACTAATATTAACAAAGCATGGGTGCGATTATTGAAAAAAGCAGGATATACAATGAAAGACGAACAAACAAATTACTATGTTTATCATCTTTTAATGCTGAGGAAATTTTTCAGAAGTGAATTTGGAAAACATGATCGAGATCTATGTGATTTCTTAATGGGACATAAACATTATCTAACAGAGAATTATTGGAGAAAAGAAGAAAAAGAAGTACAAAAAGAGTACCAAGAGGGTATGCATTATCTCTTGATCTATGAAACATCGGTTGATAGCGAGAGATTAAATAGTATGGAAGAACAGCTGGAAGAAAAAGACAAAATCATAATGGAGATGAAAACGAGGATAGACGGTCTAGAAAACAAATACGGCGATCTGCTGCATGAAATAGTTATGAAAAAAAGAAAAAAACAAGAATTGTAATTATTTCTATTTTTCGACTGTTGGCCATGGAGTCCCATGAAACACTTGAACAACTTGATCAACGCCATTTTTATTCACGATTCGATATCTCAATTCAGATGGCGAAAAAGATTTTACAATATTTTCAGATTTGATATTAGCAATTAGCATTTTCCCTTTATCAGTAACAGATATATGTTTGAAATCTCCCCGCAATACTCCATGTTTGAGCATTATTCTAACTTTACTATAAACAGTTGATCTAGCCAGCTTTGATTTCTTTTCTTTTAATAATTGAGATACTGAAGTATTACCGTGATATGCAATTTTTTTAATTATATTTATATCTGGTAAATCCCATAAATACCCCATTTAAACCACTTGTCCAAGTTTTAAAAATTGAAACAACTTGTTATATACTTTGGAATATTAAAATATATTGCATGTTAATAACTACCATCTCATTAGATGAAGCTACTCGTAAAAAATTAGACAATTATTGTAAAAATTTGGCTATTGGCAGATCCAGTGCAATACGAATCTTAATTAATAAATTCATCAAAACAGAGGGGATTTAAGATGAATTGGGGCAGTAATTTTTCTGATTTTTGCAACATTAACAACATTACGAAGGAAGAGGGCATTAAACTTTTGGAGCAGGAGTTACAAAAGACTAAATCCTGAGGATGCCTAATTATTCGAAGTAGAGTATAATATTACAAGTTCTAGATGTGAGGAGAATGAAAAAATTAAAAATGATTGAGGAAATTGAAGATGCAGAGAGTTGCCATAGAATTTTTTGTGGGCAAACCCGTTAAACTTGTACTAGACAAAAATTTCATTTTACTCGGAATAATTGAGGAGTTATATGACGATTGCTTACTTTTTAAGACAATGCAAAAGACATCACTAATTACTTTTTCAAAGATCACTGAGATCGTGTTATCCAACGGGGAGGGAGGACAATGACCAGGAAGGAGCAATGGTATTGTAACAACTGTGGTACAAAAATACCCGATGAAATCCTAAAGGATCCCTACAACAGAGAATGTCCCAACTGCAAAATGGCAGGCAAATTTATAGATTACGATCCTAAGATGGGAAAACAGAAACATATTGAACTATGCACTAAATGGGCAAAAAGGTATTATGATTTGGGGCTGAATGTCATTCCAATAAAATACAAAAGTAAAATACCAAAGGGTTTTAAAAAAGGTGAGATTGAACAGTGGCACTACAAACAAATACCAAAAAAAATATTTGAACGATGGTGTAAAGAAAAACGATTTGAAAATATAGCAATACTTGGAGGGCAAATCTCACAGGATCTCGTTTGTTTGGACTTTGACAACCCCGACGAATTCAAAGCATTAACCCGAGAGACAAAGGATAAAAAAATCGTGGTTACACCTGAAAATCTAATTGAAACCGGCGCATGGGTTACTGAAACACCAAAAGAACCTGGGCGATACCATGTGGTTGTTAGAGATAAAAACAAAGCTAAAGCAACCAGGTTGGAAAAGCATATTGATTATCGCGCCAATGAGCACTATTGGCTGGTTTGCCCGTCTATTCATCCAAATGGAACTCTAAAATGGAGTTACAACTTAGGAACTAAAAGAGTAATAGGTAAATCGTCGCCCACCATCTCTGCAGATGGTACAATATATGTTGGTACACATATTGGTGAAGGGGCAGGGGGTGAAATTATCGCAGTTAATTACAATGGTACTGAAAAATGGCGAAAAAAGATTGCGGATGAATGGGTTGACTCATCTCCATCTATTGGAAAAGATGGAACAGTGTATATAGGTTCGGCTTCTTTGGTATCAGGTATTTCATTTGGTTACATTCATGCTTTTGGCCCAATAGAAACCAATGAACCACCTACAAAACCAAATATATCGGGTGAAACAAATGGTAATGCAGGTTCCAAATACGAGTACACTTTTGTTTCAAATGATCCAGAAGGATTTCCTGTCAAATTTTATATTGAATGAGGAGATAACACAAGCACAGGATGGACAAAAGAATATTTGTCTGGAGAAAAAGCAAAAATTTTCCATACTTGGGCTGAACAAGGAACTTATATAATCAAAGCTAAAGCCAAAGACATTTCTGATTATGAAAGCGAATGGGGAACATTGAAAGTCACTATGCCAAAAAATCAACAAATATGGAATATGTGGTTCTCACAGTTTTTAGAGAAGTTACCATTTTTATTACGATTGTTGTTTAAAATCTTTAATAAGATATTATTAAAATAAATCGGGAATAAGACGAATAACACCAAATATAACTCATATTTTTTCATAATAATATAAACCGATCCTCCCCGCCTGTAAAGGAGTTTTTCCGTTAAGCCTTTTTTGAGTGTTTTAGCAAGAAAATCTAGGATTGCAGTAATTTAACACATGAACCAAGTGAATTTAGAACCAATTAACACTAATAAAAGTCCAATAATAGTAATAATATAAACAAAAGCACCCCAAATTATGCAACCAGGATACCATTCTCCTTCTAATGATGTACACCAAAAACCTTCTTGAGTTGGAAATTTATCTGTTATATCCTCCAATTCATTTTTTATATTTTCAGGATTGGATTTAATTTGATAAAGTGTTATAACCAATTTGGGTATATTTTCATCTGTTATTGTGTTGGCTTGGTGCAATTGTTTAATTATAAAATTTATGAATCTATTCAAAGTCATATCATCTATCTTATTGATTCGTTCAATAAATCTTTGAAGCAATACTGTTCTGTTATCTCTTTTTTGGATATTAATCAGAGTTGGTCTTCCTTTCCCAACATAATTACATGTCAAACTATTGCTTTCCTCATTTATCGCTTTTTGTGTCCTAATTGCAAAAAGCGGTGATACCTTCACATCAAATTCAACACTCCTATATCCAACGACAGATGTAAATGACACACCAATGAGAACGGAAACTGCTATGATACTGCCGATTAGGATTTTTTTATTCATTTCTTCCCCTATATTATCATATATGTTTTTGTATATAAATACTTCTCTTTGTTAAAGATTTTTCAGGTAAAAACAAAATTGGCGGTACTGTCTCAATTTCAGGAGTTAATAGTTGTTTATTGCATTTGGATGTTATACTAAAGCATTATTGTTACAATATCAATAGTTTAGGATAAAATATTATATACCAGAACATCTATTAAATTAATAAGGGAGAGTACATTTTATGAAAAAAATCCTTGCAATAGGTATAATGCTTTTATTCATGGAGTTGGTTATATCATCTTCTATTGGTTTTAATCTGGAAATACGATATACTGTCCAAAAACTTGATGAAGATACTTTATATGTCGGTGGTTCTGGACCGAATAACTACACAAAGATCCAGGATGCAATAGATAATTCAAGTCATGGGGATACGGTATTTGTGTATAACGGGACATATATTGAAAACGTAAAGATTAATAAATCCATTCGGTTAATTGGTGAAGATAAAAACACTACCTATGTTTATGGTAACACCACCCATTGGGACAAGATCTTTAAATTAACAACTGGGAATATTGAAATTAAAGGCTTTACCGTTCAGAATGGGACAGCTGGGATTCTTGTTTGGGCTGACCAAGAGTATATCGAAAATATCCACATATCTGAATGTGATATAATTAACAATAAAGATGAATATGGAGGTTTATGCCTCAAAGGTCATTGGATATTTAATACTACTATCAGCCATTGTAATTTCGATAATAATGAAGGACTTGCAGTACGAATTGAACCATGGTATACTGGAATTTCAAACACAACATTCTCACATTGTTATTTTGACAAGAATGAAGAACTAGAGATAAGTGGTCCGAAGAATATTACATTTGCTGATTGTGACTTCGTTCAAACAGAAATAAACATGGGGGGACCAACAGAAGATAATATTCAATTCTATAACTGTACAATAGACTCTTCAAATGAGATAGCTCTATCGATTGGATATGGTCGTGTAGCCATTGAGAATTGTACATTTACTATTTCAGAATATTCATGGGAAGCTATAAGAATATATTACTCCGACCATGTACTTATACGAAATTGCGTATTTACAAATAATAATGCAGATGAGGGAGATGGAATTACTTTTTTTAGTTCAAACAATATCCTTGTTGAGAGATGCGTAATAGAAAATATGTGGCATGGCATCTTTTATTTTGGAACAAAATTTAATGTAACTGTTAAGAATTGTCATATTGTAAATAATGACGTTGGGGTATGGTATGAATTTTGGACAATCTTTCATAGATATATCCAGAATAATTTTGTTAATAACACAGACCAATTCATTAACGAGGGTTGGTTTATTTTCAATATCTATAAGTCGAATTATTGGAGTGATTGGGATGGAAGTGGCCCATATAATGTTTATAGATATTTTAACTGGGACCTGCATCCTGCAAAAGAACCCTATGACATTTAGATTTTAGATGATAGATTCGTCTGGCTAAAAATAACATTGGCAGATACCACTACAGATTTCCCACTACAGTATTACATACAACCTTGAATCTCTAATTTAAAAATGTAATGATAGTTTTACCTTTAATCGCTGTACATTAGATAATCTTAAT
>CAYGAC010000042.1:0-29090 GCA_964347865.1 uncultured Thermoplasmatales archaeon
AGGGATGGATACCTGTTGAATGTGCATGTTGCGCATCATCGATAGAGATAGATATAAATCAAAATTTTGGAATAGAAGATGCTTTTCATTTGAGATTATTCACTGATGATGGAAGTAATGAATCCCTCGAAATTTATCTTTCTGGTATTCATGTTTATAGTTATTATGAGAATCAAAAAATCAACCTTCAATCATTTGCTGAAGTCAAAAATTACTCAGAATTAGCATCAAAAAAACTTGTAGTAACGAAAGATAATACTAGATATTATCAGTAGTTTATATACTAATAACAATTTTTTATTAATGCATAATTAATGCATAAATTGTCATGATGAGAGAATAATGGAATAATATTAGATTAGTTCGTTCATTTAATTATTGTGTTTATGTTTCATGGTATAAATCCAAAATAATAAATAGTTAAACCAACTCGGTCAATATCATAAGAGAACATAAATAATCTTTTTGAAAATGACATCTTTCTTAGCCTTATTGTTCCAATACTAGCTATCGAGGTAAAAGGTGCGATTTCCCTATACTAAAGTCGTATTGCTCACCCATGGAATTTATTTCCTACCTGTTTAAGATTAAAAACAGTTCTTTTAAAATAGTCCATTTAAATGATGTTCCTGACCTTAATTCTTTTAATATAACCAATACTTTTTCCATAGAGGGTTCTAACATTCTATGATCCTACCGATGAATATCTTTTTATTCATATTCTTCCCGCTTATTATCATATACGTTCTGATAATTAGACTTTATTCCTCTACTCTTAACAATCATTAGCAAGGATTATTGTGCAAGAAGGGCATTTATTGTGCAAAACAACAATATCTTGATAGTTTAAATTTATTGGATCGCGTTGAAGTAAGAAAAGGAGAAGTACAACGGAAAGAAATAAGATGTACTAAAGGGCCAAACCATATTAAATTTGTGCAAAAACGTGTAGATGTTTTGCTTTCTGTTGATATGGTTAGATTAGCATGGGCTAATTTTGTTGATAAAATCGTTCTAGTATCAGGAGATAGAGATTTTCTCCCCGCAGTCAATGCTGCAAAGGATGCAGGAACAATAATCAAATTAATCTACGCAAAAGAACCAAAAGCATATGTCCATACAAATTTATTGATGGCCGTTGATGAAAGACAGGTTTTAAATAAAACTCTCATTAATAAATGTTTAAAATAAAGCTGTGCTAATCGTTGCCCCCTCAAACTTAAATTGTTTATATACCAAAATCCCCTAATTATGATAATTTTAGGGGCTAATTGTATATAAATAGCCATGAAAATAGGGTTATAAAGGTTTTTAAATAAGGAGAATATTTCGGATTCGTAACTTGGGGGAGGCATAGGAAATGAAAAAGCAAATTATAATGCTCGGTATAGTTGTTATAATTTTAGCAGTTGGATTGAGCGGATGTAATGAGATTGATAGTCCATTACCAAGTGTAGAAGAAAAATTTATAGGGACATGGAAAGCATCACAATATGATTTTCATACATTTTTTTCAGATGGGACTAGTTCACAATCAGGATTTGGTGGAGTATGGGAAATTAAAGATGATAAATTAGTTATTACTCAAGAACATGGTACAATAATAAAAACTTATGATTATTATTTTTCTGAAAATAACACAAAACTTCATCTTAAAAATGTAGGTGGAGAATCTTATACAGTTTATACAAAACAGTAATCAAATTAAAATATGAATTAAGGGAGGCAATAAAAACGGTTGTATTTGATGAAATGCTAAAGGCAAGATTTGAAGAATATGTCGAACTTGCCTGTAGAAAATTAGGATTGAAATATAAACCACGAGTTATTTTTGTAGAAGGTTATATAGAAGGACATGAAGGAAATCCTGCATGTATAGAGGTTTTTAGTTGGACAATATTTGTTTCTTGCATCCATCTTAAAACAATGTCTGTTGGTAGAATTAAAGAAGTAGCTATGCACGAAGTTACACATATTTTTGAACACTCCCATGATACTGGATTTTATAATAAACTTGAGGATTTAAAAGATGGAACATTTGAACCACCATCTGGTACTACAGCAATTAACGGTAATATCTATAGAGAACCTGTTAAAATCGAAAAAATTGAATCAGATCCTTATCGATGCCAAGACTGTGGAAAAATTAACGAATTAAAGTTTCAGCAATGTCCTCATTGTTACAAATATTTTTGTGATGACCATTTAACACCTTTAACTCCAAAAATGATGGATTTCACCAATCCAAATAGATATGTTAAAGATAGAGGTGAAAATCATCATCCCTGTCCATTTTATTTTGATTATCTCTTAGAAAAACAAAAAGAACAACAGAGAAGATACAAAAGAGCATTAGATACAATGAGGAAGAAAAGAAATATTAAGATTGAGGGAAAACGATATATTTATAGGGAGATTCCAAAAACACCAGTTAAAACAATTAAAACTGAGAAGAAAAAGATAGTAGGCAAACAAGATAGTGGTCTATTTCAAAATTGTAAAATATGCTCAAGAGACACCATAAACATAAAGGAATGCGAATACTGTGAAAGACATTTTTGTGATAATCACATTAAACCAATACATGTTGAAGATAAATCAAATAAAAACCTCGGTCATTTATGTAAACCATATTCTGAACAAAATCCTTATGTTGAAAAAAAAGAAAATGAAAAAAAGCAAAAAAAATCATTTTGGAGAAGATGGAAAAAATGGAAAAAATAGATTCGGAGGGAAAATGGTAAGACAGAAACGAAAACCAAGACGACATCATTCCCGTCCAAAAAGAAGACTTCCATTTTGGGAGGCAGTTAATCGATATGGTTTTAGTAGTGCTTTGAGATACGAATTTCGAACCCCAAGAAAATATCCAAAATATCCAATCTGGTTTATTCCAATGATTGTTTCTATGGTTTTTATCGCAATAATTCTAATGCTTTATCCTATTGATTATTTTCCTTATATATTCTATCTATTTGAAATAATTGTTGTTGGTTATCTGATATATAGGTTATTGAAGAAGTTTGATAGAATTAGAATAAGAGGTAGCAATTTAAGACTGTATGGATTGAAAATGCTTTCAGCTTTGGTATCATTATTTGGTATCTATTTAATTACTATTCCATTGATTTTTATCCCTTTTTCTTTTTTTGAAAGAGCGATCAATCAAGAGTCGATATTCACACAAATAACTACTTTTGGTTCTCAATGGCATACTCCTTATATTGTACCTTTGTTTTTAATGATATTAGGTTTTGGTTTGTGTTTAATCGGTAGTTATCTTTTCTTTAAATTTCAAAGAGGAAGTGGTAATATTATCTGGGTTGGTAGAATATGAATAAGCATCTTATAACCTATAGTGTTACTATTCTTCTTATCTGTGTTGGATTGAGTGGATGCGAGGAAATAGATAATGGTCAAAATATTGAAATCGTTGATTATTCTGTGACTACTCATTGGCATGCTGGTTATGGAGCTGACTGGAAGGAATATGTTGAAGAAGGATTTTATCATGATATTCCTAGTGATGCTACTAAGTATTGGACATATTATAAGATTTCTGGTACTTTAAAAAATGTTGGTGGAAGTAAAATTGATAGAATTGATATTCATGTTGAATGCTACGATGAAAATGGCGTTGATTTATTTGACACAAGTGAATATATAATTTTGGATTGGTATCGGGGATATAGTGTATCAAATTTACCTGAAGGTTATACCGAAGATTTTTCGGTTGAAATTCGTAGGTATACTGCAGGGGATTCATGTAAATATTGGGATAAAATTGAATCCTTTGATTTTGTGATTTCAATAACATAATATAATAAATTGCGATAAAAAACCTTTTTTTGATAGTAATTATTGGGACAAACAAAGACTAATACCCAAACCAATTTTAGGAATTAAAAAAATATTGGGATTTTTGAAAGGTTTTTGGTTTCCTCAAATTACTTTTGATTGGCATCCAGCAAAAGAACCTTATCACATTTAGATGAAAAAATCCTTTTAACTGTATACTGTTTGTGCAGATGATATGTTCTAGTTAATTTTATTACAAAAAACAGCATAAGATTTATTATACCAGGAATGAGAGTACCATTTATTTGTCCCAAATGTGGATGTAAAGTCAAATATAATGTTAGTAATCTAAGTAAATATTCTCCAGATGGTGAAAGATTAACATGTAAAAATAAAGAATGTAAATATCTCCTAACAAAAGATGAAACTTGTAAAGTTCTAAGTCAACTAATGGCAAAAAAAATATGATATCCCCCCATCCTGTTGATATAAAGGGAATAATACCTATAAGGTAGTTTTTCGATGTAAACTCCCTATGTAATAGGAGAAAAATAGGGTTACAAGACAATAAATTTTTAATCCTAAACATATTTTACTAAAAAAATGAAAGTTAAAAGACCTGAAATCAAAACACCACAAACTTATGGCTTTGAAATAAAAAATGCTATATTGGAAAAACCAAATACTGATAGCTTTAAAAAATTTAGAATACCATTTGATTTGACAGCTGAAGAATTTTTAGTTTTTGCAGAGGAGGATTTAAAGGGATCAAATAAAAAAGATATTATAAATGCTCTGAGTAATATTAAAAGATCAATAGAAAATAGAGTAGATTGTTTACTTTATAATCTTGGGTATAATAAATTTATAAATTATTCTTTCCCTGAAAAAATTAAAAAATTAAATAAAATAGGTATCATAGCTCCTAGAATTTTAACAGAAATAAATAAGATTAGAAATCTATTAGAACATAAGTATAAAATCCCAAAAAAAAAATGAAGTGGAAACAGCATTTGATGTAAATATATTATTTTTAGAATCTACAAAATATTTTACAAAATATTTTTTCAAAGAGGGGCAAATCAGTATTAAAGATTGTTTTTTTTCTTTTAAATTTATTAGCGATGGAGTTGATCTTCATATTTGGGGGAAAAACATTAAGGATAACAAAGTTTTTCTCAATGCAACATTACCAGAATATGATGTTTGGGTAAAATTCATTATAAAATTGATTTACTAATAATAATTTTTAATTTGAATATATGAATTAATTAACGAGAAATAGGTTATAAAGGTTTTTAAATAAGGAGAATGATACAGCATCCTAACTTAGGGGAGGTAAAGACAATGAAAAATAAATTATTTAGAAAAGGAATAGTTGTAGGAATTATTATATTGTTTTTTGGAGCGAATGGCATTCAATCAAACGATAAAATAACACTCCAAAATTATGGTCAACCTGATACTGTTTATGTCGATGATGACTTCAATGAATCAACACCTGGCTGGGGATATGACCATTTTGATAATATTCGGGATGGTATCACTGTAATGAATGAAAGTGGAACTGTGTATGTATTCAATGGAACGTATACTGAAGATTTGGGACCGAACCTAGAATATGTCCGAATAGAAAAAAGTCTAAACTTATTCGGTGAATCAAGAGAACATACTATCATTAACTGCCCAAGTGGAGATACAGGAGTTTGGATTAATACCGCTCATTTTAATATTTCTGGATTTACAGTTGTGGGTGCAAATAATCCCATACAAATCGGTATTTATGGACAAGTTGGTTGTAATAATGTTAGAATCGAGGACTGTATAATACATTCCTTTGGCGAAGGAATTGCATTTAGGTATAATACTCATAATATTACCATTACAAACTGTATAGCATACGACAATACTCGAAACGGAGGTATTGCTCTACACGAAAATCAAGAAAATGGCATAAAGGATTTTGAAATTTCAAGATGTACTTGTTATTCCAACAGCAATGGTATCTACATTGTTAATAATTCTCTAAATGGAATAATTTATCACAATAATTTATTTAATAACAGTTTTAATGCAGTTGATAACTCTGGTCATATTTGGAATAAAAGTTATCCAACATGTGGTAACTTTTGGGGTGATTATGGGGGTGATGACCTCTATAGTGGTCCCAACCAAGACGTTCCAGGACCCGATGGTATTGGTGACATACCATATGAAATCCCTTGTGAACATGGAATTGATTATTATCCTTTGATGAATCCGTTTGAACAGTACCATATGCTCTACATTTCTGCACCTCCAGAAGTAGATGAGGGAGAATTATTCAATGTTGTAGTAACATCAATCGGTGGCCCAGTGGTACCAGATGTAGCAGTTGGATTCAACGATGAATTTAAGCTTACTGATTCAGATGGGAGAGTATATTTCACTGCACCACAGGTTGGAGAAGATACATACTATGAGATTACTGCAACCAAGGAAGGATATACCGGTGACAATGAATCAATACTTATTGAAGATAAGCTAATTTTCTTTAAGTACGCCTTCCTCCTTGGAAGACTTGACAATCTAATAACCGAAGAAGAAATTATAACCTTCGAGGCTGTAAACATAAGGGCGATAACGTTCTTTCCATTCACTTATAATCATTACAAATCTAAAGAACTAATAACAATCTCAAAATACTATTTTGGCTTAGTCGGAGCAAGATTCATAGCTGCATTTTGCGGATTATCATATAGACCATCAATAATTTCTATGAATATTTTGAGTTGGGACAACATATCAAACAAAATTGTATGGCTAGTATCTGGTGTTAAGGGAAACCCAATTGGAATTAATGATGTGGAAACAATATTAATAAATAAAACTGGACAACCCCAACCAGATGCAGAAATAACATTCAATGATACTACTGATCCAGGACGAATCAGTCCAGGGGATACGTTTACAGTTATTGCTCCCTCAGATGGCAATTATACATTTTTATTAACTCACAAACTTACAGGTGAAACTGTGTTTAAAAGTGTATTAACTCACTACTAATGGTGTTGAAATTGTAGGATTGGAGGTTATCATGGCAAAAAATTGTACTTGTTGTCATAAGAAGATTGGCTTTCTATCTGGCTATCATGTAAATGAGGAAGGTTCATATACATGTGATGTTTGTTTTGATAAACAGAAGAGAATTGAAGAGATGGATGAAACAATAAATGAATTGTAGATTTTAAGGATAAAAAATGAATAAAGAAAAATCAAGTAAATCTAATAACTCAGATGAAGAAATAATAGACGAAGATGAGCATATAAGGAATTTATTTAAACAGTTAGGATTCCCTGATTTTAAATTGGCACAAAATAGTTTAAACATTACACAGGAACTCGAAAAATCCTTTGTGGTTTGTAAGATATGTGAAGAATTCAAAACCTGTAATCCTGATGAGATTTGTGATGATTGCAAGGTATCAATAATAAGTTCAGATGATATTCCACCGAATATGTAAATTTTAAATGACATTAATTTATTTTTGTATGATGATGGAGGATCATAACAAAATTGCTGGAGCAATATATCCTTTACGGAAAAATAATTTTGATATTTTACAAAAAAGAGAGAATCCGATTTATGTAAAATTTATTGCTCATACTACTTCAAAAAATCCAACTAGACTTAGTAAAGGGCATTATCTACTACTATATTTATCAAGAAGAGATAATACGATAAATGGTTATGCAAAAATCCATAAGGTATCCTTTAAAACACCTTTAGATATAAAACAAAATTATATTAATAGAATTCAGATGAAAAAAGCAGAGTTTGATAGATATATCATAGGTAGAGAATCAAAGCCCTTATTATTCCTTGAACTGGAAAAAATAGTGAAATTAAAAAAAAATATAACGTTCAATCAACGTATAACAATGGCTGGACAATACATATCTACAAAAGAAATGAAACGCTTGTTGGAAGAAGGTGCCATCAGTTAATTAACGGAAAAATAATTACAGTTTCTACAATATTGAATGTTAAAATATATCAAGAACAGGTATAAGAATATGAGAGTTAAAAATTTATCTTTTCTTTAGTTTATATAACCATTTTTCAATTTCTTCTTCAGATTGATTTAGTATATACCCATATGGATTCCTACCTTTTTTATTATGACCATATTTTTTTATCCCTTCATGCCGGAGGACATTTTCGCTTGTTAATATATCAAATATTATTTTGATTTTATAATCGTGAGTCTCTTTATTGAATATTCTGTTACCAGATAGTTTAGCATTATGCATCCCGTTTAGAATATCCAATTTGGAAACCATACCATCTTTTTTACAAACATGTAGAATTTTCCTCACAACCTGAAAAAAATCACTGACAGGTATATTGTGCCGATATTGTTTTACCTTTCCACCATATGCCCTTAGTGTGTTGCCCACAATTTCCCATTTATAATATGATATTTTGACCATTTCATCAAATCTTTGTGTTCTCTAATTTTATGGATGATCAGCTAATTGCTCTTAAATATTTATTACTTTCTTTGTCCTCACCACTCTTGAAGTCCAGAATTGTTAATCATATAAAAGCCTAACAGAACTTATTTATTTCAAATCATCAAATTTGGCTAGAATATCGTTTTTAATACTATCTATGATTCCCAGAGAATTTAGAACAATTTCGACTTCATTTTTACTTAATTTATATAGTTTGAAAACATGGGCATCTATTTGGTTATCTATTTCTTGGATTTCGTTCTCGATGTTGATTACATCTGTTACTTTTATTTCAAAATTCTGCTTATTAAGCCATTCATCAAAACTCTTTATAGCTCCTTTAATTAGATTTTGGGAATTTTCATATGAATTCGGTTGGATTATAGGGATATCTGTTTTAGAGAATATATCCTTAAGTGTTTTGACTTTACTTCTCGAACCAAGCAATTCCAAAATTGATAAACGAATAATAGCTTTCAACTCTTTATCCTTCATTTTAATTTCTAAAATTAGCTCTTCGCTTGAATCAAAAATACCATATAATTTTATTTTATTATTATCTATGATGACTTTAAAGTCGATAAATTCTTTATTTAACAGCTCTGTGTCTCCATTTGGGTAAATACTTGCATCAGATGCCCAAACTTTATTGAAATCTCCTTCCCCAATCTTATTCTTATCCTCCATTAAAATTTCATTTAGTGATTTGTAATTATTTCTGTATTTCTTAGAATATTCATTCCAGATTTCTTTGAATTTATATTGAATTTCTTTAAGTGCCATTATTCTGCTTCTACATGCTTCGATAGTATTTTTTGTTTGATAAATGATATTTTTTGGAATTGGTAGTCTTTTTATCTGCGGAGGGCCAACTCTTAAATAACCTCCACTTAATGATAAGGATTCGTAGAAAATTCTATACACAAAAGCTATTAATTTGCTATTGATTAACGTCGAAAGCAATGGTAAATATTTCTCCTTTTCTAAAACGATAACTGTCGATTTTCCTGCATTATAATATCCTTCATCATAGAAACACTCTAGCTCTCTTGTCATTCCCGCAATTATTATTTTTTTAGATTCAGATTCTTTGAATCTTTTATCTGAAAAACTCTTCAGTTCTTTTGCTAATAAAACTGGTTTATCAAATCTATTTTTGATATAATTTGTTTTTATTATGCCCCATAATGGAATATATCTGTCAACTGTTCCTGTATTTACAAATTTTATTACATCAATATTCTTTTGTACATCGCTATGCTCAGTGATTAGTTTTCCAATTTCATATGCTTCGGAAACACTACAGGATCCATGAACATCAAAACCAAATTGTTCAAGGGAAATCGAATTTTTCAATATTTTTTCTAGAATATAGAAATTTAAACTGAGAATTGGAGACCAAATACCTTCGGGTAATTTTTCTAATAGAGATTGTTCAACATTATTTTCATGTATTTTGAATATACCTAATCCCTTTTGATCAAAAATTTCAACGTAGATTTTATTATTTTTTTTCCTGTTGGTTTTATTCAGAACTATAACTATAGGATAAACTGCAGCTTCTTCAAAAACATTGACTCTTGAATAATCCCTAATGTTTGAGATAGTATATAAGTACAATATTTGCTGTATACCTACTGCGTATTCTGCAGCAAGTATTTTATTTGGTATAATATAACTAAAATTCCCATTCAATTTTGTTAATTGAATAGCTCGTTCAGTAAATACGCAATACTCATCCCAATTTCCTGAAGCACTATCATAAATCTTAGAAAGATATTCTCGATTAATTGGCATTTTACTTACCATTTGTTCTGAATCGACATATGGGGGATTTCCAATAGCAGCGTCAAACCCTTGTTGTTCTTTTTTCATAATATCCAATTTTTTATCGAAAAAAGTAAACCAAAAATCCAAAGGCCAATAGAATGGGATAGTCTTTTCAAGGATTTGTTTGGGTAATTTCCTATCCATTAAATAACGCTTGAGTTCTTTGTCAAGTTCTTTTCTGATTCTGTTTTTTATTTCTTTTATCTCTTCAATTGATTTTTCCTTCGTTGGATCTTTTAAATATTGGCCTCGTAATTCAAACAGTTTTTTTAGATCTTCTTTATGATTATTCCTTAAAAATTCAGCAGTTTTATCTTCTGGCAATCCAACTAATGAATCTCCATGACCCAAATTCATTTCTAAGGAGGGTAAAATGTGATTTGTATCATCTGGTAACTTATCATACCTGAATTCGCTTGGAATTAATTTAATTGCCTCAAGCCAAATATTAACTTTGGCAACCTCCAATGCTCTAGAGTCTAAATCATTTCCGTGTATATGTCGGAGAATTATTTTTGATATTAATTTTCTTTTATCTCCAAATCCGATAATTTTGTATATAACTTTAATCCTAGAATCATCCTCAAATTTTGTAAAAGTAGTTGAATCAGGTTTTTCTGAATTTTTCAACTTTAATTTATTATTTATTTCATCTAGAATCATTTTTAACTGATTGTATTTTTCCCATATTAGTCTTAATGCCTTGATTAAAAATGAACCAGATCCACAAGCTGGATCTAAAACTCTTATAGAGAGAAATTCATCAATTAATTCTTTTGTATCGTCAAAATTTTCATTTATTAGAGATTTTTGGGTTTTACCCAACAGCAAATCATATCGTTTTCCTACTGTGTTTTCAACGATGTATTTCGTTATGTACTTTGGTGTATAGTAAATACCTTCTTCTTTTCTTACCTTGGCCAAATATTTCTCATATGCTTTCCCGAGGATATCTTCATCAATAAACCTAAAATTGTATTGTGTTATTCCGTTAACCCATCCAACATGTGTAGCTCCGAATTCTATTCCAAGAACAAGTTTTAGTTTTTTGTAGAATAATTCGATATTTCCCTTATTCTTTTTAACAAAATCAAAAATTGTCTTCTTACCATATTCTCTAAATAATTCAGTATCATATATCTTGTAAAAGTAATTGTCAGTCCTTTTAAGAAATTCGTTCAATATTTCTTTTTTACGACCAGCCCATTCGCTTTCTAATCTGGACCAGTTCCTTTCAAAATACTTATTTGGGCCAACCCATAGCTTGTCTAAACATTGTATAAAAATGAGTTTGTTTATCAGGTTTATAATAAGTTCGTCCCTTATTTTATTATCAACTGTAAACTCCACTTTTTTAAGTTCCTTTACCCAAGTATCTAAACTCTTAAAAAATTCTTTGTCGAGAGGTTCTTTTATTGATAACTCTTCTTTTAAATCAGAAAATTTGTATAGATCGCCTATTTGTTTGAATTCTTTTATAAAATCTGAAAATGGTATCTCTGCAAAAGGTTTAGTTAGCTCTCGTGTGAAAGATTCGCTGAAGAAGAACCAGTCTTCTAAATTTGTAAGGATAATGTACTCTCCTTCTGTCTTCAAGTATTTTTCTATTTGCTCTTTGTATTTTGTGGTTTCCAGACTTTCCTTCTTTATCCCCTTAAATATTCTCCTACCACCCTTCTCCTCCTTGAAAATGGCTACAAATGGTGGTTTAATCTCTAGGTATACTGCCTTTCCACCTTCTCTCTCAATCACATAATCGATAAATCCAGTTTTTACTTTGAATACTTCAGGTTCAGCTCGACCAAATAATTTCACAAATTCTGACCCGTGACTAAAAAACACATCCTTTAAGGCACGTTCAGGCTTTGAGCCATCCCTTAAAGATCTTAGATAATGCGTAACCTCTTCACTCTTTAATTTACTTAAAAACTCATCAAATTCATTACCTGGAATCTTATCTTGCTGAAATAATAACTCCAAATCAGTAATTATATCCTCTATCATTTTTCCTCCCATAATTACTTTTGGTTTGGGCTTGTTGTGAATGTTTTTCATGCACTTATATTTTAGCCTTTTAGCTTTTTAATAGCTATTAAAGAAAAATAAATATGATTACAAGCCAAAATTCACAATTTTAATATTAATTTCTTTAATTCGATTAATCTCCCATATTCTCTAAACTAAGAGATTCTCTAAGAACTTCTTGAAGGATTCAATTACTAAAATAACTAACTTTAAGTTGCTTACTTGTTCACTTTGATCTTTATAATTATTGAGACCTATATTTTTACAACCATCTAGAACATTTTTTGCCAATGATTTTAGGAAATGGTCAGTATAACAATATTCATATTCTTGAGGAGGAATTTCACGTATTGTCCTAATGTATTCATCCTAGTTGGATTAGAAAAAAAGATGAATAATGTCGTACGCCATACCGTACGTCCATTTATAAGGAGAAAGGGTACGGTATACCGTCAATTATAAATACTAGTTATGATATAAATATCATTGTTTATGTTACCTTTCGTTAGCTAATAACGAAAGTGGTTTGTTAACCGTCGTTCAGCTATTTGTGAACGGCGGCCGTCTAATTTTTAAAAGTTAGGTCTATTACTTAAACTGTGATTAAATGACGCAAAAAGCTGTTGTTGTAATAGATTGCGGATATTTTGATATGGTAAATAATTATCTAACAAAAAACAGAAAGAAAAAAATATCTTTTGATAAATTCTCCAAAAAATTATGTAACGGAATGACTCATATCAGAACAAAAATTTATCACGCAAATCCTTACAAAAGCCCGGAAGCAACACCTCAAGAAGAGGAAGCATATAAGAAAAAACAAAAATTTTTCTATGCAATTAATAGAATAAAAAATCATGAGTTTGTCCCTGTAGGTCGAGTAAGACTTGAAAAATTCTATTGTCCGAAATGTAAAAAAGAGTACACTGAACCTAAACAAAAAGGTGTTGATGTTTCCATTGCTTTAGACCTTGTTAAAATGGCCCAAAAAAGATTTGCGGATGTATTTATATTAATAAGTGGAGATGAAGATCTTTCAGAAGCAGTAACAATGGCACAGGAACAATTATGTAATGTTATCGTCTATTATTGTCATGATCGGGATTTCAACATTTATGGTAGTAAAAAGTTGAATAATACTGCTTCAGATAGATTTCAGATGGATTTAGATTTTTTAGAAGAATGTGCGATGGATTAAAATAGAGTTATAAAGAAGTAATATATTAAAATTATTGGGAGGTAGATAATGAATGAATATTTTGAAATAAAAGATGAAAATGAAAAAGTTTGTGCTAAAATTAAAATTACAGAACAAATGAAAAATGATCTACAGAATCAAAAAGATACATTTAAGGGCACGATTAGTACAGTTCATATGATTGAATGCCCAAATGGATTTGTTGGTGTTGGTATTTTAAAAAAGCCGCAAGATCATATTGTTAAAAATATCAACAAAATATACTTATGTCTCACAGGATTCAATAAAGATGGAACTAGAATTGTACCTATTAATGAAATAATTATGAAAACAAATGAATTAAAAATATTATCAGAATGTATTAATGAATTTATTAAAAAAATGAAACGATAAGATTAACCATGTTAATCATTAACCCATGCTAATTATTACA
Source organism: uncultured Thermoplasmatales archaeon (assembly GCA_964347865.1). Taxonomy (GTDB): domain Archaea; phylum Thermoplasmatota; class E2; order DHVEG-1; family DHVEG-1; genus JAGLML01. The sequence goes on from CAYGAC010000042.1 coordinate 13,782, forward strand.
CCTATATAAAGGTATCATTTTTAGGTAATTTTAGTTAAATTACTAATAAATATAACAATGAATTTAAAATTGTAGTTAAAACAATAAAAAAGAGGAAGAATCATCGGCACAAGCATTGGCCATAAAAAGAAATCAAATTCCATGGTTTCCTCACTTCATCTCATTTTTACTCCTGGATTTCTTTTCATATATTAATTTCTTGTAAAAATTCAATAATTCAGTATCCTGGTTTTCCCAATCCATTGGTTGTCGTGCTTGCAAATCACCATAACTTGGAATTTTCCACATAGATTTGGTTTGGGTCATACCAATTTCAGTACCATAATAAATGATTGGAGGTTGCCCTACATCAAATTGTATTTGTGCTGCTTCTTTTAGTTTTTCTTTATCATTTCCACATTGAAAAAGAAATCTATCCATATCATGATTATCAAGAAAATTGGGTAAATAATAACTATCTGGAAAATGTGAAAAATGACGATTAATATTTTTATATAATGTCTGTTTAGAAAGATTAGGGTTTGTTACATAACGTTTTAGTAATTCTTGAAATCTGAAATCAAGCACTCCATCGAGTTCTCCAACATATTCTTTTAAAAGAGTATCTGAAGACGCGCCAAATAGCCACTTAAAAAATTTATTTTTTATGTTGATGGTTCTTAGTTCCCGTCTTTTTATTCCCATCATCCATGCTTCTCCGATTAAAACTACATTTGGATACTTATCTTTTAGTTCTTTTCTAAAATCTTTCCAAAAAGAATGTGGTGGACCAATAACATGATCAAGTCTAAATCCATCAAAACCAAGACTGAGCCAACACAATGCTGCATTAATGATATGCTCTTTAACCAAAGGATTATCAAGATTTAGTTTTGGAATTTCTGTAACACTCAAAAAACTGAGATATTCATGGGGCCAGTTCGTAAAATTAAACCAATTAACATAGGGACTGGATTTGTTTGATTGTGCATCTTGAAAAAAAGGATGATGTCGTGAACAATGATTCGGGACAAAATCTGCAATGATATGCATATCATGGTTATGTGTTTCTTGTATCAACTCCTTAATATCCTCCAACGTTCCAAAATGGGGATCTATCTGATAAAAATCAGTAATATGATAGCCATGATAAGCGGATGTTTCGTAAAAGGGTGAGATCCATAAAGTTGTAATCCCAAGGTCATCAAGATAGGGGAGTTTTTCAATAATACCTTGTATTGTTCCGCCAAGAAATTTTGGTATTTCCCAATCTTTTAGTGTTTCAAAACCTGCAAATCGATCAATAAGTATGTGATAAATAATTTCATTTCGAAACCATGAGCCATCATGCATACAAATGTATAGAATGCTTTACTTTTATAGTATCTTGAAATTTTTACAAACATTTTAAAATAACTGAGTACATGAGAGGCAACTATGAACCAGAATGTTTGTTTAAATCATGTAGCATTACAATGTTTAGAACGGGAAAAAGCAGAGTTATTTTTTACGAAAATATTGGATATACCCAAGGTTAAAACATTTACTGTATCTAATGAATTATCAAAAGATATATTTGGTATAAACCAGAGTGTTGATGTTGACGTCTATGATAATAGCAAGACACGATTTGAGATTTTTATTAGTAATAATAAAATTGCTCCCTATGAACACACGTGCATAGAAGTTAAGGATAAAAAAGAATTAATCACTCGTTCACAGATATATGGTTTAAAACCATTAATTATTAAAAAAGAAGGAAAAGATCTACTATTTTTAAAAGATTTTTCAAATAACTTATATGAAATTAAAGAAAAAAAGAGAGGATAAAATATCCTCAGAGTACTAAGAACAACAATACTAGCTTTGTTGCGTTTGCGGCACCGTTGATTCCTTCGTCACATGAAACAGCTACATCGATTGTTACTTTTCCAAATCCAAGAACAAATGATTTTGCATCTGCAGCTGTTCCGAATGGAATACTTGCAATGTTGACTGTTTTTGATCCCCCGATGATTATTATTCCACCGGTGACATCAATCGTAGCGTTTACATTTGTTGCATCAGCGTCACCAATGTTATCGATTTTTGCAGTGACACCAATTCCACCTTTTATGGTAATATCAAATGCAGGATTTGTTTCTTTGCCAAGGAGTTGGAAACTATAGTCAACAGGTTCACCAAATTGGTCTGAGCCATTTACCCAATCGAGAACTCCCCAATATGCACCTTTCCATACTGCTTCTTTTAATTTGATACCACCTTCTGATTCATTGTGTCTGACAAGACCAGATTGTGGTGGGAAATCTCCGACACCTTGGATTGATACCCAGTATTTTGTATTTCCTGTAAAGGTTATGGGATCATCAAATTGTATGGTGTGGTTGATGTAAACAGATGTTGTATTGAAATAAAATTCTTGTTCAATATCTGCGTTGGCAAATACTTCGTTAAATATGACGGTTCCGGGGAACCAAGTAGTTCCATCGTCATCATAAAACGATATATTCCAATCAAATTTTCCATCTTGTCCAGGATTCCAATATCCGCCGATAAAGAATAATCCATACACATCGGTATCTTCATCGAACATAAAGTCGTCAGCAGGCACTGAATCAAGATTATACACATCTTCTTCTTGAGCTGAAACCATACCTCCAACAGCTAATCCATTGTCCCAAACAACGGGTTGATCGAGTGGTTGTGGACTTGTGGAAGTTTTTGTAATCGGTGCACTTAGTACTGTTGGTTCATTTTCTGTATTTGCAACTGCAGCTGATGAGGAAAAGACTAAAAGTGCTGCAATTAACAAAATGCTCGCTTCTTTCAATATTTTGCTTTTTTTCATATTTTTTCCCCCCGATATATATATCTATTATAAATATGATAAAACGTCTATATATATTTTTCCATATTTAATAAATTATAATGGTAATTTTTGATATATAACTCGTCATTATTTACATTTTAAATTTTAAAAAAAATTGGCAAATGATGAGTCTTTGTGTTAACCACCAGGATTGATGTAGACGAGGAATAATATGACCTTTCCACCTTGTGTTCTCGTATCCGTTCCCTCTGGTATCTCAGCATTAACCGATACCTTTACTGTTCCAAAACCAACAATTACACTTGATTGAACTTTTGCTTTTTTATCAGGTTCAATACTTGGAATTATACTACTACTTTCTCTTCCAAGAAATAGTGTTCCTCCGATTATACTCATATTCCATGAAACATTGGTAGCATTTGTTGAACCAACATTTTCAATTTCTGCAGTTATTCTAAATAAGCCTCCACTAATCATTCCAATGTCAAGTAATGGTCCTTGAATAATGGTAATGGGTAATGGATCTGACCAACTACTAACCACACCATATGAATCCTTTGCTCTCACCGTTACTTCATATTCTCCAAGAGTATCCCAAGCATGCGATGCTTCTCCACGATCTCCAGAATCATAGGGTCCAACCCATTCACTTGAGGTGTTATCTCCCCAATTAAATTGATAATACACTTGTTCTCCATCCGGATCCGTCGTGACACTTGAATAGGTAAGTTCTTTGTTTACCACTCCAAGGGTTGGTCCTTGTGGTTTTTCAGGTTTTTCTGGTGGAGGATTTGGATCAGCACTCCACAAATTAACTGAAGGATCGCCCATAATGTTATAGGCTTCAAAGTAGTATTGTGTATAACCCCCGCCACTGTAGTTTTCATAGAGGTAATAAAGACCCATATCCGTCATCCCCCCAATCCATTCAAGGTCATCATCCCACCATGCCTGAAACATACCTCGTTCAAGAATATCGTCTTCGTCCCATAAGGTTGAAGCTGATGCACCCCAAAAAGCAAGGCCAGCTTTACTCTCTTCACGAAGCCACGTTTCTCCAAAACATTCAGGATCATTAAAGGTATTTGTTGAACACGCATGACTGCACACAAAAGGATACATATCTTGATTTGTCAGAGCTCTGACATCTGATTGGTAAAATGGTGGTCCATCTCCCCATCCACTTGGGCTTCCATGACCTGAAAAGATAGCGAGACTTCGTCCATCATTTATTGAATCGGTTACATCCTGAGTTGTTGCTCCATAGGTTACCATATAGAGTTTATCACAGGTATAATTATTCGGGTCAAGGTACGTATCAATAACATGGTTGTGTGTTCCTTCGGAAATATGGTAATTATCATTTCCTGCCATAAATGCTGCTTTTTTTATCCACTCGGTTGAATTAAACGTACCTTCTTCATAATACACGGTTTTATTAACCATTGCAGTAACATGGGATTCTGTCGATGCAGGAAATCGTCCAATAAAAATATCAGGGAAGTAATCATCGGGATTTATGGTTACGTAGTATAAATCAACGGCAGTTGGACCCGAAGTACCAACGTACGTAGGAATTTGGGGTGTATCACCGACAAGTAACACATATGATGGAGGGGTTGCCCACTCATTGTATGCTTCTTCAATATAATCTTTAATATTTTCTTTTGAAGCTCCTCCCGGTATATCGGAGGTTTTTGTTACTGTTGTATTAAAACCAAGAGTTTCCTTTAAATCTGCTAGTGGCTTGATTTCATCATTAAAATCATCATAAATAATAATGAGATACCCCTCATCTTCTCTTGTGTTAATGTTTTTTTCATAAAAGCCGTAATTTGCAAATAATACTTCAAATAACTGTTCATAAGAAGAAGAACTAAAACGCGCTATTTTTTCATACGTTATGTCTATATCACTATCAGGAAGATTAATGAGTATTTCACAAGCAGTCATGGTTTTTATTTCACCTGATGATGGATTATAGAGAATTGGTGATACTTCCACAAGAATAAACCGTCGCTCTCGTATTTTACCCCTATCTGCAATAGTTACAACACTATCGGGGGTAAATGCGTTCGTTGCATAATACTTAGTATTAATGACAAACTTTTCTTCAGTCTCAGGAATTTTTAAAACGGATGGTTGCACTGGTATAATTCTGTCGGGTAAATCTAATTCTTGAAGTGAGGTTGATTTCCACCTGACTGAGGTAATCTCAGTTTCAAGATCAGCACCATGTGGAATTTCTAACATATATTTTATCAATGGAAGTCGTGGTTTACCAACAGTAGTAGAAAATCCTTTTCCGTTTATTTTAACGGTGGCAAACTCTCCCTCTTCGGTAGACGCACTTCCAAATTCAAATGTTTGCACGGGAATAGTTAGTTTAATTGTCGTTTCATTAACCATAAAAACTTCGGGTGATTCACTTGGTTCTTCTGGTCCTTCATCTCCCAAAGATGGAATAACATTTGTTCCAAAAAATAATACGATGATACCGAAAATAGCTATGTTTCTGAACAATTTATTCCAAAGCACTAAATGTGGTCCCCCGAAAGTCTATGAAATATAATAATTCTTTATTTTATATTAACAAATATTATTATTTAAATATTTGCTTTTTTTATCTATAAAATTATTTAAAAAAATCTTTATGGATTACTGATCAAAACTAGTTCTTGAGTGTTTCTCGTATTGGAATATACAAGAGAAGCAGTGCGATATAAATAAATACCACAAAACCTGGCCACCATGAAATGGAATCAAACAACCTGAGTTGAATTCCTAAGACAACAAGAACTGCTACGACAACACCCATTAATGCTTCACCAGCAACAAGTCCAGCACTAAATAAAAGTCCTGTTCGTATCGCTTTTTCTTTTGGTTTTACTCCCGTTTGTTTTATTGCGAGCTCCCAATCACTGATTTCTTCTTCCTCTGTACTCCCGTATTTTTTCATAAAGAAACGATCGGTTAGGTATCGAATACTTCCACCTGCAAAGATGGGTACCGAGAGTGCAAACGGGAGATAAATGCCAATAGCTACGGGAAGAACGGGGAGATCGATAAGAATCAAAATAAAGGCAAGAACTGCACCTGCTATGATGTACGGCCAGAGCATCTCTCCACCTAAAACTCCTCTTACGATTCCTGCCATAAGAAATGCTTGAGGTGCGGGAAAACCGGGACTGCCAATAGTAAATGCTTCATGCAAGACACCAATAATAATGCCAACAACAAATGATATTGCGACAACACCAAAAACCATGGATATTTGGAGTTTTTTCGGTGTTGCTCCAATCATTTGTCCTGATGCCATCGTTTGTAATAAATCCCCGGATATCGATCCACCGATAGCAATAACTGCTGAAATAAAGATAACAATCGCCATTCCTTCCATGCCTGATGCACCAAACGCAAGCATAAGAATGCTCACAATAAGAAGTATCATCACCGTTACTCCTGAAATCGGCATATTTGAAGATCCCACTAGACCCGTTAAATAACCGGCAAGAGCCGATGCAAAAAACGCTAAAAATATCGTGAGTATTGCCATGATGAGTGCAATTCCAAGAAGCCCTGAAAGCCACTGATAAAGTAAAAAAACAGGAAGTATCATGATACCAATCGTGATAAAAATGAGTTTGTAACTAAGATCTTGTTCGGTTCGTTTTTTTGATTTTACTGCTCCTGCTTTGATGCCAATGATCGCTTCTTTAACACTATCAACGAGGTTTGTTCGAATCGAATATACTGCCCATAATCCTCCAATCAGCATTGCTCCAACGCCAATATATCGCACTTGTTCTGACCAGATTTTAAAAAATCCGCCAATGGTTAATCCAAGATCAGCAAATTCTGGACCAGGACTTGGAAGACCCATTGCTAATACGATAAGGGGTGAAATTATTATCCACCCGAGAAGTCCACCAACAAATACATACGATGCAATCTTTGGTCCAATAATCCAACCAACACCAAGAAGTGCTGGTGAGGTAACCATTCCCCCATAAATCCAACCTTCACGTGATTCTCCATAAATAAGATACTTACCAATACTAACCATACCATGAATTGTCCCTTGAAAGATATTCAGTGATATTTGTCCAAATTTAAAGAGTGCAGCGATTAGTGCACCAATTGCAAGCCATATCCCACTAATACCACTTTTTTGAGAAGTTTCTCCACCAACCGTCGTGGTAAGAACTGCTGCAACCGCGATTCCTTCAGGGAAGGGAAGATCGGTTTTTACGACAAGTGCTCGTCGCAGCGGTACCATCCATAAAACACCAAGAAGACCTCCAATAAGTGAGATAAGGGTAGTTTGTAGGTAGTTGATTTCGGTCCAAACATCCAAAAGAAGAAGCGCTGGAATGGTAAATATGACACCTGCTGCAATACATTCTCCTGCCGATGCACCCATAGTTGCAATGTTTACTTCAAGAATCGTTGGTTTAAAAGGTTTCATCAATGCCAATGCAAGAACTGCTCCGGGAATAATTGCTGAAACCGTCATTCCTGCATACAGCCCAAGATACGCATTTGCTGCTCCAAGAATAATTGCTAAAAATACCCCGACAAGAATTGCTTTTATGGTAAGCTCTGGAATTACTTTATCTGCAGGAATAAATGACTTGAAATCCTCTCGTGACATTTTATAACAACTTAAATATAAATATAATCTTCTCAGTATTAAAATTTAATTGAAGGAAAAAAGGTTAATGATAATGAAACGTTGGATCCCCAATAATGATGGTGGTATCAACAAAGGTATCTCCAATAATCGATTCTGCAAGAGTTTTTCCTTCATATAAATCAGGCATTGCATTTTCAATAAAACTGACTGAATAGGAAAATCCTTGTTGGGAGAGAAGACCGAGTGCCATAACTTGTACGTGTTTACTGGTAAATATTGTTGAGCCATACCAAACAGTGTTGATGCTTGAGTCAAGTTTGTTATTATCTATTTTATCTGACCACCAACCATTCACATAACATCCATCTGCTCCAAAGAAGGGTGTATGCACATAATCAACATAGGTTGCAGAGAACCATCCGGTTTCATCTTTATGTATATCTGTTCCTGATGGATTTGAATGCCCATGGACAAAGTACATGGAATAGTCTTTGTTTAAGGATGCATAGATGTTTGGTGAATCTTCCAAATAGGTGAGATTTCCGTATATGCTTAATTGTTTGTAGAGTTCTTTTGAATGATGATTGATATCAGATGCTTCACTAACAAAGATGTTGTCTAGATAATACGTACTTCTTGTTGAGAATTTTTCAAACGCAGAAATAATATGAGCTTTCTTTGTTTGATAATCTAACGTATGGGTTGGATAGAGAAGTGATATAGCAATATCGGTTGTATACGGTTTTACAACGATTCCTTGGTTTGCTGTTTCATACGCTTGTTCTCCACCAAGAGTTGCCCAGGGAATGGTGCTTGGTTTTTCAATATAATCAGAATCACCCGCAAGTGCAGTATCAATATCTTCTCCTACCATAATACAGGCTTTGATTTGGAATAAATAGTAGTAGTATTCGATTAGTTGATCAATTACCTTATAGTCGTTATTTTCTTGATTTATTGCAATAAGTTGTGTAGTCCAACCAAGGTCTTCTTTTACTGCTTCTATATAGGAGTTGATTGATGTTTGTATATCCGTATCGTCTGCATATTGTGGTGATAAAAAGATAACCATATCAAAATTGGTTGTGGATATCTCATGGGTATAGGATGGAATCGATTGTGTACCCGCTGATAAAATAGGTACTCCTATGAATGCAAGTAGCAATCCAAGAATGGTTATTGGTAGGTATATCCTTTTTTCCATCTCGGTTCCATCCATTTAATGTTATACTCTTTAATATCTTATATTTAAAGATATTGTGATATACTGTGTTATTAATTATATATAAAGATATGGTGTTAGAATGACAAAATGAAAAAAATAAGTAAAAAAATAAAAAAAGAGAGGTGTTAGATATAATTGTTTATTTCTTTTTCTTTTTTCTACTGTACATCAGTACTATCATGAGAGCAATCAATGCGAGTATTCCTAGTATGACAATGGCGATGTTATCTGTAATATTATCTTCCATGGTTACAATCATAGACGCTTGTGATGTTAACTCATTATCTGTTGCAGTTACGGTTATGTTGAATTTTCCAGCTTTTTCCCAGCTATGCAGCATGGAAAAGAGTTTCCCACTTTGTATGAATCCTGTTTCATCCGTGGATCCATCACCCCAGTCGATGATATAGTTAATATCGTCTTTATCTGGGTCCTTTGCCCCAAAGACATAGGAGTATTTTGTGTTGGTACTACAACTTGGACCACTGATTATTGGGATTGATGGAGGTCTGTTCGGTACATTTACATGTGCGGTTGTTGTATCAGTATCCCAGTTTCCTTTGTCGTTTACAACAGTCAATTCCACGACGTACGTTCCACCATATTCGTATGCATGACTAACCGTTTCGCCAACGCCTGTTTTTCCATCGCCAAATGCCCAGCCATAGTACGTAATAGAATTACTTAAGTCATAGCTTCCTGAACCATCAAACTCGATGTCTTGGTCAACATCTCCTTCATAGGGTCCATTTGCATCTGCATGGGGTTTGTTTCCAGTATTACTGATAAATATTGTGGTTACTATTGATTGTTTTTCTTCAGGTTCTGGATCAGGATCAGGGTCAGGATCAGGGTCAGGGTCTGGATCAGGGTCTGGATCAGGGTCTGGTTCTTCTTGTTGACACATAACAATTACAGACCAGTCATCTTCGTTATTATCGAGATTTCTATCGCCACCAAGCCACCACTCATCAGGTGAAATACCTGCTCCTTCTTCATCGGTGACGTTAACGGTATTATTCAGATAACTTTCACATTCCTCGATGACTGTGTAATTACATTCATACGTCCAAGTTTCATCGGGATCAATCTTGCCATTTTCGTTGCTATCTCCACCAGTAAATGTTGATTCACCACAGATGTCATCTTCCACTAATGGTGTTACACTTGCAGGTCCTGCATTTGTAACATAGTAATAATACGTTACATTGTCGCCTTGGTAAACAACTTCTGGTCCGTTTTTTACGATAGCGAGATCAAAGGTGATTACGTTGATATGGGTCCAATCTGGATACTGTTCTCCCGGTGTAAATGTGATACATTCATATGCAGATTCGTATCCATCGGGAAGTTCAACTTCGCAGAACTGATAGGTGCCTTCACTGAGCCACAATCGCTGCATTGATGATTCACTGATAGTGAACGTGTCAAGTACATCCTCACCTTTCCACATCTCGACGGTAAACTCTGTTTCTGGATCATTGTAGTTAATATTTTCTCCTTCCCAGTAAAGAAGAACATTTTTCCGGAGTATAAATGGATATAACGTATAATTGTCTGTATCATGAATCCATTTTCCTTGTTGCCACAAAGCACAGACTTTGGCTGTATTGATTAGTGGATCAGGGAACGTAAAACTGGGAGTATACGACTTCTTGTACATCCATACTTCATTTGTATCAAGTTTTTCATTTTGGTTGTCATCACCTGAGACATAACTCGCCACACCACACTGATTATCCTCAATACCAATACCCCAAAGGGGCATATCTCCTGTATTGCTGACATTGTAGAAATAGGTGATTTCATCACCTACATAGGCAAAAATTGGACCTGTTTTTTCTATCTTTACACCTGGGTGACATGACGTTGCTGTAGGGATAAAGGCTCCTGCTATAAGTATCATTGTTATTGCGTAAATACCTGCCTTCTTAAACAAATGGTTCTTATTTTCTTTCGACATAAAATCTACACCATTTTATTTTATTACATCACATTTTGCAAATTCGCGTATTAAGCACTTGTTGTACAACTGTTACCAGGTATCTTTGACAGTTATTATCCAAAAATGATTTTAAATCAGTTTAAAAGTTAAGATTTATACAAAGCATGAAAGTTATTAATTTTCATGCAATATGAAAACAATAAATTAACAATTATAGTGTATTTGTTAAAATTCAAAAATAATTTAAAGAAAATAGAACCCCGAATAATAAATAATTTTCATTTACTATAATTTAATATATAATATTATTTTTTAAGAAAAAATATATTTTTATTAATTATTATGTTTTTTTTCAATAATTTTAGATAAAGAAAATATAATATTCAAAGCAAAAGGTTTGAAATCATCCTCTGCAAACCAAGCATAGTCTTTTATTCCTGATAAGGAGTGCATAAATCCTTTTATTCCTAAATCACCCTTTGAAAATAATTTTAATGATGACATTAGATCGTTTCCGCCACATAACCATTTAAAACCCGATTCATAAATATCTATATAATTCATATTTTCCCCAATTGCATTCAGATAAGCGATAAGCATTAGATTAATACCGCATTTTGCTGAGAGTGTGTTGAACCATGCAGAAGTTCTTGCATTGATTTCTATTAATTTGAACAGACCATCTCGATAATCCAATATAAACTCTGCATCGAATAATCCTTGATAGTGGATGGATTTTAAGTATTTGAGAATCGTATTCTTTAAGGGGATGTATTTTGAGATGGGAGTGCTCACGGTTAGAGAGCTATTTCCAAAATCAATAGGATAGCTTCTTATCCTCTGACGTGCAAATAATGCTTTAGGTTTTAAATCTCGATCTATAAATCCATCTATCAATATGTGGTTTCTTGGTGGACTAACAATTATCTCCTGTATCATCATCTCTAAGTTTAGATTTCTAACCTTTAACCAAAAATTTAGTAATTCTTTCTGTGAATTTGCTACTATGCCCTTTTTACTGAATTTTTCTTGAAATATATGCGAATAATAGGGTTTTAAAAATATTGGATAAGTGATTTTTTTACTCAACATTTTAATATCTTCTTGGTTTTTAGGAAAATATGTAATGGGGTGATGAATTTTTTTTTGGATAAGAGACTGATAAAAATTTTTTTTATTTATCAAAATATTCAGTACTTTTCTTTTTGGAATCGATATATAATAACCATTTAAATCATTAATAACATCAGATAACGTTAATAAATAAATATCTGATGTTGGGAAGATAACTGCAGGTTTTTTTATTTGAAAATTAAGGTTAATTAAAGCAGTTTTAAGATTATCTTTATTTTTTTGAATATTACGATAAATGAAGTATTTTTTACAATATTTAGAATACATGGCTTCACTTTTTTTTTCATTTATACAATACACGGTTATTCCGGCTCTTCCTAAAGATCTAATGGATCCAAGAGCAGTTATTCCACTTCCAAGTACAATTACTGGAATCTCGTACATGTCATTTAATCTCCATATCTTAGTTATATGAAATTATGATAAAATCTATCAATGATAATACTTAAGGATATCGTGTCAAAATGTCAAAATGAGTTTAAAGGTATGGTAAAAACAATAGAGAAGATAATATTAAATTACCTTTTATTTTTGGTTTTTTCTACTCTTATTCGGATTCATTTTTTATTTAATTGATTCAAATTCTAAAAGATATTAACTGGAAATTAAAAATTCCGACAATTATTTTGATAATTTAACTATTTTTTTCTTTGAGAATTCTATTGAAAAATAGAATAGAATAGTTAATATAATTAGAATAACTAAAAAAGCAATCTTATAAAACCATAATGAGAGAAAAAATGGGGGCTCTATACTTCGATCTACAAGAATTACTGATAAATTCATATCGTAATATCTATCATAATATTTTGGAAAATTTTCAGAGGAAAAATGCATCAGATAATCTAAATATATTGGATAAACTTGAATTATTCCACTGATTGATAATATTAAACTTGAAAATTCGGTTACAATTATTGAGCTTATTAGGGAAATAGAAAGTGTTCTCCAAATTATTTTCATACAATTCTGAATTTCATAAAGCATATTAACATTTTTGTAGTACTATAAGCTTGTAAATAAAAAACCAGAAATTTAAATAATAATTATCTTATACAGGTTGAAATGAAATGTAAACTACTTATCGTACCTGGTTATCTACTTGGTATAGGGAGTTTATGTATTATTACATATAGAACTTTACTTGCGTTTTTTAGTGAAAGTAAATCAGTTACTATTTATGTCAACAGATATGGAGAGCAACTTCTGGATATTGCTTTTCTTATCATTATCTGGATTATATGTTTGATTGGTTTAATATATCTTTATTATATTGTGAGGGAGAGAAAAATTGCAAAGGTACTTGAAGACGGTATCACAGGAAAAAAAGTAATGAGTCAGGATGGCTCTTATCTTGGTATTTTAAGGGATTCTGTTGTTGATGAAAAAACTGGACTTGTATGTGGTCTTGTAGAGCCGTCAAAAGAAGTAGATACAAAATTGTATAGCATAGATAATTTGGGAAATCTTGTTGTTACTTTTGATTCTGTAAAAGTTGTGGATGATGATACAATTATCGATAGTAAAACATCTAATTGAATTAAAATATGTAAAGGTAAAAATAACGATTTTAGAATTTCTTTTTTTAATATTTTTCATCTTTTTAAATAAATTATTACTTAATTACAATTCACTTAACTGTAATAATTTTTGAAATTGAGTGGATTTGACGAAATTCATTTGATATTGTAAGTGTCACATTATAAGTTCCAGGGTGGCTATATTTATGAGATGCCTGATTAATCCAGTTGGCTCCGTGGATTGTTCCATTATAGCGTCCCATAGCGTCATTGGCTATATCTCCGCCATCATTCATCATCCACCAGCTGACAAGATTAGTAGTCGTGATATTTCCATTGTAGTTGTTTTGAATTTCCGTGTTATTTAATGATCGATTATAGATTCTAATGTCTTTAATAATGCCATTGAAGACTTGTGGATTCCAAGGCGGATCTAATGCTCCTATTCTTTTAGGATCTGTGTTACCTACAGGAACTAATCTTTGATTGTCTCTTTGTTTTTGTGATCCGTTTATATAAAATGATACATGTGAACCATCCCATGTTGCTGCTACATAGTACCAAACATTAGTTTTAAAACCAGCGTAATATGTATGTCCTTCCCATTCTCTTTTATCGGTATTAGTAAGTGTTAGGACCAATAAATTATTATTAATGGAGAAACTACCATGTCTTCTGTAACTAACTATATAACTTCCTGCAAAAATTTTTCTCCATCCCGTATAATCTTTACTATAAATCCATGCCTCAAAAGTTCCATTAATAGGTTGTAAACTCTCATTTGTTCCGCAATCAATAAAGTCATCGATCCCATCAAATTTTAATCCAATTATTTCTCCGAAACTTGTGTTACCGTCTCCAAAATCCCATTTCCATGAAGAAATACTGCTATTAATGGACGTGGAGTTGCTTATAAAAAGGATTGTATCTTCTATAGTGGGTTTTCCGGATGAGATAGTAAAGTTTGCTACTGGTGGTATTTGATAAAATACATCCACCCAAAAATGTAATTCCCTATAGACATTTTCAAGTATGTATTTAGCTTGGTCTTCATAATCATTGCCTATAGTATAGTTCTCCATAGGTGTTTTAAATAAGAGAAAAGCTAATTTGAATGTTCCACTTCTATTTATAATAAAAGAAAAATTATATGTCCATTGATGAATTATTGTTTTCTCAATATCTATATCAATATGCTCTAAAGTTGTCGTTATTCTATCTAAAAACCACATGTTTCGTATTAAAATAGTCTCATTAACAATAGAAGCATCAGGATCTATTGATGTACTGTCAAAAGAGACAAAATCTGTTGTGGAAGGGCTCCTTGGCATGTATGTAAATCCTGCAGTTGGAAGTTGGTTACCCACGTAAACAATCTGATTAATAGAATTAGTAGTACCATTACTGTCCTTTACTGTTAAATTTACACTGTAAGAGCCATTTTCTGCATACCGATGTTTAAAAAACTCACCGTAACTAGAGTTACCATCGTCAAGATCCCAAGTCCAATTTACAATATCACCATCATGATCGATTGATGTATTGTAAAATGAGACAAGGTCTGTTGTGGAAGGATTACTCGGCTCATAGGCAAACCGTGCAACTGGTGTGTCATTTACATTTATTATATTTATGGTAACGATTGCGGTATCTGTTTCACTCTTTCCATCAAAAACGGTGTAGTTAAACTGATCGGACCCATAATGATCTTGATTTGGTGTGTAATAAAGAAAGTTGCCATCAGTTGTTACCGATCCATTAAAAGGAGATGATACTGAGAAAATAGTAATATTATCTCCATTTACATCATAATCATCAAATAATACATCTATAAGATTGTCTATGGTATCTTCATTCACTGTTGCTGTATTGCCAATTGCAACTGGTGGTTTATTTCCCACGAAAACAGTCTGTGTAAAATAATCGGTTGCACCATCATTATCCTTTACGGTCAAATTGACACTGTAAATACCGTTTTCTGCATATCGGTGTTTAAAAAATTCACCGAATCCATAACTTCCATCATCAAGGTCCCAAGTC
>CAYGAC010000043.1:0-43515 GCA_964347865.1 uncultured Thermoplasmatales archaeon
CTGGCTAAGTTGGTTAGAGAAGGCTACTTAACCAGATCAGAAGCATTAAATCGAATTAATGCTCCTGAAGATATGAACACTGTTACTTTTGTGAAAAAGCAGTTGGAAATACAATGAATATACTTGGAATTTCAGCATTTTATCATGATAGTGCCGCATGTTTGGTGGAAGATGGTAAAATTATTTCAGCAGCCCAAGAGGAGCGCTTTACCAGGAAAAAACACGATCCTTCGTTCCCGATAAACGCGATAAATTTTTGTCTACAAAATAGTGGTTCGACAGGAAAAGATTTGGATTTGATAGCATTTTATGACAAACCATTCCTGAAGTTTGAACGGATAATAGAAACATATCTTGCTTATGCACCAATTGGCATAAAGTCATTTGTCAAGGCGATCCCTCTTTGGATAAAACAAAAAATTTGGATCAAAGAACTGATAAGAAAAGAACTCGATTATGAGGGAAAGATCATTTTCCCAGAACACCATGAATCTCACGCTGCTTCTGCATTTTTTCCCTCGCCTTTTCAGGAGGCAGCTTTTTTAACATTAGATGGTGTGGGGGAATGGACGACGACCAGCTATGGCTTAGGAAAAGACAAACATATTCATATCATCGCCGACATCAAATTCCCCCACTCCATTGGTTTGCTCTATTCGGCTTTTACTTACTATACTGGCTTCAAAGTTAATTCGGGTGAATATAAAGTTATGGGATTGGCACCCTATGGTGAGCCAAAATACAAGGATTTAATTCTTCAAGAGTTAATAGATTTAAAGGAAGACGGTTCATTCAAACTAAATATGGATTATTTCAACTACTGTGCTGGCTTAACCATGACAAACAAAAAATTCAATAAGTTGTTTGGCGGACCGCCCAGGAAACCAGAAACAAAGCTAACGCAGCGAGACATGGATTTAGCTCGTTCAGCACAAGAAGTCACTGAAGAAGTGATGTTGCGAATGGCACGACATATTCACAAAGAGACAATGCAGAAATATTTATGTCTGGCAGGAGGAGTCGCACTAAATTGTGTGGCAAATGGTAAACTCTTACGTGAAGGACTCTACAACGATATCTGGATTCAACCTGCTGCGGGAGACGCTGGCGGTGCAATCGGAGCAGCATTAATCGCTTGGTATGAGTATTCAGACAAAGAGAGACATGTGGATCACGAAGATTCCATGCATGGCGCCTATCTTGGTCCTGAATTTCAAAATGGTCAGATTAGTAAATACCTGGAAAAAAATAACATTCCGTTCAAAGAAATAACAACTGATTCAATACCAAAAACAATAGCTGATCTCATTGCAGCAGAGAAAGTAATCGGTTGGTTTCAAGGCAGGATGGAATTTGGTCCCCGCGCATTGGGTGCAAGATCAATTCTTGGTGATGCACGTTCCCCCAAGATGCAGGAGAACATGAATCTAAAAATTAAGTTTCGGGAGAGTTTCCGCCCATTTGCGCCCTCAGTATTGGCGGAGAGAACCGATAATTACTTTGAAATTGACCGTAAGAGTCCATATATGCTGTTAGTAGCTAAGGTAAAAAAAGAACGTCAAAAAGAAATGACAGAACAAGAAACAAATCTTTTTGGGCTTGACAAATTGAAAATTGCCCGCTCAGACATTCCTGCAATAACACATGTCGATTATTCGGCAAGGATTCAGACGGTTCATCAAGAAACTAATCCGCTTTATTATGAAATGATTTCCAGGTTCGAAAAGGATTATGACTGTGCTGTTATTATCAATACATCTTTTAACGTTCGTGGTGAGCCAATAGTTTGTACGCCAGAAGATGCTTATCGTTGCTTCATGCGAACGAATATGGATTATCTTATCATGGGGAATTATTTATTGGATAAAACTGAACAAAAGCCATTGAAAAACGACACAGATTGGCTTAAAGAATTTGAATTAGATTGAAAAATAATATGCTGATTGAAGAAATAAAAAAACTTACCGCTTCAAGAAAGGAATTAAGAAAGTTTGGTTTGCTTATTGGAATAGTCTTAATGGTTTTGGGTTGTATTCTATTCTGGACGAGAAGGGAATCATATCTTTACTTTATGCTTTTGGGACTAACATTTATTCTTTCAGGATTGATTGTTCCAGTTATTTTGAGGCCGATCTATAAACTCTGGATGACGTTCGCACTTATTTTAGGCTGGTTAATGACTAAAGTAATTTTGAGTATTTTGTTTTTTCTGGTATTTACGCCATTTGGTCTGGTTGCAAGATTGTTGGGCAAGGATTTTCTCGACAGAAAGATATATCACGATGCTTCTTCCTATTGGCAAATTCGTGAACGATTTGAGAAGGAAGAAAATAGATGGGAAAGACAGTTTTAAATCGAAAATCAAAACTCTATATAAACTTCTTTGTATTCTTTGTGACAATATTAATATGCTTACTTCTATTAGAATTTGGGTTACGAATTATAGATCCAAATGGTGCATCTCATAAAATGAGAATGGCTAAATATGGTCCTCAAATTTATCGATTTGATCACCATCAACACCATACTTTGAGATCAAAAATTAATATTATATATAAATCTAAGGAATATATCGCCAAAGTAAAGACGAATTCAATTGGACTAAGAGATTATGATATACACCAATTAAATGCCTCGCCCTCCAAGAAGATTTTGTTACTTGGAGATTCTGTTATTGAAGCAATTCAGGTGAACATAAAAAATACTGTATCAAAACAGTTGGAGAATTACTTGAACTCTGGAAATCCTGAACAATATACGGTTATCAATGCAGGTGTAAGCTCATATTCTCCCATCCTTGAATACATTCAATTAAAAAGGTTAGTTCCTATCTTCAACCCTTATATAGCGATTCTCGGACTTTACATCAATGATTTTGGTGGCGACTTTGAGCTTAGTAATAAGAAAAATAATAAATATGATGATCAGAGAACTATTAGCGCCGTAGAAGGAGATATTTATTTTTATAAACCACAACATTTCTTCAATAGACATTTGTATTTTTACTATTTTTGGCAGGATATGAAAATTAGGTCTAAAAATTTAATAAAGAAATTAATTATTTATTTCGGACTTAAAAATTCCTTTAAAAAATATTATAATGTAGATTATTGGAATGTTGAAAATAATCAAGATAAAGATATTTACCAATTGACACTTTATAAAAAAGAATGCACTGCTGTTACATTAAAATATCTTAAAATTATCAATGAATATTGTAAGAATCAGAAGATGAGTTTTGTCATCGTGATTATTCCACAGCCAAATCAGATAGGGAAAAACCAGGTAAAACCAGGATGGCATTGTTTATGGTATTCCAAGCCATCTTATATCGAATCCATATTATATCAACAAATTGTCAAAAATTTTGGCTCACTTGAAAAAATTCCAGTTTTAGATTTACTTCCTGCTTTCCGGAATGCAGATAGACAAGGCAAGAAATTGTATTTTAAGTATGATGGACATTGGAATGAAAGTGGACACGAATTAGCTGCAAAAGAAATATATAGGTTTCTAGTTAACCAAAGGCTAATACCTTCTGATAAAAATATATAGGAGAAAATGTGATGTCTTTTCATAAATTTTATATTTTAAAAGAATTGTGGGAGTTTCTAAGGGTTCGAAAAAAATGGTGGTTGGCTCCGATAATGATCTTTTTGTTAGTAATTGGAACATTAATTATTCTAACAGAAGGTTCGGCACTGGCTCCATTCATCTATGCTCTATTTTAGTCTAAATGCATGTGCTATTATATGGAAAATTCGTAACGCAAGCATCTTGCTTGCAACATAAAATATAAATCTGTTAACAAGTTGAAAGCTTGTTTTACAGTTTTAGACGGAAACTATTTATAATATGATCGGAATAGTGGCTAATAGATTGAGTAATTATATTTTAAAGACAAAACTATTTATTAAAAATCCACATTTTCCCTATCAGTTGGATATTATTTTAAAAAAATGGCTACGACCGCTTTTTCCTTTTTTATACCGAGCCATCCGCTATGGTAAAGCCGACATTAACACATCAAAATATTGGGATGAAATATGGGAAAAGGAAGGATTGAATACGTGGCGGAAATACGATAAGATATATACGAAAATCATTGAAATTATCCCCCAACACTCTAAAATACTTGATGTTGGTTGTGGGGTTGGAGTACTCATGCAACAGTTAAAAAATGAAAAGATTGGTCAGGTTTACGGAATTGACATTTCACGGGTCGCTATGGAAAAATTGTATCAGCGGGGAATGTATGGGCAGGTTTCACAATTACCTTCTTTAGGCTTAAAGGATGATATATTCGATGTAGCTGTCTCAATCGAGTTATTAGAACATATCAAAAATCCAGAAAAGGGAATAAACGAAATCTGTCGAGTAGTTAAGCCAAACGGGTTAATGATTTTCACAGTTCCTGATAATTGTATGAGTATCAAAGAAACTGATGATCATCTGCACCTATATAGTCAAAATAGTTTTAAAGAAATTATTAATAATTTTGGTGAAATATTGCTTTTTGACTCAATTGATGACATAGGTGGACTTCATTTAATAGCAGTTTTACAGAATTCAAATAATTGATGAGATGGAAAAGGCTTTTTTTTTCAAAAATCAAGAGGGAGCTAATTTATTTGGTATCCTGCATTATCCCAAAAATCCATTTAATAATATAGGATTAGTTGTGTGTGCTCCTTTCGCTGAAGAAAAACACGAATCATATCGGGTATTAGTGAATTGTGCACGGTTCCTAGCAAAACGGGGAATATTCACATTACGATTCGATTATTATGGTTCTGGAGACAGTGAAGGAGAATGGCAAAATTCTACTATTAATTCTCGACTTTCAGATATCAAATCTTCTGTTCAATTCTTAAGAAAAAAAATATCCAATATTAAGATTGGACTTTTGGGTTTACGTTTTGGAGCAACACTTGCAGCGTTGGCAGCAGAAAAAAATAGATATTTGTCTTTTTTAATCTTATGGCAACCATTATTAGATTTAAGAGAATATCTTTACCAATGCTTAAGAAGCAATTTGACAACCCAAGTCATTTTATACAATAAGATTCGGCATAATAGAGAAGCTTTAATAGAGCAGCTAAATCAAGGTAAGCTGATAAATTTAGATGGATTTATGTTATCACAAGAAATGCATCAACAGGCAAGCGCTATCAATTTGCTCTCACAAAACCTAAGATTTTCCAGACCCGTTTTTATCGGAAATTTGGAAAATAACAAAAACGATAATATAATGGATAAATTATTATTGAATTATCAGCAAAACAGTAAACAAACTCAGCTATTTGGATTCGATGTTCCTCACTTTTGGCAAGAGGGGCGCCCGGTAGAAATTTTCGATATGAATCCTATAATGTTGTTTGAGACGACATATAATTGGTTAATAAGCTCTTGTGACGTTTGAAATGGAAAAAGTTGTAGAATTTAATGTTTCAAGAAATATACTTCGAGGTATTCTCCATATACCTGAAGAACCTTTAGTGAAAAATATAGGAATTAATTTACTCAATCCAGGCATTAAATATCGTGTTGGTCCACATCGTTTAAATGTGAAAATTGCACGATACTTATGTCATGAGGGATATTTTGTATTGAGATTTGATCCCAGGGGTGTCGGCGATAGTGAAGGAGAGCTTCCTATAGAATCTGTGGTTAATTTATGGTCAAGAGTCGAGCAAGGGCACTATGTAAATGATATTTTAACAACAAATCAATTCTTTGTTAATACAGCCAAATTAGATCGTCTATGTCTAATGGGATTATGCGGTGGCGCAATTTCTGCAATTTTAACCACAGCTAAAGATAAAAGCGTAGATAAACTTATTTTAATTGATATCCCTGTTACTTATGCAACAAATATCAAAGACGACGCTGATTTTATCACCTCAGAAGATTATGCGTGTCAAATATATTCACATTATCGAGCAAAATTATTTAATCCCAAATCTTGGTTAAGGTTTGTTAGCTTACAAAGTGATTATAAGACAATTGTAAAAACTTTATATTTTAAAATTGGAAATTTAATAAAATTGAACAATGGTAATGGCAAGTCTTCGAGTCACTCTCAAAATTTTAATTATCTGTTTTTAGAGGCCTTTAAAAAATGTGTATCACAAAATAAACAGATATTATTCATTTTATCTGGCAAAAGCTATACGACAGGTGAATTTCAAGCGGAGTTTCAAAAAAATTATCTCTATTCAGGTAGTCCGTATGAGGCATATTGTAAAATCAAACTTTTACCTGAAGCTAATCACACATATACTTTAGTAGAATGGCAAAATGAATTATTTGATATCATTTCTAAATGGTTAAGGTCGCATTATAAAATGAATAATACTACCTATGAAAACAGTAAATATGACAAAATCCAAAAGATACAACATTCTTTTTCTTGAGGTAGGATTCGCCCGGGGAGGATCATCTAATTTTTTATACCATCGAATTAAGCTAATCAATCGAAAATTATTTAATCCAGTAATTGCATTTTATTATGAAAATCATGGTCCTGATTTAAAAAAATTAAATCAATTAAGTGTACCTATTTTACATTTGATTTCACTTAACGAGTGGTATAAAGATTTTGGTTCTATACATTCAAGCAATGAAGGTAAATATTATACATTTTATTTAGGAAAAAAATTTAAAACAATATTAAAAGTTATATATGAATTATTCATAAAGATAAAATTATTTATAAAAATAATTAACACAATTCATGGCTACCGCATTCACTTAGTCGTGTTGAATAATGATATTCATTATCATTTACCAGGGATTTTGGCTGCTAAGTTTTGCAAACGAGCTTGTATTTGCAGAAAAGCAGGCATTGGGAATGGCGGAATAATTACCAGGCTAGTTGTTCCATTTGTGGATTTAATATTTGCAATTTCTAAAGCGACGGAAAAAGATGTTTTGGCTTACAGGGCTAAGCCCAAAAAGATATTTAGAATGTATGAAGGCATTTCCCTCTCAGATTATCAATTAGATAAATTTCAAACTTATCAGACAAAAATTAGAGAAAGGTTTAATATCTTACCAGATGCAATAGTAATTGGGACAGTATCAAGGCTAACTCCAACCAAAGGACATGCAGAACTATTAAAAGCCGCCTCTCTTTTGCTGAAAGAGCACAATAATTTATTTTTTCTAATTGTTGGTGACGATGGACATCCTTCACATCGTTATCTCAAAACATTGGAAAAGCAAGTTGAAAAGCTACAACTTGATAACTATGTGAAATTTACTGGATGGTATGAAAATATCCCTGAAATTCTTTCTATCATAGATATTTTTGTTCAAAATCCGAATTATCCTGAAGGATTGGGAATCTCTATATTAGAAGCGATGGCAATGGCTAAACCAACGGTTATAACTAACATGGGCGGCTTAGCTGAAACGACTTTGAATAATGAAACAGGAATAATCGTTTCAGATTATAAACCAGAACACTTAGCAGATGCATTAGAAGTGTTAGTAAAAGATAGAAATATAGCTCAATCTATGGGGATAAAAGCCCGTAAGCGAATAGAAGCGCAATTCGATTTAGCCAAGAACAGTCAAAAGATTGATGAACTCTTTTATAACGTGATCAATGGTTAATTGTATGAAACAGGATATAAACAATTATCGACCTATTCGGGTAATGCAAATTACATTTGGATTAGAGTATGGAGGATTGGAACAGGTAATTTTTAATCTCTGTAAGTTCATGGATAAAAATTATTTTAAATTTTATATCTGTTGCACAGATCGAAAAGGTCATTTGGTAAATCAGATGAAGAAATTAGGATGCAAAATTGAATTTTGCTCATTTAAGAATGGTGTTAAAAAATATTTTCGTTTCTATGAAATTGCCCAAATATTGAAAAAATATAGAATCGATATTGTTCATACCCATAATACACCAACATTTTTAGATGGAGTCGTTGCAGCAAAGTTGGCTCGTGTACCCATTGTTATCAATACAGATCATTGTCGATTGTATCCAGATAAAAAACGATATATGTTAGCCGAACGAATTGCATCCCTTTTAACAGATAGGATTATTGCTGTCTCAAAACATACAAAAAATGACCTTGTGTTTTGGGAACATATTAGACCCGAAAAAATCAGTGTAATTTATAATGGTATTCCTCAATTAAAAAGATCTACAAGTAAAGATCTGCGCGATTTAAAAATAAGTCTTGGAATAAACGATAGCGAGATGATAGTAGGCAGTGTTGGACGATTGGAATATCAGAAAGGATATGATTTATTAATTAAAGCGGCCGCTAGTGTTACAAAAACATTACCTAATGTAAAATTTATAATCGTCGGCGACGGAAGTAAAAGATTTGAATTAAAGCAATTGATTGAAAGATTCAATCTTCAAGAGAAAGTAATTCTTACAGGTTGGAAAACAAATGGTACCGATTTTATTAAAATATTTGATATTTTTGTTATGACATCAAATTTTGAAGGTATGCCAATTGTTTTGCTCGAGGCGATGGGAGCGAAAAAACCGATTATCTCTACGGATGTCGGTGGAGTTCCTGAAATGATAAAAAATGATGAAAATGGTACAATTATTCCATTTCGTAATGCTAATCAGTTTGCCATGGAAATTTCTCGATTATTATCCAACAAAACCTTATTAATAAAATATGGAGAACAAAACCACAACCGTTTTTTAAATGAATTTTCAGTAGAATCAATGATAGATAAATATAAAACACTTTATTTAGAATGTTTTCAAAAACATTATCCTCAGATGTTGAAATACAATTCAGCAAGTTTATGTTAAATTCATTAAATGATAAATGATTGAAGAACTGAAGAAGATTAGCAAACATACACTCATCTACGCTTTTGGTGTAATTTTAGGAAAGGCGATTGGTTTCTTTCTCATTCCGCTCTATACGCATTACTTGACTCCAGAGGATTATGGAATATTAGAGTTACTAGAGTTAACTTCATGGTTCATAGGATGTTTCATCGCAATGGGAGTACAGAATGCCATTTTAAGATACTTCGCCCACTATGAAAGTCATCGTGAAAAATATGAAGTAATTAGTACGGCAACATTGTTTGTAATGCTTAGTGGTGGAATACTAACCTCACTTCTGGTAACTTTAAGTGCTTTCTTTTCTAATGCAATTTTTAATACAACTAAATACGCCTTTTTATTTGGAATCGTATTTGTAAACTTATTTATCGGAATCTTATTAGAATTGGGAAAATCTTCATTAAGAGCAGAAGGTAAATCCATTTCTTTTACTGTTATTTCAATAATCTATACATTCATTGCCGTTTCTTTGAATATATTTTTTATCGTTGTCCTTAAATTGGGTATTAAGGGAATTTTGTTTTCTACATTCATTGTTCAATTTATTATCGTGGGTTATCTTTTCATTTATTTTTATCCAAAAACAAGATTTCGTTTCTCCTTAATGAAACTAAAGTTAATACTGAAATACGGAATTCCCTTTATTCCAACGGGTATTTTCATGTTTATCCTTAATTGGGCGGATAGGTATTTTCTTAAAGTTTATGCAAATTTAGAGATTATTGGATTATACTCTCTCGGATATAAGTTGAGTATGATTGTCGCTTTGTTAGGTGGATTCCCTTTTGCTCTTTTTTGGAATGCTTATATGTTCGAAGTTTATAAAAAGTCCAATGCAAAAGATATATATGCGAAAGTGCTTACGTATTACACATTAATATTGGTGAGTATTGCACTAGTTCTCTCCTGTCTAAGCAAAGAATTGGTAACGATTATTGCAGATCCTGCTTTTCTTAATGCTTATTTAGTAATTCCATTAATCTCTTTTTCCATGGCATTGATGCCTTTAGATAATGTTTTAAGAGTAGGAATGTTAACTAGCAATAAAACTTTCTACTTACCCTATATAGAAGGAGTAACTGCTGCGATTCACATCGGATTTAATTTTTGGCTAATTCGACAACTTGGAATGATAGGCGCGGGAGTTTCTACTCTATTTGCCTATATTTTCAGGGCAGTCGCAACATGGTATATTTCACATCGAATTTATCCCATAAAGTTTGAATATAAACGAATATTAATAATATTTGGTAATGCTATTATTTTGATTGCCATATCTAAGTTACTTAATTTAGAAAATTTAATTATATCTATTTTATTTAAAGGATCTCTTATTTTAGTTTTTCCTATTTTGCTTTACTTAACTAACTTCTTTAATGAAAAAGAAAAAGCCCTAATTAAAGAAAAATTTTCAATGTTACCTAAAGTAATGTTGAGATTTTTACACTAATTAATATATGAATTATTCAGTTTCATATCAAAATAATAAAGATTTTTCCTTAAGAATACCTATTGATTCCAAAATATTATTCAATCAAACATCAAAGATAGTTTATTGCTCATTATTGATATTTATTTTTACAGAATTCATGGGTATTTCTTCTCAATTTTCTATATTAAGATTATTTCACATTAATACGTTAATACCAATTGGAGGACTGGGAATATTCATATTTAACGTAATGACTAAACGGCAAAGATTGATTATTGCAAAACAAGGTTGGTTATTTATTTTATTTATTATTTTGATCTTATTATCCTTTTTTCATGCTTATTGGACTTATATTGTTTTTGAACGATTTAAAGTCATTATCGGGTATGTGATCATTTATTTTCTTATTGTGAACCATTTAGACACTTTTGAACGGATTAGAAAATTTATTTGGGTTTTGATTCTTGCTCACGCAGGTTTAATTCTGACAAATTTAGATGCACTTCTTGACGTTGGACGTAGATCTCATATTAATGCGGGACCATTTTTGGGTAATGGTAATGATTTTGCTCTATCATTGAATTTGATTTTACCGTTAGCAATCTTTTTTGTCAGTTATGAAAGAAAACGTTGGCTCAAAACTATTGCTTTATTTCTAACATGCGTTTTTACAATGGGAATATTTCTTACACAATCGAGAGGTGGAATTTTGGCATTTGCGGGAATGGCTTTATTTTTGGTATTTACCAGTCGGCATAAAATTTATGCAATGGCGATTCTTATAATAGCTGCTATTTTCCTATATTTTGCTTTTCCCAATGCCTCTGATCGAATGCAGACACTCAGAAACTATCAGGAAGAGCCATCAGCACGAGGACGGCTCGATGCCTGGAAAGCTAGCATTAAAATGGCTTATGACAAACCCCTTACTGGTGTTGGAATTGGTAATTTTGCACCTGCTTACGGGATTATTTATCGTCCTCAAGATGCTTATCATCAATATTCATGGGTCGTAGCCCATAGTATGTATTTCGAAATATTAGGAGAATTGGGACTCCCTGGAATTATTTTTCTGTTGCTCATATTATTTATCAGCTACTGGGATAATTTAGTGAGTTATTCCTTGATTAGATTTAGAAATAATTATGAGGATATTCGGAAATTCCCTGTTTTTCTCTCCGCTATATTAATTTCTTTTATGATTGGAGGAGCGTTTCTCTCGTGTAGTTCTTATCCACATCTATATATTTATTCTGCTTTAATTATAGTATTTAAAAGAGTTATAAGAAAATGTATTGTGGATAAATCTTTAACTGATAAAAATTCAGCAATTTAAAGATCGAAATTAAACAAAAAAAATAAGCTATTATAAAAGAAAGGCGGTAAATTATATGAAGAAAAAAATAGCTATATTGTCCTCTGTCTTATTTTTAAATATGTTAATGGTGGCGATTACATATTCATGGAGTAGGTCTACTCCACTGATAATAGACCATACCTGCACCGACATTTCACAAATTCCTGATGAAATGATTGATTCTGTAAAAGCAAAATTCCGATTATACTTTGCACACACATCCCATGGAGAACAACTGACTATAGGACTTCAAAGAATAGAAAGTGTTGATTCCACTTATAGTGTGGCGATAGGAAATAAACATCTTCCGACAGAAAAAGGGGCTTTCTGCATCTTTGATAATTCAGAAGGCGATCCCGAAGATTACTGGAATTCAGATGAATACCAAAATGGCATTGATATTACTCGGCAGGTACTCACTAATAATCCAACAGTTAATATATCGATGTTTGTGTGGTGTATACAGTTTTATCAAGAAGACGAAACTTATTTTCAAGCCTATCTTGATTCCATGAGTAAACTGGAAGCGGAATTTCCTGATGTGACTTTCATTTATACAACATCGCATACTCAATTTGCCATGGATCCTCAGTATAATATCGATGGATTAAACCGCTATCTTCGCAATGAACAAATTCGTCAATATTGTAAAGACAACAATAAAGTGTTGTATGACTTTGGTGATTTGGATTCTTGGTGGTTTAATCCATCCACTCAACAATGGGAACACCAAACTGGTGTGGTACATGGTCATACGATTCCACTTCAACATCGCCAATTTGAAGGTGACGATGCTGGACATACGACCTATGAAAGTTGCGAACAAAAAGCTAAAGCGCTTTGGTGGATGCTGGCTAAACTGGTAGGCTGGGGAAAAACTAACGTTGTTCCCAAAGAATGTAGAAAAATACCAACTAAATTTTTTTTAAATCAAAATTATCCCAATCCCTTTAATTTTTCCACTTCAATCAGCTATGATTTACCAAACAAATGTGAGGTGGAAGTTTCGATTTATAATATTCAGGGGCAATTGTTACAAACATTAGTTGAAGGAGAACAAAAAGCAGGCACTCATATAGTTAGGTGGAATGGAAGCGATAAAGAAAACGAGGGACTTTCGAGTGGGATTTACATTTGTGAGCTGAAAACATCTGATAGTTTCAGAATGGCGAAAAAACTGTTACTTTTAAAATAAATTATCAGTTACAATGAAAGTTGAAATATTAGATTCTTTTCAAGAAAAGGCATGGAATGAATTTATTGATCAAAATGATCAAGCATCATTTTATCATTTGTTAGGTTGGAAGTCTGTGGTGGAACGATGTTTTAAGTATAAGACTTTTTATCTTATGGCGAAAAATAATAATAAGATCGAGGGAATTTTACCGTTAATTCTTTGTGACCATATTATTTTTGGACGGAGGTTAATTTCCATGCCTTTTCTTAATTTCGGTGGGATTTGCGCTTTAACTCCGGAAGCAGAAACATCATTAATCCAAAAAGCAAAACTCCTTACCCATAAAACCAAAGCCAAGTATTTAGAGTTGCGTCACACAAGAAGAACTGAAGAAAGTTTACAAGTCAAAACTAACAAAGTAAGTATGACAATAAATTTGAAGCCTGATCCTCAAATATTATGGAATAACTTTTCAGGGAAACTAAGAACCGACATCCGTAAAGCTGAAAAAATAGGTCTTTATGTTAAGTCTGGAAAAGTAAAATATGTTGATTCATTCTACTATGTTTTATCGCGAAACTACAATGTGTTAGGTACACCAGTCCATCAAAAAAGATTTTTTCATCTCATGCTGGAAGAGCTAGAACCATATATACAGATATTTGTGGTCTACTATAAAGAAAAACCCGTTGGTTCGGCTATGAATGGATTATTCAAGGATAAAGTAGAAGGTATGTGGGCAGGGTCGTTAACATATCTTTATCCTCATCTACGAATTAATTATTTGCTTTATTGGAAAATGATTGAAGATGCATGTGAAAGAGGATATAAATACTATCACTTGGGTCGCTCTTCAAAAGATTCTGGGGCTTTAAAGTTTAAGGAAAAATGGCTGGCTCAACCAAAACAACTGTATTGGGAATACTATGTCAATGGATCAGAAAAGTTACCTCAGTTAGCCGTGGATAATCCCAAATATCATTTACCGATTCGAATCTGGCAATCACTCCCTTTAAGTGTTACAAGTATGATCGGTCCCCTTTTAGCTCCGGGGATACCATAAACTGTAAAATTTAAAAAAAAGGCTTTTGATTTTTGATTAACATGTATATTAGAAGAAACCATAAATACTATTTCATCCTATTGATGGCTGTAACATTATTAATTCGGTTGCCTTTTTTAACAACACTGAATCTTGGTGTGGCTCCTATCGAAAATTTCAACATCGCGAGACATTTAGCTCAGGATGGTCATTTCTATTCTTCAATCAAATCAAATTTCTTTTATGATACTCCCATTAAACATTCGGCGATGGGTGAAACGAATATTCCTTTTCCTCTTTTGGTTTCATTTTTAATTCGGATAGGAATTGGATATCACGGCATTCAAATTTTAAATACTTTATTCGCCACAATCATTGTCTTATTATCATTTTTGTTGTTTAGTCGTTTTTTCGGCTTAGTTGTAGGTTTTTGGTCGGCACTTTTAATCTCATTTAATCAGTATTTTCTTAGAATGAGCATTATTGCCGCAGAAGACATTTTCTTCATATTGATAGTAAGCTCGATTTTGTATCTATTTTTACATAGAAAAGAAAATACTTTCACTGTTATCACGTTAGGGATATGCTCTGGATTGGCTTACATGACACGAAATGTAGGAATTTTTTTATTATTTTCATTTTTGATTTATTATACTTTTTTTTCAAAAGAATCTAAAAAATCGATTTTCCTATTGACGACATTTTTAATTACAATTGCCCCCATTTTATTGTTGATTTCCAAAGAGAATGGAAGTTTTATTGATTGGATTGCGATGGATTGTATCAGACGATATGATGATGATCGATGGTTATGGCAGGGATTTAATGTACAAATTCCTTCCTTTTACCAATTTTTAAAATTAAACATTATCTCTATAGCGAAAAAAAATCTGGAGTTATCGTATCATTACATTAAAGGATTATTGGATTTCAAATACCTTTCATTTTTCTCTATTTTCCTATTAACGATTAAAAAGAGACATTTTAAAAATAAAAAAATGATTGTCTTACTTATTTATGCGATTTTAAATGTATTTGTATTTTTAACTTTCATTAATGGATCTAATGAATCGCGGTTGCTGCTACCCTCGTTCATTTTTCTTCTTCCATTTGCTTTATTTGCACTGAAAAATCTGAGAATACCGTTTATTAAATCTTATAATCCAAAGATGTCTTTTTTTTCAGCGGCAACATTTTTAGTTTTTTTTGTTTATATTGTTAAAATTTCAATTTCTTGGGTTGAATTGGACGAAGAGAATTACTTTCAAGCTCCAACTTATGAATCTGTGTGTGACTGGGCTAAAAAGCATACTTCTAAAAATCTGAGTTATGCTGCCACTGTTCCCTGGGTTTTTAACCTTTTAGCAGATCGTCCGACAATTATTCTTCCTTATCTTCAATCTAAGAGTGAATTCATAGACTTTGTGAAAAAATATGATGTTGCTTACTTAATAGTTGACAC
Source organism: uncultured Thermoplasmatales archaeon (assembly GCA_964347865.1). Taxonomy (GTDB): domain Archaea; phylum Thermoplasmatota; class E2; order DHVEG-1; family DHVEG-1; genus JAGLML01. The sequence goes on from CAYGAC010000043.1 coordinate 15,316, forward strand.
TGGATTCAAACCTTATGGCTCGCATCCTTACTATGGCAAATTATTTATGAATGAAGTATATCCTAAAATCAACCAAGAGTCACCAGATTTGCTTAAGATGGTTTTCAAAAATTCATACTTTCAAAATAATAAACTAAGTGAATTATTGATTTTGAAGGTCAATCATGACCACGAAAATTATTTTACCAAGTGTAATTAATTAAATAGGTCAATTAATGTTTCGACTTGTTCCTCCAACGGGGACTCCAATCAATTGGAAAAATATAAGAGATTGTTTATATTGCATCTTAACTAATAAGGATAATTTAATAAAATTAATCAATAGAATTAAAACAGAATATAATATAAAATATTGTTTAGCGCTAAGTTCTGGCAGAGCAGCATTAACCGTTGCCCTAAAATCTTTGTTTGAATTAGTGAATAATACCAAAGATGAAGTAATCATTCCAGCATATACTTGTTATTCTGTTCCTGCATCGACGATCCGAGTTGGCTTAAGAATTAGATTATGCGATATTAATATAAAAACATTAGATTTCAATTATTCTCAGTTAGAGCAATTTGATTTTTCCAGAGTTTTAGCAATTATTACGAGTAATCTTTTTGGAATACCGAATGATTTGCCACGAATTACTAAGCTTGCAAAGAAGAATCAAATATTTGTTGTAGATGATGCATGTCAAGCTTTTGGCGCTAGAATAGCTAACAAATTTTCGGGAAGTTGGGGTACAGTAGGGATTATTAGTTTTGACCGTGGCAAGAATATTACTGCTTTGGGAGGTGGATTAATTATTACCAATAGTGCTCCATTAGCCCGCATCACAGCGAAAAGTGTAAATTCTTTATCTAACGATTCATTTAAGAATAAGGTTGAAATTGTTTTTAAGCTGTTGGTTTATTGTGTCATGCTACACCCATGGTTATATCGGATTCCTCATAATTTACCCTTTTTAAAACTGGGGAAAACAATTTTTAATGCCAATTTTCCTATCGAAGGATTCTATCAGATAAGAGCGGCGATTGCGTTAGAAATGCTAAATAGATTGTACCATATAAATAATATCAGAAAGAGCAAAGCATTGTATTTAATAAATCAGATTATCCAATCTGATAAATTTCAATTCATAAATCCTTATCCAATTTCTGAACCTGTTTATTTAAGATTGCCATTAGTCGTTCAGTCCAAGACTCTTAGAGATAAACTTATTACTGAATTTCAAAAGAAAGGTATCGTAACTACGGGTATGTATCCTTTTGCTATCCATCAAATACCCGAAGTACAAAACGCTTTAGTTAACAGGAATGAAAATTTTTCAGGAGCAGAAGAGTTATCACAAAGGATCTTAACGTTGCCTACACATCCTTTTGTTTCTGATAAGGATTTAGAAAAGATAGCTAATGTTTTAGATAGAGTAAACTTGTCGTGATAAAAAGATTTAAATTAACATTTCGACGAATTTTAGCTTTCTTGCTATATTATACTGGCATTGTACCATTAATATTGTATTTCAAAACTTATAATAAAATTATGGTACTCACCTATCATCATGTAGTACCTAATCATTTAGGTATAGTGCCTTTACCTGTCGGTACTTATGTAAGTCAGAAAACATTTCAAATGCAAATGAAATATATCTCAAAACATTTTAAAGTGTTGAGTTTGACAGAATTTTGTGATGGAAAGCTGCAACCAGAAAAATTAAAAAAAGGCTGCTTAATTACATTTGACGATGGATGGCAGGATAATTACATTTATGCCTTTGAAGCTTTGAAAGATATCGATTTGTCAGCCGCTATTTTCCTTCCGACTAAATTTATTGAAGAAAAAAATTATTGGAGCGTAGATAAAATAATTTTTTGGTTAATTCGATTAATGTTTTCAGATTCAGAAAATAAAGGTTCAGCTAAAAAACAATTAGATACTTTACTTCAAGAATATAATTTAAAATTGTCTCAAAACATAAAAAAGGTTAGCGGTCGGGAAGTATCAGATTTAATAGAACAATTGAAAAACATGGATTCAATTCGTCTTAAAGAACTTTCAATTCGATTAAAAGAAATAAATGACCTTTATAAAAAATTAGATAACGACCCAATAGATCCAACAATTCTTAATTGGAATGAAATTGATAAGTTATCAAGTTTTGGAATCGAATTCGGATCTCATACGCATAGCCATGTGATATTAACTCAGTTATACGAAAAAGAAATTATAAAAAAAGAGATTAAAAAGTCAAGAGAAATTTTAGAGCAGCACTTTCAAAAACCAATCCAATCATTGGCTTATCCGGATGGCAAATGGAATGTCTCTATTGCTAAAATGATAAAAGAAGCTGGGTATTTACGTGCTTTTACAAATACGGCTGGATATTATGATGGTAACAATCCTTATTCAATCCCCAGAATTAATATCCATGAAGATGTGACCTTTACCAAAGCACTTTTTGCTTGTCAATTGAGTGGAATATTTGAAATTGTTAGATCGATTTGACTATAAAACGTGCGTCGGATAATATGTTAGTTACTATAATTACTTTTTGGACGATATTGTTTTTAATCATATATACATATTTCGGCTATCCAATATTGATGAAATTCCTTTCGAAAGTAATAAAAAAACATGTGAAGAAAGCGAATATACAACCTTTTATATCAATTATAATACCTGTTCATAATGAAGGAAAGATTATTAAGCGAAAAATCAAAAACACCTTAGATATAGATTATCCTAAAGAGAGAATAGAAGTTATTGTAATTTCTGACAATTCAAATGATCAAACACATGAAATCGTAGAGGATTTTGTAAAAAAAAATAAACAAATAAAACTTATTGCTCTTCCTGAAAGAGGCGGAAAAACGATTGCCCAAAATGAAGGTATCAAAGCCTCAAAAGGGGAGATACTTGTTTTTACAGATGCCAGTTCGTTAATTTCTAATGATGGAATATCCAAACTTATACGAAATTTCAACGATCCTTCTGTGGCCTGTGCAAGTACAGAAGATATAAATGTTAACCAATTTGGGGTAGACAATACCAGTGGAGAAAGTAATTATGTCCATTTTGACATCAAATTGCGTCGCATGGAGAGTGAGGCAAATTCGTTGGTCGGAAATAGTGGTTGTTTTTACGCTGTTAGAAAAGAGTTTTGTTTAGAACTCCCACCATATATAATACGAGATTTCGCCACAGCACTTTATGCGCGTCAAAATGGATTTCGAGCCGTTCATGAACCCGAAGCAAAGGTATTTGTTACAACTCTAAGCGACGTCAGCAAGGAGTTTAAAAGAAAAGTTAGAACGGTTATTGGAGGGATTACAACGCTTTTCTATTTTTATAAACTTTTGAATCCATTTAAATATCATCTATATTCAATACAACTGACAAGCCATAAGTTGTTGAGATGGTTGGAACCTATTTTTGTAATTATCTTATTTTGCTGTAATTTGGCTTTGATACGAGTACATCCTTTATATTTCATAACAGCAATTTTATTCGGTTTATTAATAACTTTAGGTATTATAGGAGCAACGATATCAAGTATCAAAAGACATTGGAATTTCATAAAAATAATATACTTTTTAACAATGAGTCACATTGCAATATTATGGGCATGGGTCAAATATTTAAGTGGAGATAAAATGCCAGTGTGGAAACCTTCAAGATCATGATATTTTTAAATAGTGTCTGTCATAAACCGTAAAACAAGCTTCCAGCTTGTTAAAGAGACCTTGGCTAAGTTCATATTTTATATCGCAAGCAAGATGCTTGCGATACTGAAATTCTGCCTTTTCAAACAATCACAAAATACTATGGATAAACACAATTACAATAGAAAAATAAGAGTATGTCATATAGTAAATGCTGATGTTTGGGGCGGTATTGAGGAACAGTTAAAAATTTTATTTGATGGGTTGAATTCATCTCAATTTTCCGATGTGGATTTTCACACTATATTATTTAATACAGGATTACTATCGCAAGAACTGAAAAAATTTGGTGTAAAAGTACATCTAGTGCCTGAAACAAGATTTAACTTTATCTGGCAACTATTTAAGATCTATCACATCTTAGCAGAAAACCGAATTGATATTATTCATACTCATAAATATAAAGAAAATATCTTAGCAGGATTAGCGGCTTTCATTGCACGAGTTCCAATTTTAGTAAGGACTATACATAGTTTAACAGAACTACCTCATGGAATTGCGAAGTTAAGAGTTGAACTTGTTGAGAAAATTGATCGACTGTTAACCAAGTCGATATTTACTAAAGTTATTGTGGTCTCAAAGGAGATCGAAACAAAACTTTCAAAGATTTTTGGTAAAAAGATTTGCTATATTACAAATGCCGTTGAAACAGATAAAACAAAAATAATAGGTTCGAAGAACCATTTAGATTATATGGAGGATATCCAGCCAAATTCAAAAATTATCGGCTCTCTAGGCAGATTAGTTTTTGTGAAGGGGTATGATATACTTATCGATGCTGCAAAAATAATATTACAGCAAATGCCGGATGTACAATTTATAATTATGGGTGAAGGAGTAGAATATGAGGCATTAATTAAAAAAGCTGAAAAAGCAGGGGTTATAGATAATTTTTTATTCCCTGGATTTGTAAAAAATCGACTTGATTACATTTATCATTTTGATCTTTTTGTACTTCCTTCTCGTTATGAAGGAGTGCCAGTAGCAATATTAGAGGCAATGGCAGCTAAGGTACCTATCATAGCGACTAATGTAGGTGGTATTCCCTATATAATTCAAAATCAATCAACGGGGTTTTTGGTAGAACCTGAAAATTCTCTCGCATTAGCTAAAGCATGTCTCTACTTATTTAATAATGAAAATTTCGCTAAAAACCTTGCTAATAGAGCTTATATGTATGTTTCAAATGAATTTTCTGCGGAAAAGTTGAGATCTAAGATAAATAATCTTTATCATGAATTAATTTTTAATAAAGTCAGGTTTAAAGTATGAAACCAGAGAAAGTACCTGTTGCAATTGTTGGTACGGGTGAAATTGGACTGTTCAGGGGCATTATTGCTAAAGCGTTACCAGAATATCATTTGGTCTGCGTTGTAGAAAAAAATCAGATAATGGCAAAATTGGTGAGTAAACAGTTGGGGATACCTTACTATACCAGATACAAAGATGCTGTTAAAAAGCAAGATTTTAAGGCAGTAATCCTGTCAACACCAGAACATACACATTACAATTTAGTTATGGAGATACTTGCCGATGGTAAACATATTTTTTGTGAAAAACCTCTCAGCACATCATTAGCTCGTTCTCAGGAAATGCTGCAAAAAGCGCAACAATTAAATATAATTCATCAGGTTGGATATACATTACGGTATCACCCTATTTTTATGAAAACCAAGGAACTAATTGATTCCAATACATTAGGATCAATTAATTATATTAAGGTTATTGGTCATACAAGCGAAGTCATTAAGCCGGAAAAACGATCTGAAAGAAAGGATCGTACAAAGCGGTTCGGAATATATGGTTCTTTTTCTGTTCATTATATTGATCTCATGCTATGGTTTATGGGGAAGGTAACACAAGTGTTTTCTTATGCTAATCGTATGTTTAGTAGCACACTTGATGATTTTGTATTGGCAATCTGTCGCTTTGAAAATGGAGCAATAGGTAATCTGGATATTGGCTGGGGTCATCATGGTATTGAAAAAAATTTTGTCGCAATCTCATTAACGGGCACGAATGGGACATTACAAGTCGATATCGATCATATTGAGATATATTTAGAGGAAGGCTGCAATGGATTGAAAACAGGATCAAATACGATATACAATTCTCAACTGGGAATCTCTGTAGGATATGAATTGGGAGGGAAAAATTTATCTCCCGAGATGGAACGATTTGCTGCGGCAATTTTAAACGGCCATTCTGCTACACCAGATTGGAATGATGGCTATCGTGTGGATGAATTAGTAGAGGCTTTAAATCGATCGATTTTGCAAAATACCCAAATAGCTTTACCCCTGTCGGAGGAAATATGAAATTACCTCGAATTACATTAGGTGCAAATCCGTTTCATGGAATCTCATATCGAAGTCGTGATGATCGAAAAGTGTACCGAGAAAAATTTGCATCAGTTGATAATGTGTTAAAAATAATTGATAAAGCATTTGAGTTAGGTGTAAGAGCAGTACATGTTTTTACAACTGATATCCAACTGGAAGCAATTTGTCATGCCAAAGAAAAATATGGAGACGAGTTAATAGTGATTTCCATCATGCCTGATCTTTATAGCGCAGCCGCACGCCAAACGGGAGCCAAACCTAATGAAAGCACTGCAAAGTTAAAACAACTATTAAAAAATATGCCAGCACTTATCCAGGCAGGAATAACTGGAGATTTAAATAAATTGATTGATAAAGTTTTTAATACTGAAATGAAGATCGTTAAACAGACGCAGCCTAACTTTATTTTGCTTCATGGATTTCTAGTGGATATAGCATGTGCGTCTGGGCATCGTTATGGATTAGAAATATTTAAACAAAAAGCTATTGAAATGGGAGCAGTTCCTGGGATAAATTCACATAATTATGGTCGTACCGCAATGATATTGAAAGAGATGGGAATTCACTTTCCAATTGTTCAGACGTCTTTTAATGCAAACGGATACATGATGAATCCTTCAGTTGAGTCCTGTTTACAAGCAGCGAAAGAAGCAAATTCAGTAATCCACATTGCCAAAAAGGCATTAGCTGGAGGGGTTATCCCTCCCCAAAAAGCTTTAAATTATATATTCAATGAGTTGGAAATTCCAGCGGCTACTATTGGTATTGGCAGTATTGAAGAAGCCGAAGAAACTTTTATAGCTGCTAAAGAAGTACTGGACGAGCGCTTTTATCAGCACATTGAAGTAAATGAAATCGAATAAGGAGTAATAGTTTAATGCCCTGGTTAGATAGTATTATTATAATTTTTGTTTTCCTACTACTGTTTTGTATGATATATAGATTTATTTTTTTGTTAATTTATATATTTAAAAAAGACAAGGCAATGTCTAAAGCTGCACCTAAAAATAAATTTGCTATTGTCATTCCTGCTCATAACGAAGAACTTTTTATTGCTGATACTGTAAAAAATCTTTTCGCACAACATTATCCTAGATCACTTTATGACGTCATTGTGGTTGCTGACAACTGTAGTGATAAAACCGCCCAAAAAGCATACGATAGTGGAGCAATAGTCCAAGTACGCAATGATAATTTACATTATGGTAAAGGGTATGTAATTCATTGGATTCTTGATAAATTAGATACAAAAAGTTATGATACTTTGATAATTAGTGATGCTGATACACACTTGAGTAATAATTTCTTATATGAAATTAATCAAGGTATGCAAGCGGGATCTAAAGTAATTCAGAGTTATTATACTATGTCGAATCCACAACAAAACTTATTTACGACATTTTTTTCTATTACGAATACAATTCGAAATCTTTTTTACTTCTGGGCGAAATGGAAGTCCGGTTTTTCTGTTCCATTAGTTGGGAGTGGTATGTGTTTTGATCTATCGCTTCTTAAAAAATTAAATTGGACGGCATTTTCCATAACTGAAGATCATGAATATTTTGCGTTTTTAGCTGATAAACAGGTTCGCATTGATTTTTGTCCTACAGCAAAGGTGTTTACGCATCATTCTGTTTCATTTCGTCAAGCTACCACTCAAAGACTGCGTTGGTACGGAGGTAAATTTTTATCAATGTATCGATATGGGTTTAACGTTTTGCTAAAAGGAATAAGGTCATTTAATATATTACAAATTGATGCTGGTCTCGAACTTTTAATACCTCATTTAGCACTTTTATTAAACATTAACTTAGCTGGATTACTCATAATAATTCTTATATCTCCCTATTTAAATTCAAATATTTGGTTTATATCATTACTCACTAATCTTGGTATACAGATTTTATACTTCGGAGTGGGATTAATTTACACCAAAAATTTCCGTCGGTCATTGTTGTCTATCATCTTAGTCCCTGTAATTTTAGTTTGGGGCTTAACATTAGATATTTTAGCCTTTTTGGGCTTTAGACAAAATCAGTGGATTCGCAGTGAGAGAAATGTCTAAAATTTCAAAATCGTATCTTTTTTAACAAAAATGTTATTGGAATGTATAAAAAGTTGATTCTATATTTTACTTCTAAAATAATAAGATTTAATATGCTATATAAACCGCAGTCCTTAAACAATCGATGGTATAATTTTTGTGGAATTGCTGGTAGTTTATAGTTACTTATGAATAAATTCAATCTATCAGCAAATAGGAGTATTAAAATCATGATGAAACTACACAATATTTCGATCTTTTTGGGGGCGGTTTGTTTGGTTTTAATGATGAATGCCTATATCGCTTTTGCGGATGAATATCGAGATATGGGAAATCCAGATGACTTTTCCTCTTCAGAGAATATTTATTTTGATCGCGAAACAGATTTTGGCGGTGATGGTTGGCCCTTTTATTGGTATAATTTAAACACTACTGATTTTCCGGGTTCGTTTGCGTGGTTTGAGAATGGCAGCGAATTTAGGTGGGCAACGGCGCCTTCTAATATAAATGGCTGGATTTCCTCACGAGCGATAAAATATCGACATTTTGGACGATTCCGAGTCGATGCTACCTCTTTCTCTTTAAATGGAAATGGAAATCCGACCGTTATTCTTTATCTGACTATTCGGTACAAAGACGATATTCGCCCTGGTAGTGATAACGGTTGTCCTGTATATTCCTGGGATGGCTCTCAATGGGTATTGCAAGGATTAATGGGAGGAACAACTGATCATCGATGGAAGTCGCAGCAATTTATAATTGAACCACATGAAGTTCGGGTAGTTTCTAATCGATTTATCTTTAAAATTGGGTTATCGATTTATTCAGATGGAATAATCGGAGAATTGCCTATTGATGAAATTAAATTAGCTGATGATGCCGACATATCAGAATTTGAACCAGATAGCGATGGTGTGTGGCCCAGTTCTCCAGCCAGTAATTTTAGTAATCTGGGACGCAATAATGAATTTATCTTAGGCGAGGGACCATTTTTTCCCTTTGGAATACATAACTCAGCATTATGGATTTCTCATGGTGGAAATGCAACATCACCCGGAAGTGGTGATAAAGATACCTGGCAGTGTATGGAAGATGTTAAAATGAATATGTATAGCTTTCACGGATGGGAGCAGGAGTGGTATAGTAAATGGCTTGAATGGCCGTATGAATTCAATTGGGATGACCCGGGAATCGCAGTAGAAATTGGACTTGATGAGCATCTTGTCCAGGCTGTCGGTCATGGATTAAAAGTCTTTCCCAATACATATACTGATACGCAAGCGTGGTGGGTTAAACATCAGTATGGTAGTGCACAAAATTGTTTAGATTACTTAGCAAAAGTAGCCTCGGACCATCAAAATAACCCTGCATTGGGCGCTTGGTATATTATTGATGAATGGGATCACGAGGATGGATACTATGGCAGGCCTCATCTTTTTTCTCATCAGCTAGCGACAAGAATACGCAAAGCCGATCCATACACACCAGTTCTTATTTTGTCGATGGGATTTATGGGGCCAACGACATGGCAAATTACTTCTGAAAGTGCTGATTTAGTTGTGACGGATGTTTATCCGGTTCATCCACATACCTTTAATGAAGGTTTACAAAGACAGGCTGAACGTCTGGATAATATCAGATCAGTATTAGGGAATAATGGTGCTTACATCCTAATGGGTATGGGGTATAATTACAATGATGGTGCTATTATTCCAGTAGATAACCAAGTTCGAGCGTTCTCCACTGCCGAAATAGTCGCACAGGCATATATAGGAATTACGCATGGCGCGAAAGGAATAATTTATTGGTGTGGACTATTTGGCCATCCTGAATTTAGAAGTAATAATTGGAGCGTAGAAAATAGTACTCAAATTTGGGAAGGATTTCGCCAGATCGGTGAAGAGCTCTTTGGCAATGAAGCTATTGCACCTATCTTGCTATCGCCATCGATTACATTAGAAATTATGGGTGAAAATAGAATCGTAACTGCCTCAGATCCTGATATTCATTACATCTTAAAACAAACACAGGAAGGAAAAAAATTTCTAATTGCTATTAGAAGCTCTAATACCACTTCTGGAAATGTTACTTTTACCATAAAAAACTTAGAGGCAGAAACTCCAATTTATACAAGGTTTGAAAATGGAAGAATAATTAACTCTGAAGATGGGCAATTTTCTGACTATTTTGGCCCTTTGGAAAGACACATCTATCAATTGAGTGGGAGTATTGTACCTGTTGAATTGGTTAACTTTACAGCAACAGTTGATGGACAGAGTGTGATTCTTTCTTGGAAAACAATTTCGGAAACTAACAATTTAGGATTTGAAGTGCAAAGAAGCTCAGATAATATAAATTTCCGAAAAATTGGCTTTGTTCAAGGAAGTGGAATGCAGAGAGAGCCTGTTACCTATCAATTTGTGGACAGAAATCTTCCAATCAGTTCTTATTATTATAGGCTAAAACAAATCGATTATCGAGGTGACTTTAAATATTACAATCTAGGAGAGATAATTGTATCCCCCCCTAAATCAGTTGAATTATATCCTAATTACCCAAATCCATTTAATTCGGGAACAGCAATATCCTATGACTTACCACAAAAAAGTTTTGTGAATATCAATATCTTTGATATCTTAGGTAATAAAGTAAGGACATTAGTGAAAACAGAACAAAATGCTGGTCATCATCAGACAAAATGGGATGGTCGTAATGATTTTGGGAGTAGAGTAGCAAGTGGTATTTACTTATATCAATTGAAGGTCAATAACAATTTTAAGAAATTCAGAAAGATGATATTAGTGCAATAAAATCAGACTAATACCAAAATAATTTTGAGATTATGATACTTCGTATAGAATAATATAATTTTTATTATTCTCGATCAACAATATAAAATGGAGATAACCATGATAACAAAAAAAAAATTAATAAGGTAAGGAGGGTAATGAAATGAAAAAGAAAATAGCAACATTGTCCATCTTTATATTTTTTATAATAATGAATGTAAAAGTTACATATTCATGGGACGACTCAACTCCGCTGATAATAGACCATATATGCACAGACCTTTCACAAATCCCTGATAGATGGGTTGATTCTGTGCAAACAAAATTCCGAATGTATTTTGCTCATACTTCCCATGGAGTGCAGTTAACTGTTGGCCTGGAAAGAATAGAATCTTCTGATAGTAAATATAGTGTTGCGATTGGAAATCAAGTTTTACCCACGGAAGTAGGTGCGTTTTGTATTAGAGATAATGATCAAGGTGATCCGGAAGATTACTGGAACTCGGATGAATATCAGAATGGCATGGATATTACTCGAAGAGCTTTAAATGAAAATCCCAGTATTAATCTATCTATGTTTGTCTGGTGCATTCAGTTATATATGGAAGATGAAGCTTACGTTCAAGCCTATCTTGATTCGATGAGCAAACTGGAAGCGGAATTTCCTAATGTGACTTTTATTTATACCACATCGCATACTCAATTTGCGCATGATCCTCAGTATAATATCGATGGTCTAAACCGATATCTTCGCAATGAACAAATTCGCCAATATTGCAGAGACTACAATAAAGTGTTGTATGACTTTGGTGATTTGGATTCCTGGTGGTTCAATCCTTCCACTCAACAATGGGAACACCATACGGGTGTGGTACAAGGTCAGACTATTCCACTTCAACATCCTCATTTTGAAGGCGATGAAGCTGGACATACGACTTATGAAAGTTGTGAACAAAAGGGGAAAGCAGTCTGGTGGATGCTGGCAAGACTTGCTGGTTGGGATGAGGTAGTACCTGTAGAATTAGTTTCATTTGAAGCTTGTGTGATGGGTAAATCAGTGAAATTAACCTGGCAGACCGCTTCAGAAACCAATAACTTTGGCTTTGAACTTGAGCGTAGTTCAAATAAAAAACAATTTCAAAAGATTGGTTTTGTGAAAGGACGTGGTACTATAAATGTAGAACAACAATATCACTTTTTGGATGAGACTGTTGATCAAGGAAGTTGCTACTATTATCGATTAAAACAATTAAATTTCGATGGTACTTTTGAATATTCAGATGTTATTGAAATAAGTGTAGGACTTCCAGAAAAGTATAATTTGCAGCAAAATTATCCTAATCCGTTTAATCCAGAAACAACGATTTCGTTTGAATTAGCCCAGGATAATTTCATAGCCATCACTATTTATGATATATTGGGTAATAAAGTAAAAACATTAGTTAAATCAAGACAAAAAGCAGGTCATCATGAACTAAAATGGGATGGTTGTGATGATAATGGTCAAAGATTAGCTAGTGGAATTTATTTATGTCAGCTCAAAGTTAAGAAAAAGTTTCAAGATATTAAAAAGATGATTATGGTGCAATAAAATATTTAATATTTAGACACAACCAACCTTATCTTATGGAATTAACACCAAGACAAATTCGTGAGTGCCTGTTTTTTGATCAACATGCGAAGTTAAATCGGGATGTTCCAATATATTTCGACTCAGTTTCTCAATTAAAAGATCGTCTATGGAATTCTTATTGGTTTATTGATAAGGTAGCATTAAATCATTTTCGTGGTATTGGGGAAAAAATTCTAGATTTAGGATGTGGTTTGGGACAAACTTCGCTTAAGTTAGCTAAAATTGGGTATGAGGTTTATGGTGTAGATATTTCGCCTAATTCGATTAAATGGGCTAAAAAGATAACCTATCAATATGGCTTTGAGGACAAAATTCACTTTTCTGTAGGTATTGCAGAAAAATTAGATTTCCCAGACGAATATTTTGATTATGTTTATGGGGTAGATATTTTACACCACATTGAAATAGATCAAACCATTGATGAAGTATGGCGTGTTTTAAAAACTGGTGGAAAAGCTTTTTTTCGAGAACATTTACGAGTTCCCATATTGGATTCAATAAGAGAAACTAAGTTGATTAAATATTTTTTTCCAAAAGACGCAAGTCATGAAAAGGGTATTACCCATGATGAAAAAAAAATAACTTCAGAAGAAATTCAATTAATTAAAAATACTTTTAAAAATGCTAACTTAATAAAATTTGAACTGTTAAGTAGATTTTATGTATTTTTTAATTATAATCTCAAAGTAGTGGAGAAATTGGAAAAACTTGATTGGCATTTGCTTAAATTATTTCCTTTCTTAAGAATTTTTGGCGGAAGTGGAGTATTTATTTTACAAAAATAAAAAAAAATTCTGATGATTAATATTCTCTTTAGGTGCAAAAGGTCAGAGTTTGCCAACTAGATCTGCTCCGGTTGAAATACATTTAAGCCTACCTTTGACGCGCTGCTGATTGATCTGACCTATCATTAATCAATTTATGGCGAGGCTATTTAGGAAGCGATAATGTGAATATGAATTTTTAGTGACATCACCCCAAAAAAATCAAAAATGCAAAATGTATACTTTTAAAAAGCAGGTAGAATATAAAGACAATACCAAAGCATAACCTGATGAATTTTTGACCACAGAGATAGAATTAATTTTTATATAATGTCTAAGTGCTTTCAATTCATGAATAATCAAAGTCAAAGAAATGTCATCAATAAAAAGCAAAAACAGGAAGATCGTTTTTTGGTTTCTATTGGGTTTGTTGATTGTTATCCTTATTGAAACTCTTTCTTATGTAACCATCTGGGTGTCGAGATCGTTGTTTGGAATAGAAATTCGACGCACGCGAGACATTTTTCACGAACAATCGGACATGATAAAAACATTTCTGGAACCGGGACGGCTTGAGAGTTTTGATTCTATTCTTGGATTTCGCTATAGAGCAAATTTTAAAAGTGATCGAACTCAAACCAATTCTCAAGGTCTGAGAAGTACAAGGGTGTACTCTCCGGTTGCTGATTCAGGTATGATACGTGTAGCAGCTTTCGGTAATTCGTTTGTCTATTGCAATGAAGTAGCGAACAAAGATTCCTGGTCTGCATTGATTGAAGCGATCTTCCCGCATATTGAAGTTTTAAATTATGGAGTCGGTGGATATGGAACGGATCAGGCTTATTTGCGATTCATGATTGAAGGATCGAAGCTATCACCTCAGATCGTGATTATCGGGTTTGCTCCTGTTAATCTGCGACGTGTTGTTAATGTTTACCGTCGGTTTATTTCGGATCGTGAAATTCCACTGGTGAAACCTCGGTTTACTATTAGTGAGAGCAGGCTAGAACTCATAGCCAACCCTCTTCTGCAGATAAAAGACTACGAGAAATATATAAATCATTCCAAACGGATAATTGAACTGGGCGAAAATGATCTCTGGTATGAGCCAGTGATTTACGAAAACCCATTCTACGATTATTCTTCAACCGCTAGACTGTTATCCACACTTTGGGTTCGAGTTTACAACAGATATCTTGATCCTGATAGACTTTTAGTAAATGATATATTTAACACTTCATCTACAGCGTTCAAAATCCAGACTGCTATTTTTGAAAAGTTTGTAGATGAAATTAAGGTATCACAAATGATACCACTTATTGTTATCTTTCCAGATAAAGATACCATAATCCACGGGTGGCAAGGGCGAAAAAAGATCTACGTACCTCTGGTTAATTTTTTCAGAGCTAAGAATTTAGATTTCGTCGATCTCATCGATGCATTTTTAGCTCATGATGTCACCAACGATATAGAACAATGGTTTATGAGTGGTGGTCACTATTCCCCGAAGGGTAATATGATCGTTGCGTTATGGCTGGGTAAACAAATCCAGGCGCGATTGGCTAAGTAGTTTTTATTCGAATATTCAAGATATCCGTAATGCAGCATCTTGCTTACGACGTAAAAGATCTTAGCTAAGGTTTCATGAACAAATTGGAAGATCGTTTTACGTGGAAGAACAAACATTAAATTACAAAAGATCAAAAGACTGAAGTAAAATTAAAAAATGAAAAAGTTACTAGTACTTGCATTATTTATTATAGTGCTTTTTAATTCAGAAGTTATAGCTCAGATCGTTAATGGTCAAATAAGCGGACGAATAATAGACTCCAACAATCAAGCTCCTCTGACGGGTGTAAATGTAGCCCTTGTTGGGACTAAACGCGGAAGTGCATCCGATAATGAAGGACGCTTTTTAATTAGCAACCTCCCACCCGGCAAATATCAGCTTAAATTTACAATGATGGGCTATAAAACAGTTATCAAGTCTAATATTTGGATTTTCGCTAATCAGATGACTCAGTTAAATGTTGTGATGTCACCTGAAGTTTTATTGATGAACGAGATAGTTGTAACGCCAGGTAAATATTCTCTTGCTCAATCCCACACTACCAAAAGACAGATTTTTTCACACCACGATATCACTCATTTACCTGCTACCATGGATGATATTTGCCGAGTTGTGCAGACGATTCCCGGAATAACTGTATCCAATGATTATAGCGCACACTTCCATGTGCGGGGTGGTGAACATGATGAAAATTTAATCCTATTGGATGGCACAGAAATTTTTGATCCCTATCATTTGAAGAATGTTTGGGGCGCCGTAGGAATTATAAATATGGATGTAATTGAAGACGTCCAGGTTATGACAGGAGGCTTCCCGGCCCAGTTTGGTGACAAATTATCCTCTATTGTCCAAATTACGACAAAAGAGGGGAACAAAGCGCTTAGTGGAAATATAGGGATTGGTGGAACTGGTGTTAAAGCATTGATTCAAGGACCGATACCCGGAGGATCATGGTTTCTTTCTTATCGGAAAAGCTTTTTAAAACAAGCTGTAGAAATTCTTAATTCTCCTATAACGTTTTCTCCGTCATTTTATGATCTGCAGAGTAAAGTTACGTTCCAGGTAAGTCCTAACCAAAAGTTCGTTTTTAATATTCTTCATTCAGCGGATAATACTTATTTAGAACAGTGGAAAAATAAGAAAAAATTAAAATCAGATTATGGAAATTTTTATATTGGATTAATCTGGAAAAGTATTGTATCCCCAAAGCTATTTTTTGAGATGGTTTTCTCACGAGGAGAAAATTTCTGGAATAACAAAATTGGAGATTATAAGAGAGAAAAACTTAATCTTGCAGAATACGTATGGCAATACAATATCGATTTTCATGCTTTGAAGAATCACAATTTACGGGCAGGAATTACCTATAAAGATATTAAATATTACTATGACTACCAATCACATGTGTCTTCTATTCAAAATGAAAAATTTGAATCTCTAATTAAAGGTTTAACGGATACATCTTTAATTCGTCCTCGAACTTATAAGTTAAGCTTTTTTTTACAGGACGAATGGAAAATTTTAAATTCTTTAATTACCAATTTGGGAATCAGATTCGATCATTTTGAATACAATAAAGATAACCAATTCAGCCCACGTCTCGGATTTGCATACTGTATTACAAATAATTTAGTATTAAGAACTGCCTGGGGGTATTACTATCAAGCTCCTAACTATACTGAATTGAATTCGATGAAAGGTGCCAATTATAATCCCAGAGCTGAAAAATCGGTACATTACATTTTAGGCGTGGAACAACATTTTGATACCAAGAATTCCATCAGAATTGAAGGTTATTATAAAAACTTACAAAATATGATTGGGTATTATATAGCAGATGGATCAAAATTACAATATGGCAATCCATATCATGGCTTTTGTAAAGGACTCGAGATATTTCTGAAATTAGGAATAGACAAACAATTTAACGGTTGGTTAAGTTATGCCTATTCCATTTCCAAAATCGAAGAAACCGTTTTTGATCCCTTGACTTTTACTCTCAAACAAAAACTAAATTATCGTTATACTGATCAACCGCACAATTTAACATTGGTGTTGAATTTTAAGGTGTTTAAAAATTGGAATATTGATCTGAGATGGCGTTATCTTAGTGGAATTCCTTATACTCCGGTATATCCAGTTTGGGATAGCAATAGTTCAGGAAAACATGAAGTAATAGACTTTCAAGCAGGCGAATACCATTCCAGTCGTTATCCTGCTTACCATCGATTAGATCTACGTTTAATGAATACTTTCTTTTTTAAGAAATGTAGTTTAACAACATTTTTAGAGATTAAAAATGTTTATAATCGAAAAAATGTGTTAATTTACGACTATGACATTGATGCCTTGAGCCAATTCAATAGAATTGCTTATCATACATTACCAAGAATTCCTTCAATTGAAGTTTGTCTTGAGTTTTAAATAGTTAATGTCCGATAGATAATACGAGAGATCCGTAACGCAAGTAACTTGCTTGCGACTTAAAATATGAACTTAACACTGATTCAAGCACAAACTGGAAGTTTGTGTTACCTTATCGGACAAACATTTATAGATAATTGATAAATTAGAAGATTAAGAACATCAAAACAATGCTGGAAATATTAAGAAAGATAAAGTATTTTTTGTGGGAAATTAGCAAGCTCAAAATAATAGGATTTCATGTTGATTTTGTTCTCCACTTCCTGATGGGAAGCACAATTTTCTATTTCTTGCAGAAAAAATATTCAATTAAAAAAAGTTTTATTTTTACATTATTCTTTATCGTAATAAAGGAATCGGCAGATGTATTCGTAAAATCTCGAGCGGAATATATTCGTCCCCCTGGTTTGGATGTTTTGGGCGACCTTGCCTTTGGTCTTTTGGGAATTGCACTCATTCTGTTTCTAAAAAAATATAAAATACCCCAGCAACAATATTCTTTACTGGAAAAGATAGAAGTAAATTTATCGTTTACAATCCGAAGAATCAAAAAGCACATTTTTTCCAGCTTCCTGTTAGTCTTAGTTGTAGGAATTCTATTAGGTGCCTTTTTATCCACTTATGCGATTCTGCTCGGAACCAGAAAACATCTTTCAGAAACAATGCATCCATTTCAGGTATCACCATTAAATGAAAAAGGGTGTCACCCGATGACAACGAATGATTGTTATGAATTGATGCAACGATTTAGTCCTTACATTAACAAAGTAAATTTTATTTTGGTTGGTTACTTACCTGTTCAAATTAATTATAAAAATCGTAATTTTAAAGCTGAACTCACAAGATTAGAAGAACCTTTATATAATCCGCCTCAACATATAGAATATTATGGAGAATCTGTGACAACAGAAGAACTCTTTTATAATCCCAAAATTACATTTCTAAGGATGAATAACCAAAACTATAATGAGTGGGGACATGATGTTATTGGTAAAAACTTGAATTTTCTGTTGCCTCAGTTAAAAAAAAGTATTTTTGTAAAAGTCGCAGGGATCTATATCACTGAATCTTCATTTATACAAGGACATATTTCCCCTTTCTCCACCCCAGATTTTTTTAACATGACACTCCATTTTATACATGGTACCCCCTACAAAGTAATTCTTGAAATGAATCGCTACCTGGAGAATCAATCTTATGGTTATGAAGTTCCATTGACAGTAATCTCACGAGCTAAATTTATTCAACTTCAAATTGTTCAATTTAATCGACTTTTTCTTTTATGGTCCGCAACAACGATCCTAATCGGTATTATCACACTTAGTTTGATATTTTATCGTATGACGAATCGGCGATTCAATGAAATTAGTATTCGAAAGGTTGAAGGAGCATTAGTATCAGATATTTTTCTTCAGTTTTTCTGTGACTATTTTATTTTATTCATAATAGGAAGTATAGTAGGAACAATATTTGGAGTTTCATTGGCTTATTTTAGTCAAAAATTGGCAAATCATGAATATATTAAAGCTTATTTACCCTCAATAGTTTGTTTATATGGGATTATGGGAACCCTATTTTTAGGTTTTATTTCCGTTTTAATTCCAACAAACAGAGCAACAAAGGTATTACCTGCAGAGATTATGAGATATGAATAATATTGGAATTGCTTTTAAAAATATTGTTAAGCATAGAAAAGATTATTACATTGCATTTGGTATTATTTCTATCGCTATGGGATCATTAATTTTTCTACAACTCTTAGTGGGTGAATTAAAGATTGGTCTTTATAATAACATCAATCGCTCTGGTTTTGATGTAATAGGGATGAATATCAGAGACATCACCAACCAAGAATCATCCGTATCCCGATTCAATTATTTTGTATTTAATAAGTTTAAAGACAATTTCAAAAAGAAATTTGGTGAAAAGATTATAATAACTCCCATCTTTCTCAAAAAAGCATCTATCGGTACTCGATCAAACAATCTCCTTTTTAGAGGAAATATTTGTGGAATTGAATCAGAATTTTTATCACTTCGTTCGTATAAGTTACTCGAAGGAAAATTTTTCGATTCCGATGATTTTAATCAAGGAAAAGCTGTTGTAGTAATTTCAGAAGAGATTAAAGAAAAATTATTTGGTAAGATAAATCACTCGATTGTAAATCAACCATTATATATTGATCTTGATAATGTTATATATGAAGTAAAAATTATTGGAGTCTTAAAAAATAATCATGATCGCAGATATCAAACTATTTTTAATAATCCTGTTTTCACTGGTTTTTATACGCCTTTGTTAGGTTTGAAACAAAAATCATTTTCGCCTATACCTTTTATAACTTCAAATATTCGTTTACCTTCAATTTCCGATATTCTGGTGAAAGCGAAAAATTATTCTGATTATATAAATTTACGCGAGGAATTAGTTCGTTATTTGCATTCGAATGGGATTAAATTTTCAGAATCAATGTATAATTTAACTAATATCAAAGTTCAACGATTGATTGATGCCAGTAAAAAATTAGGTAACATTTTTTCAATACTGACATTACTTACGGAAGTTAGTGTTTTAACAGTTATCATGGTAATGGTCGTTCGTTCTCGTTTTCGTGAGATTACCATTCGAAAAATTGAGGGAGCCGCAAATCGAAAAATTGCGGCAATGTTTTTCTGGGAAAGCATTGGGGTCGCACTATCAGGAGGTATCATTGGGATCGGGATTGGTTGTTTATTTAAAAATTTAATTTTTCGAATGAGTTATGAAATGCTTCCCCAATATGCTCTTTCGGTAATTTTGGCAGGTTTTTTTCTTTCAATCATTGTAGGTATTATCGCTTCAATAATTCCAGCAACAAAAGCCTGGCGTATCAGACCTGTGCAAGGATTAAAATTAATCACTTTTTAATGAAAGAAAATATTATGCTGTTAAAATTAGTAAATGTATCCAAAACGTATAATCAGAGTAAAGCGAATGAAGTTCAGGCGTTGCAAAACGTGAGCTTAGAAATTCTTTCAAGTGAATTTTTAGCTATTGTAGGGCCTTCTGGGTCAGGAAAATCCACTTTACTCAATATCTTAGGATGTCTTGATCGACCTACTAAAGGAGATTATTTTTTTGAGGATAAAAAGATAAATGGTATTTCTGAAAAAGAGATGGCAGTCATTCGAAATAATAATATGGGATTTATTTTTCAAACATTCCAATTGATTCCTGAAGACACAATATTAGAAAATGTAATGCTTCCTTTAATGTATCGATCTGGGAGTCGGATGGAAAAGATGCAAAAAGCGCTGGAAATTATTGATAAAATACAGCTTTTACCAAGGAAAAACCATAAAACAACTGAACTATCAGGAGGGGAAATGCAACGCGTCGCTATTGCCAGGGCATTGGTAAAAAAGCCTAAAATTATCTTTGCTGATGAACCTACTGGTAATCTGGACTACAAATCTAAGATTGATATTATCAAACTGATTCAACAACTTAATAAAGATGAAAAAATTACTATTCTTTTAGTAACTCATGATCAAATGCTTATGCGATATGCGACACGGAAAATTACTTTAGAAGCAGGAAGACTCATTCATTTTTGAAATCAATTATGAAAGTATTAATAACAAATGGCGAACAACGCTCTGCATTGGCAGTCGTGCGATCATTGGGATGTCGTGGCATTAAAACAATAGTCGTTTCAGAATATAGTAAAAATATCTCCGCCTGTTCAAAATACTGTTATCGTGCCTATCAGTGTCGCCCTCTAAAAACTGATGAAAATGGATTTCTTAAAGATATTAAAAATATTATCCAGAAGGAACATCTGCAATATATTCTACCTATCACAGATCTCTCAATGTATTTATTATTAGATCCAGCAAATGGGGTTCCATACGAATTAATCAGGCAATTGCCCAATTTTGAATTGTTTTCATTTGCTTCTGACAAATATCAGTTGTTAAAACTTTGCAAAGATTTAAAAATAAGTATCCCTACCACTTATTTTTTAGATGATTTTTCTCAGTTAGAATATTATCGTGATAAATTGAGATTTCCGATTGTTATAAAACCAGGTCAATCAATTCGAAAGATAAAAAATAAATGGTTTGCCGGTCGAGTAAAGATAGCAAATGATTATGAAGAATTAACCAGGATTTGCTATCAGGATATAATTTATCACTTTCCATTTTTATTGCAAGAAAAAGTTAAGGGTTATGGATATGGAGTGTTCACTATATTTAAAGATGGACAGGCAGTTGCTTATTTTGGTCATAAGCGATTGCGGGAAAAGCCACCCACTGGCGGAGTAAGTGTCCTTTGCGAAAGTGTTGAGCTCAATCATGAATTGCTTACTGTTGCTGAAAAAATTTTAACTGTTATCCAGTGGAATGGTCCTGTAATGATTGAATTTAAATTTAATAAACAAAGCCGACAATATTATGTCATGGAGATTAACGGTCGTTTCTGGGGCTCGCTTCAACTTGCTATTGATGCTGGTGTTGATTTTCCCTGGCTATTATTTAACCCACATATTTCCTCGAAATCTAGAATCGATTATAAAACGGGAACTAAATTAAGATGGTTACTTGGGGATTTAGACCACCATTTAGCATTGACTAAGACAGAATTAAGATCATTTCATAAATTGAAACACATTTTTAGATTTTTTACTTATAAAGAAAATAACGTAAGACTTGAAGTATTATGTAAAAACGATATGCGCCCATTTTTGTGTGAAATATTTTTATATATAAAAGATATTCAATTAGCACTAAATAGAAAAATTAGAAATCAATTTTTAAATCTTTTAATGGACTATTTTTTGAAATTAAAGCTCCGCATAGATCCTAAAAAAAAGTTTATATTAAAAAAGTTACCTTCACAATTAAATAAGATTCTCTTTATATGTAATGGTAATCTATATCGCAGTCCATTTGCCGAAAATTATTTACAGAAAATAATTGATTCTCGTTTTTCCATATCTTCGGCAGGCTTGAATACTACAACTAATTTATCATTACCTTATAACGTAATTCAGACGGCGAAGCAATTCGATATCAACCTTGCTAATCATCGTGTGCGAGAGTTCTCTAATTTTAAAGATAAACATTTTGATCTGATAATAGTAATGGAAAGAAATCAAAAGAAACAACTCAAACAGTTTTGTAGGAAAATTGTAGAACTTGGACTATTTGGAAACAGAAATAATATAAGCTATAACATACCAGATCCCTACGGCATGTCCAATGAATTTCTTTATCAAACATATAAAAACATTGTATATTATCTGGATAACTTAAAAAAAATTATCCAAAGAGCCAGCGCATAAATTAAAACTTATTGGTTTCAATATCAATATATTGATAATTTTCATTATTTATTGTCTATATATAGTATATCAAACGATTTTTTAGTTAATTTATGCGTCAGCTCTAAATAGAGATGGTTAACATTTTAATTGAGTATCTGCTATATTGATAGCTGGAGAAGTGTGGAATGATATTAAGTATGATTAGATTTAGAACAATAATTCTTACAATGATATTATCTATTCTATCATTCTGGAGAATACGTGTGAATGAGTTGTGTATGACAAATTTAAATATCTTAACTTATAGTGAACTGATAGAAGCTGAGTCGATTTTTCACAATTTTCAGAGTAAAGATATGACACATGAAAATCGTCAGAAAGACCTCATTATTATTATCGGTGCTTCCTATGCTGCAGGATGGAATCTTGAAAGAATAGTAGGACTAAGGGTCGTAAATAAAGGTGTTGGCGGAGAACAGTCCTTTGAAATGCGGAATCGATTTGAAAAGGATATTATCTCACTAAATCCGCGAGCAGTTATCATTTGGGGTTTTATCAACGATATCTTCAATGTAAACCAGGAAGAAATCGACGCAACTTTAGAGAAAACTAAGAATAATTTTGTGGAAATGGTGAAGTTGGCTCAGGATAATGGGATTATTCCGATCCTTACAACAGACTTGACCATACGTGGTAAAAAGAGTTGGCCTGAGACCCTAGCTAGTTGGATAGGTAAAATATTGGGCAAAGAAAGTTATCAAGACTATGTAAATAAGCATGTGTTAGCCATGAACCAATGGATCAGTAAATATGCTAAGGCTCAAGACCTACCTCTACTCGATTTACAACCCATACTTTCTGACGAGCAAGGGATCAGGAAAAGAGAGTACGCTGTGGAAGATGGAAGCCATATTTCTCCAAAAGGATATGATAAGTTAACCAGCTATACTCAAAAAATGTTAGGGGATTCTTTAATGAAGTATTAGCGAAGATGCGCTTTAAAGCAACTAGTTTAATGTCTCATCAATAAAATTTGATAAGATTCACACTTTTTTTATGTCCTTAATTACTTAGTGTATTAGTGGTTGAAATTAATAAATACTTCAAGTTAAGGAGGAGTGCAGGTACATTTAAAAATTGCGTTGAAGGTATTGTGAGTAAATACGCTTAAGAGAGGTTCGTAATCCTAAGCTTTTTACTCTACGTAAATAATAATAGAATTTGATAATGAAAAAGAGTTTTGGAAATACAAAGAGCTTGGTGAAAAATTTTGCTATACTATATCTATTCTTTGATAAGGCTTGCTTTTCTATTTGGATTAGCACTTGGAAATTATCAAAATAGGCTCGGATGTCTTTTTTTCTTATGGTAGGTAAATTTAAGACCGAGTCAGATCTTTCTTTGAAATCAAGCGATTTCATTTCTACCCACCCTTTCTCCTGGCAAATCTCAGCCAGTTTCGTTTTCGGATAAGGATGAAATGTATAATTCCAGGGCGTGTTTTTATCTCCCAATTTGGCAGTAAGTCTTATCGTATCGACAATAGCTTGTGGTGTCTCGTATGGAAGACCAAGCATAGAGAAGGAATGGGTTCTAATGCCTGCTTCATGAGCAAGTTTAAAAGTTTCAAGGATTTGCTCATTTGTCATCTTTCGATTAAGGATTTGCGCTCTTATACAGGGATTGCCGGATTCAAGACCAATAGCCACATAATCACAGTTCGCCTCCTTCAGCAGTTTAAACATCTCTTTATTGCATGTACCAGGCCTGACATTACAAAGAAAGGGTGTTTTAATTTTTTCTTTATATTCTTCACAAAAATGATTGAACCATTTTTTATTAAGAGAGAATATATCATCGTGAATAACAATAGAGTTTATATTATATTTTTCCTTAACTATCAGTAACTCATTAATGGCTTTCTCAATACTTGGAAATCGAACATATTTTTGTCCTTGATAAATGTCTTTTAAGCTGTGGTTACTACAATACGTGCAATCAAAAGGACAACCGCGGCAGAACATGAATTCCGCTCTACCCGGAACCTTACCAGGCAAATCCAAAGAGTAATATAAATCATAATCGGGCATGGGGAGTTCATCTAAGTTTTGAATGAGTGGGCTTATTGGATTCTTGATGATTTTTCCATTAATCTTAAACCAGAAGCCTTGAACCGAAGTATAATCCTGATCATGAGATAGTTTCTCGATCAATTCAATAAAGGTGTATTCTCCTTCACCTCGGCATATAGCATCAAGCGGTGCTTCTATTATGCAATCTGGAACTAGAGTAGGATGAATACCACCGCAAACTATTATAATGTCTTTACAACGTTTTTTGATTAAAATTGATAATTCTTTAACTTTTGCAAATGTAGATGTCATAGAGGAAAACCCAATGATATCGGGTTTCCAGGATGAGATAAGACCTAACAATTTTGTGACATTTTCCTTACCACCTAACGATCCTAATTTTGTCTCATGACGATGAGCTTTAAGCGCACCAGAGATATATCCAATTCCAATAGGGAATTGAGGTGTCTCGCCGTATAGATAAACAAACAGTATTCTCATGAAATATCTAAAAGTCTTGTATACAACAGTTCTGTTTCTTTCACATTTTTATAGATATTAAAATATTCTTCAACGCGTTTTCTTGCAGTTTGTCCTACTTTTTTTGCAATATCAGGATGAGCTATAAGATAATCTATTTTTTGGGTGAGTGCGATAGGATCATCAGGCGGAACAAGAAAGCCGGAGGTTCCATCTTCTATAATTTCAAGTGGACCTCCATGAGCCGTAGCAATCACGGGTTTAGAAAAAACCATGCCCTCAAGAATAACTCGACCGAAAGGCTCGGGAGCGACTGATGTGTGAACCAGGATATTTAAGACTGAAATAATATCTGGTATGTCATATCTGAAACCTGTAAACACAACATGCCTGGAAAGTTCATTCCTATCAACCAGTTCCTTTAGATAATTGAAATATCTTTGTTCCTTTTCCAGATTAGAAACATCACCTATAATTAAACATTTGATCTTTGTGTATTTTTCTTTTAACAATGCAATTGCTTTAATAGCTACATGTTGACCTTTCCACGGTTTTAAATTTCCAATGACACCAAAAAGAAAATCACTGTTAGAGAAAAGGATAGATTTTTTTATTTCCTCAGATGTTTTTCTCTTTGACTTATATACATTTTCCACATCAATACCATCATGAATGATTACAAAATTATCAGTATTTGCTCCTCTTGCTTTCACAAAATTTGTCACAGACTGAGAGATAGCAATAATCGCATCATAAAATCTTACTAATTTTTTATGGAGATATCCTATCTTCCAATTTCCTCTCAAATGACCTATGCATTTGATTTTTAAAATTTTTGCTGCAAGAAGCCATTCAGTTAATGCTGGTCCATTATTCAAGTGGATTAAATCTATCTTATACCTTGTGAGGATGAGAAATATCTCATAAAAATCGGCTAAGTAGCGAATGAAATTATAGACTTTTTGACAGAAAATGAGAGTTATTAATATAGGGTAGAATTTTTTCGCAAACTTATAAAGAGTTGTAAAATCTCTTTCGATAACTAAACCTTTGGTTTTATCAAGTAAAATTACAGAACAGTTGTCTTCAAATAAAGGAATCAAACTATTTTTTTCGTAAAAGAGTACAAAGGATTCAAACTTACTTTTATTAATATATTTTACCAATTCCAGTAAACAGTAGTGAGAACCGCCAATGGTGCCATCAAGATTGGACTCTATGTATAAAATTCTTCTAATATTTTTTTTATTATTAGTATTTTTAAAAGTTATTAACTTCATGTTTTAGTACGAAAATTTTTAGCTCATTCTGATTATTCTTGAAAACAAGTCATCCTTAAACAGGATTTCCTGATTTTATTTGATTTATTTAAAGTTATATTAACTTAATAAAATTATTTGATTTTGTCAAGTAAGAATTTTGATCTTTTGTCTTAAAATAACAAATTTGAGAAATTTTTTCAAAAAAACTCTAATTATTGAAGGATATGGAGTGGAAAGTATCTGAAGGCATTTTTTACTGATCTGCATAAATTCAGTTTGTATCATCAACATGTTTTCATGAATTTGATGGAATTTGATCAAAGAAGTATGTTTTTAAGTCCATATTGCGACTATTGTTTCTCAGATCACACAAAAAAATTTCAATCCATTTATATTATTATCAAAAGTTGATATCCTATTTGGAAGTAATCAGAGATTTAATTAAGTCAATATGATCCCCAACTTCGTTTTAAAATCTCTGGTTACTTTTTTTATGCCAGCAAGACACCTGACGTATCTTTAATGTTCTTCAGCTTTTTTTCACTCAATAATTCGACAATCTCTTGCTGTTGTTTTTTTAATTCATAATGCTGTTTAGTTATTTTCCTCTGAATCAATCCATACATACAGATTATAAAACCGAAAATCGAACCTGTAAAAAGAATGATTGAATTACGCCAGGTGTCTCCTTTTTGAGCAAAGAAAATTAATCCTGCAAAGAAACAAATCCCACTACAATAAAATGCACCTATTGAAAACCAACCAAATCTTTTAATCTGTTTAGAAGTGTTATGGAAAGTTAATTCGATTGATTTTTCAGAGTTCGCTAAGTATGAAATAAACCACATTAAAATACCGCAGAATAAGAACCAGAAACAACCAGTTGCAATTATATAATGGATATGAAAATTTCCTCTAATAAAAAAATAAAGGAAGATTCCAATGAAAGTGATCAAAAGAACAAGAGAGAGTATTTTAAGATACCAATAAGAAAATTCTTTATCTGTTTTCAAACGATGAGGATTGAACTTCATTTTATCTACTCCTTTTCTTAGGGTCTACTTTTTTTGATTCCAACCAAGCATCCACATCAGCTTTGTCAAATTTAATATTCTTGGCTGTCAATCGAATATATCGAGGGCAATCACCAGATTGGATGTACCGATAAATAGTTCGCTTATTTTCCCCCAGGTATTCAGCAAGTTCTTCTACTGACATTAAGATCATCATATTACCTATATAGTAATAATATTATCATTTTGATCATAATATAACACAATAAAACCAGTTTGTCAACAATATTTTTGAAAAAGTTTTTCTTGCATTTTATCGGAAATTTAATAAATTAAATTTAACTGAAAATGTTTTTAGCTTGAATTTAGATTTCCAACCCTCTCGAAGTCATGATATCGGATGCGATGTAACATATAAACATATTATTTATCATTATGAGTTAAAAACAGCTAAATTATCAAAAGATCAACAAACTCTGGAAGAGGTGATTGAATCATACTATGGCGACCAAAAGATATCTCCAAAAACGTATAAAATGTCTTTTTACTTGCGAGACAAGCTGGAAATATTTAAACCGTTGTACGTAAAGATCGGTTTATGCTACGATTATTTTGATTACAATAATGATCAGCAGTTTAGTCCCTGAATTGCTTTATCTTATCATATTAAAAATGTACGTATAAAGCCCTTAGAAAAATATTTAAAAAAGTAGTGGATTTCCGCCCAAAAATTTTGTATATTTGGTTAGAATTATTTCACGAGGAATATAATGACCAAATATTACAAATGT
>CAYGAC010000044.1:0-196246 GCA_964347865.1 uncultured Thermoplasmatales archaeon
CAAGATGAAGGAAGAATCACAAGCTCTGATGAGAAGATTACTAACGATCGCTCATCATTAAAAGGTATTAATATTGAAAAATATAGATGCGAAAAATGGGAAAAAGCAGTAATGGATAAAAGATTGATTGAGAAAATTAAATTTAAAGATAATCCAATCCTTTTTCTTTTAATATTTTGTGATAACATTCAAGATGAAGGAAGAATCACAAGCTCTGATGAGAAGATTACTAACGATCGCTCATCATTAAAAGGTATTAATATTGAAAAAAAAGATGGTAATTTCAGCATTTGTGTGAATCTTAAAAGTTACGAAGAAGAAGAAAAAGATAAGGAAATTGAGCGAATGTCTTGGTGCCTCAAAGATGATAGATTTAAAGTATATATAAATGAAAAATTAAAAATAATAAACGGAAGCGGAGGAGAATGAAAATTTGCTTTATAAGCAAATATCCACCTATTGAGGGTGGACTCTCTTCAAAGGTATACTGGCTTGCAAAAGCACTAGGCAAGCGTGGGCATGAGGTTCATATTGTTACCAATGCACAAGAAGTAGAAGATAAATACCGCGAAACATTAGACATCAATGACCCGAATTACAGTCCTAAAAATGTGTATATTCATAGCACAGACCCTTCACCAACAATTGAAGCAAACCCAAGCCACATTCCCTTTTCAAAGATGTATTGCGAAAAACTTGCTAGTCTGGCTATTAAAGTAATCGAAGAACACAACATCGAGGTTATTGATTCCTGGTATCTAATACCATATTGTGTCTCAGGTTTTATCGCAAAATCCTTTACAAACGTTCCGCAAATTATACGTTATGGTGGGAGTGATTCACAGCGTCTATATCCTTCACCATACCTCAATAACCTACTTGATAAGATCATAAAAAGCACTGATACATCAACAACTACTACAATACCTATGCAAAAAGTAACTATCGATTCACAAACATTTCATCCAAAAGTTATGCCCATGAATTTATCATCATACATTACCAATCAAAAATATATTCCTGGCATTCCTATAATATCTTATATAGGAAAAATAACTCATCATTTTGAAACGAGAGGTTTATGTGATATTTTAAAGGCATGTAGTAAAATAAATAGCGATTTTTTACTCCTATTCGTTGCAAACGGTACAAAACTGGATGAATTCAAAATACTAGTTAAAAACGCAAATCTATTAGAAAAATCAATTTTTTTAGATTTTGTTCCTCCATGGCAGATTCCATCAATACTACAAGCATCTACATGTATATTAGCATTAGAAAAAATATCATCCCCAGTATTGCAATATCATACACCTGCACTACCTGCTGAAGCTTTGGCAACTGGTAAGTGTGTTTTGATGAGTGAAGCATTACATAAAAAAGAGCCATATAACAAATTAATAGCCGGAAATGAAATTTTGATGGTTGATCCAAACAACACAAGAGAAATCAGAGAAATAGTGGAAGAATTAATAGAAAAACCAGAAACGGCTAGCACTATAGGGAAGGAGGGCTATAGGATTATTTCCAAACTTAATCAATTTAATGAATATCTTGATAAAACGATTGAACTTTACAAATCAACTCTCGATATCTCCTGTTTGACCTTGTAAATTAATATATTATTTACCTAGTGCCTAATCATAGTCTCATGATTATTTTCTATTAAATATTCCTTCAAGACAATAAACCGTTAGCTTTCCCTCATGTCCTTCTTTTTTGCAAAGATTCGGCATGTCACATATATGACACAATTTGTTTGTTAATTCGTTTTTATCTAGATTTAATGTCCCAGCATTATCGTGCAACTCATATAACAATTTTAGATATTTACCCTCAGCAATCCTAGGAATCTTATCCTTATCTAGGATTCCAATCCATTCATAAAGTCTTCTTCCGCCTTTACTTGAATTACATTCCTTACAGACTTTAATTGCGTTGTCCGGAATATCAGGACCACCACAAGATCGAGGTAAAATGTGTTCCACTGTCAAATCTCCTTTAGCTCCACAATAAATACATTCATTAGGTTTCTCGTGCTCCTTGACCCACTCCCGGATCGTAGATGACCATTTTATTTTTCCATCCCTTAATGCAATAAAACGATCCATCTGGAATGCTCTTTGATTGATTCCGAAGCCAGCAGATTTTGAAATCAATTTAGCATATTGCCAATAAATTTTATCTCTAATTGATTTAACAATAGGTGGAGGCATAAATATCTCAATAATTAAAACATGAAACATAACTTATAATTTTCTTTGCATCCGATATCACAAACTTTAATTTTATTAAGCACTAAAGGCTATAAAATCATAGTTCAGGGAGAAAAAATGAAAATTATTTGGAAATTAATACTAGTTATAACTTTGATATTATTGGTAATTGTTATTTGGGTTTTCAAAGGAGTTTTTAATGTATTTTCTGATTTCGAGACTCCTATATGGACCCTCATCGGTGTTGTGATCGGCTTTCTCCTTAGCTACCTCTATAGTTATTTCGAGCAAAGAAGACGATATCTATCAAGAACTAGGGATGCTAC
Source organism: uncultured Thermoplasmatales archaeon (assembly GCA_964347865.1). Classification (GTDB taxonomy): domain Archaea; phylum Thermoplasmatota; class E2; order DHVEG-1; family DHVEG-1; genus JAGLML01. Next base: position 2,543 of record CAYGAC010000044.1, read on the forward strand.
CGAACGTGTAAAAAAAAGCATGCATATGGTCAATTCCAAGAAAGCAATAGAACGATTATCGGATTTGATTCCTCAGTTTAAAGAAAAAGAACAACTTAAGATACTTTCAGAAATTAGACTCGAGAGTTCCATGAATCCCAATGCAGATGAATTGACTAAGGTTATAATAGAAGAATTTCGATGGATTTGTATTTTATATGAGGTAGAATCGAACAATGGATATAATTTAATCAAAAGATCAAGAAAAGATAAGAAAAAAGTTAAGGAGATACAAAACGTATTATGGGATATTATGACAAATATCGTTGAGTATAGACAAAACGAAGAGCTACTTTCAAATTCCTTTGATTTATTAAACATTCTTAATAAGTATTCAATAAAACAGAGGTACGTAGAAGCAATCGGATTTTCAATAGAGCTATTCAAAAGTATTGGAACATTATCTGTAGGCATCGATTACGCAGTTGATGGTTATAAGTTATTGAATTTTAAATGTGGAATCAACGAAAGTATTCAACAATTGAAGGATCTTAAGGTCTATCTTGTTGGATCACAATTTAAGAACACTAGGATTTCACAATTCAACCATGATATAGATCGTTCTATAGATATAATTAAAAACATCCAAATGAAGTTAATTTCCTTGATTTTTTGATATTAAGATCTAATAATAAATAGTAATTATTGTCTGTTTTTCTCCTTAAAAAATCTAATAATAGCCTAATTAATGTTAGTAGTCCTCTTATATTTATGCAACAGGATTATCCCTTTTCAAACGACATTAATAACAAATTTCCAGTAGATAGCATATATTTTATGATTTAAGATGGAAATAAGAGAGCTACAGTGAGACGCAAAAAGGCATTGATAATTTGGCATGAGCAAACTTTTAAGTCGCTTAAAATGCCTAAAAATCACGAAAGTCAATAGATAGTCAGGAATATGACCGATGGGATATTTTTTAAAAGGAATAGATGTTTTAAAATTGTAGTTTAGAGGGGGAAAAATGAATAATAATGAAGAATTTCCATTAAACGAAGAACAATTAATTAATATTTTTCTATCAGAAAGAAATTCTATCCGTAGGGGATATTATTCAAGTTTAATGGCTAATTGTACAAAAATTATTGCATATCTAACTGTTTTTAACGTAAGCCTTATCGTATTTACTGTTCTCAACCCATTGTATAATATGAAAATTGCCAGTTTCATAAGTTTAATTCTGCTGATAATATTGATTATTATGGTGACAGTGGTTTTTCAGAAAAAAACAAGGAATTGGGAAACAAGTGACCGTCTGAAATGTTACGGTATTGATATGATAAATTTAGCAGTTATATTTAGGAATTTAAAAGGCAGGAAAAAGATTTGGGAGAAATATGAAGAATTACTAAATTTAAACAGATATTTACAAACTGGCCAAAACGTAAGCGGATTGCAATATTACCTAAAGGACGCAATTAAAAACGTTCTTGAAGGTCGAGATAATGTGAGAGAAAAAACTACTAAGAAACAAGAGCAGAAAATTAAGGAATTCTTTAATGGATTGATGAATGATTCATCAAGTAAGAAACGTGGGAATAGAAAATGAAATTGTAGTTTTGTAGGCGGAAAAATGGAAATTATAAAAGATTTGGCAATAGAATATTATAAGAATATCAAACAAGAAGTCTTCGATGAATTCAAAGATATAAATATTTTTATAGGCCCAAATAACTGTGGTAAATCCAATATACTTAATGCAATTAATCTATTATCATCAGATTTTAAAATAGAATCAACTAATATAATCTGCGAAATTTGCAATAATATAAGGAGCCAAGCACCGATAAACACTAATGTATTATTTCCATTCAATAAGAAAGATAATACCTATTTAAATAAGGGAAAAACCTGGCTTCAATTTACTTTCTCAGAAGAGGGAATAGATAATATTTCACCTGGTAATAATTTAAAAGATACAAAAAATTTCTTGAAGCCAAGCATACCTGGTTATCCTCACGTCCAAGAATTTATAGATAAACTTGTATTAAAGTTTGATGGACACCAACTCAAGGGTGAACATTTTTCATATTTATCGCATCCAAAGATAAATAAATCTTTACAGAAAAATATATTATTTTGTCCTGATACAAGGCTCCAAAATTATAAAGGAATAGATTTTGAAAAATATATCACTGATAAAAATTTCACTAATGCACAATTTGGAAATTGGCGGAAAACAATCTATAATCTGATAGATCTTAAAATTGTTGAAAACCGTGGAGCTGTTCTAGAGAGAAAGTATGACGAGGAGGATTTTACAACAAAGATTAGCGAACAAGGATCTGGTGTAAGATCTCTAGCATGTTTATTAGCTGATATTCTTGATGAGGATAATAAAAAGATTATATTAATTGACGAACCAGAACTAGGATTAAATCCATTTGCCAAACAAAGTTTCTTAAAATTCTTATTGGAGAAAGCAACTCAAAAAAAACAAATATTTCTTACAACACAAGATCCTACATTCATCAATCCAGTAATTTGGGGGAATAAAAATGTGATATTATACCTCTATTCATCATCTAAACAGAGATTTGTTAAGACAGATATTGAACAATGCAGAAAAGATCCAGATACTTCTGCTGGTTTCTTACCACATACGGTGTCTCTAAAAAACATTCATTTATACTTCGAAGGAGCTTCTGATGTATACATATTTCAATTGCTTTTAAGAACGTATCTTAAGAACAAATATCATAAAAATAAACATAAAACTTGGATTGAGATTTTTAATAAGGTAGGATTGTATCATTTATGTGGTGATTTTTGGGAACATCTACTTTATACAATTCCTGAACCACCTTATAGATGCATGGTTATACTGGATGGAGATAAAAGAAAAAAGGCACCGTCTTTAATTGGAAAACATAATAAGGCTTTGTTAAACAAATCAAAATTAATATTTTGCAGAACTATCAAGACATTGTCAGAAAGATTTCATAAAAGAGATGCTCATCCAGTTTATTGTTTAAAAGAAAGATGTATTGAGAAGTATCTAGATCCAGGATTCAATTGTAAAAAACCTCCCGAAAACTATAATAAAAAGGTGGATGGATCAAATCTAGCTGAACAATTAAAAATAATACCTGAAGAAATTAATGATATATTTAATATAATTTTTAAAAGGTGAGGATTTGCTAACTCAGAGATATCCATCCTAACACACCTCAATGTTTTCACATAAACGTGGCTCTTCTTTCTCGATAAGGGCGCTTCTAAGCAACTCTTCATACTCTTCCACACTGGAAAAACCAGCCTCTAAGATTTGCCTTTTATACTCTGTCCTAGCTTTATGGACGTCAGTAAAAACCTTAGCTTCGTTGAGACAACCACTAAAAAGACTGATTACAACATGGACATTTTTCTTCTTTTCTTTTTCTAGGTCCAATAGTTGTTGATATTTACTAGGATGATATTTTTTAAGGTATTTTCTAAATTTTATCTCTAGATCAGGTAATTCGTTGTTTATTACCAGCCTATTTTTTATTTTCCTATTTTCAATTGTCTTTTTTTCCATTATTTCGCACCGTATTCTTTTTTCTCAAAATTCGTATATAAAAGTTTCCTGTAAAAATACCAAAATGGCAAAATTCAATAGGATCAGAAAGGAATTAGCCAAAAAACATTGGTGCGAAACAATGGATTTTGCAATCCTTCTGATCCCAACATACAATCTAAAAAACGATTTTAATAATTTCGATAATTGAAAATTCTAAAAATTTATTAAAATTTACCAGAATTCTATTTATAAAATCTATATTTCGGTTAATGGTATAAACCGAAATAAAAATATAAAAGATGATGCTCTTTTATGATTTTGTTTATTTTCAATAAGATATAGAAAAAACCAAAATTAAAATTTAAAAATTATTTTTAAAAACGGCTTCCCCGCTCAAAAATTCTTTTGTTAATGATTTACCATTCGAATACCGTGAAAATTTGCTTATGAATTAATCTGCGAAAGCCTAAACAGCTTTTGGTCTATAGTATTTTTGTGGATTATGCCATTTCAAACTTTTTTCTTTACCTGGCTTGATTCTATAATATTTCCGAGGTTTAAGCCAATCCTTACTAGCAGGCTCCTCACGTACAAACTCAATAAGACCAACGCTCTCAAGCACATAGATCATTTTGCAAAACTGATGATATGAGCTCACAACTTTTTTACTTTTTTTTAACTCCTTTCGATATGTCGTAGACATATGCTGGATGTAATCTTCGCCTACTTCACTGAGATGATCTCTAATCCATACCCCAGCATATGATATTTTAACCATCTAACATCTATCCTTATTTTTCTCGCATTAAACTCTCCGGAAAGGAAGAGGTGGTAAATGCCTTTCTTTTTTCTCGGCTTTGCTATCGTTGTATAAATACCCTCAACTATTACAAACAAACAGCAGACCGAAAACGTTTCTAAGAGTTGGAGGTTAATAAAAATTGTGATACAAAGGGTTGAATTGTAAAAAATAGATTTTCCGTGACAAGGTGTATTATTCATGATATACGAAGATTGGATCCTGTACAAGAAGGATGTAACATTAAAGGGCGGAAGGAAATAGACGATATATTTCTTCACAAAACGAAAACCGAAGAGCGGCACACCATGTGACAAACCTGATGATATGATAGTTAGTATTAATGAACAGACTGGGCTTTCCTATTTGAAAAAGAAGTGATGGCAACTCAATCTCCCTTTTTTGCTTCTAGTATATATCGAGTTTTGGCACGGCACTAAGATAAGCTTTTTTTAAATCCTTTTCGTCGATATGATGATAAATATCTATAGCCTCGCTTCTATTATCCCCTCGAAGCTCTTTTACATACTCACGTGGCATCCCATTTCTAAGAAGATGTGTAGTAAACCAATGTCTAAAATTATGGCATGAGAAATGATCCTCTAACCTGTCTGAGTTTGTATCATAATATCCAAGTTTTTTTGCCCACCCAACAATAGCATTATAAACGCCACTTCTACCTATTGGTTTACCATAATCATTAACAAAAAGAGATGTAACACCATTGTTTACCAATTCTTTCCTTCGTTTCAACCATTTCTTTAAAACAACTTCTGTTTCTTCATCAAAAAACACCAATCTGTTACTTCTTTTATGAAATGGCTTGAGCATAATATATTTCTTATTAAAATCTATCTCATTAAGTTCAATCTCTAATAGTTCACCCCTGCGAATACCTGTCTTTGCCAGAAGAATAGCCATGGCCTTGTCACGTATTGGTATAATGCTATTAATAAATCCTGACATATCCTCAACGCTTATCAGCTTTCTTACTGCAGGGGGGCTATTTTTCTTATACCTTTTAAGATAACGTTTTCTAAAAGGCAATATGATATTTTTGCTGACATGCCCCTTATATAAAAGGAAATCATACAAACTAGATAATGCACTAAAATAGTTTTCAATTCTACTTTGTGAATTACCCCGTTCTTCTCTTAAATATTTAAGAAATCCTTCAAGAGCTTTGTTATCAATCTGTAAAATATTAATATTGTTTTTTTGGAGATAACCGCTGAATATTTTCAACTCTGAAATATAACTTCTAATCGACTCTTTAGTCATGTCTCTAAGTTTGCAGTCCTCCCCAAAATGTTGAAGAAAATCCATGGTATCTATCTTTTCCATCTCCACCCACCACGAATTTTTTCAACAACACCATAATCTTGCAAATTTTCTATCTGCCTAGATATCGCTTTCAATGTTCCCACATCATGGGGATCAATGTGCAATAAATCTATGATTTCATCCTCAGCGATGGAACTTTTTTGTTTAAACAACTCTATAAGATTCTGCTGGTATTCCCTTACTCCCTCGAATTTACCATTTTCAATAAAGGTTTTGTTTTTGTACTGTTGTAACTGTTTTTCGTATCTATCCGTAAGAATGTTAAGCATGTCGACTTTTTTCTGCAATTCAATGTTCTCGTTCCGTAATCTTTCATTTTGTTCTTTCAAATCATTTATTTTTTTTGTAAGAAATTCCTTAGATGTAGCACCTTTCTCCGCTTGAATATGATCTTCAACTATTTCTATAATGAACTTGGATATAGACATCCCAGATTTTTTAGCTGTTTTTTTCCATCGCTCTGCTATTTCTTCAGAAGGGGTATAAACATAAATTGCTCTTTTTTTTATAGTCTCGGTTTTATTCACAGCCATACAATCACAAAAAGAATATATCTTATGAACTTATAAATTTTACTAGTAATTTTACGTGGGGAGGGAGATTTGAACTCCCGTGGTCATAAGACCAAAGGATTAGCAATCCTTCGCCGTTGCCAGGCTGGGCCATCCCCACTTGAATCAGAAGATATTAAACAGGTTGATAAAAAGTTTATGTCAAAACAAAAATTAAAATACATAAGGGGCTTTATATTTAATTGATGGAGGACTGGACAGACAAATATAGACCAAAAAGCCTTGATGATATATGGGGGAATGAACGTGCGATTTCTTCTCTTCGAAATTGGGCTCGGATGTGGAAGGAAGGAAATATACCAAAAAAACGTGCTGTAATTTTAACAGGAAAAGCAGGAATTGGAAAAACAACGAGTGCTCTTGCTTTAGCAAATGATTATGGATGGATAACCATTGAATTGAATGCATCTGATATTAGAAATGCAACCACGATTAAGAAGGTGGCAACATCTGGTGCAATAAATGAGAGTTTTGATGATTATGGTAGATTTATAAGATCATCTAAAGGGGGGAGGAAGTTAATCATTTTGGATGAAGCTGATAATCTTTACGAGAAAATTGAGAAAATAAAAGATGGTAGTGATTTTAGTGATAAAGGGGGGAAAAAAGCAATTGTCGAAGCAATTAAAATTACAAATCAGCCAATAATCCTAATAGTTAATGATTATTATAATTTGATAAAAGGAAGTGGGGAAATTTTAAAACAACTATGCATGGTGATTCAATATTATGAAGTGAGCACAGATCAGATTTTTGAATTATTAAAAAGTATATGCAAAGAGGAAAATATATTTGCCCATATTAATCTATTAAAAACAATAGCTGACCGATGCAAAGGTGATGTTAGATCAGCAATAAATGATTTGCAATCTATATCCCTCAATAGAAATCAATTAGATATGCAGTCTCTTGATGTTTTAGGTTATAGAGATCGTGAGAAAATAATATTTGATGCGTTAAGAGATGCGTTTAAAACTAAAAATATTCAGAGTATAAAGGATAATATCTACAATATCAACATACCACCTGAAACTTTTTTATTATGGATAAATGAAAATTTACCAAGAGAATACATAGATATCGATGATTTAGTCAAAGGATATGAAATATTATCAAAAGCAGATTTGTTTTTTGGGAGGGTATATAAAAGGCAGTACTATGGATTATGGTCCTATGGTTGTGATATCATGTATGGCGGGGTATCCACTGCAAAAACGCATAATTATCCAAATGTAAAATATTATCCTCCAACATGGCTTAAAGATATGAAATCCAGTAAAAATATCAGAAATGTTCGGGATTCCGTAGTAAAGAAAATTGGAGAGTTATGTCATAACTCATATAGAAAAAGCCAAGAGATGTTGCTCCCCTATTTTAAATATTTTTTTAGAAATGATACAAAATTTGCCTATACAATGAAAAATAAACTAGATCTTTCTGAAAGTGAAATAAAATATCTCCTTGGTGAGAAGTATAACAATAAAATGAAAGATATACTTCACTACTCTGAAAAGGAAGACAAAAAACAAATTGAAATCGAAATTCCTATAAACAATAAAGAAGAAAGAGAACATGAAGAGGAAAAAGAGCAGGATTTAAAACAACCAAGTATTTTTGATTTTTAATTAGTATTATTTGAGATCTTCGAGTTTTTTCATAACCGCTACCGCTTGTTGTTTATATTCGTCTTTTAACTTATTATAGGTGTCATCCGACACTGTTTTTGATCTATGTTGTTTTTCTAAATCTTTTAGTAGTGATAATAAAAGTGCTTTTTTCGTATCAAGAACATCTTTTGATTCAACTATTAAGCTCTTTGCTCTTGATCGTTGTTTTCTTAATAACAGCAAGGTAGAGGTTATGAGAATAACGACCAAAATAAAAATTATAATAATATAGGTTATACTCAATGGAGCTTCCGTAGGTTTATAAAGACGAAGTGAAAAAGACGATTCTGATTGAACATCTTGTACTTGATATAATTGTTCATCATTAAAGGTAATAAATAGAGAGGCGGTATCATATAAAATTGTTTTTTCAAAATTTTCCGTATCTGTAGGTAGCGTATAAGTAAGTTCTAAATCCAATGATTCTCCTGGTAGTAAAGTTAAGTTATATTTTGAAAGGTTACAGTTACGTATACGATCCGTAACGATTGGAGTCAAATACTCACCAGATTCAACGACCCGTATCTGAACATCCTTATTGTCCTGTTGTATCCAAAGTCTAACTGAAGTAGCATTTTCAATACCATTATTCTTAAACAATATATTTTCTTCAATAAGTAAACCCTTTTCTGAGGTAGCTAAGGTTATACTGTATTGTTCTGTAATTATTCCAAAATCATCAGCATGTGCAATAGGGAATGCAACAGATAGAATAAATATTCCAATTAATATCAATTTAAATATTCGTTTCATAGGATTTCTGCGCTACCATATTTTAGATATTTATTTATTTTTCTATCGAAAGAAGTAAAAGGAAGAAGTTGGTTATTGATAAAGAATGAAAATTAGGAATCTACAACTGAAATCTATAGAAGCACGGCGGTTTATAGATCGTAATGAAAAGCCTCGACAGATAAGAATAGATCATAATAGTCAGGTTACACAGATACAAAATAAATCTGATAATCAAGCTATAATTGAGTTTCAATATACTGCAAGCTATGGAGCAGTGGGCATGATTAAAATTGAAGGATCACTGCTATACGAAAATCATGATGCAAGAAGAATTGCAAAAGAGTGGCTTGATAAACGTAAAATGCCAGATCAAACCGCTGGTCAAATTCATACGGCGGTCATGCACTCTTGTGTGCCAGAAGCAGTTGGTATAGCAAAAGATTTGGGATTGCCGCCTCCAATACCATTACCGCAAGTGAGGCTTGGGGCAAATACAAAAAAAGGCCAGATGGGGCCAGAAATAGCATAAGTAAAAATTATTTTTTCATCATATTAAGTTTAAATAAATTAAAAATATACTATTTTCGATGAAAAGCATAGTACTATCGATAGGTGGATCTGTAATTCTCTCAGAGGAAGCAGATGTTTCTTTTTTTAGGAAATTAGCTAGTTTATTAAAAAAAATTAGTAACAATTTCAAGATATTCATAGTCGTTGGTGGAGGTAATGTCGCAAGAAAATACATAAAACTTGGTAGGGATCTTAACCTACAAGAAAAAGCGCTGGATTCAATAGGGATATATGTAACAAGAGTTAATGCAAAAATTTTAACAAATATACTTGAGGATTCAAATAAAGAGATACCTTATACAACAAATGAAGCAATTAATTTAGATAATCAAATCGTTGTGATGGGAGGAACTACACCGGGACATAGTACTGATATGGTTGGAGCTGAAATTGCCGAAAAAACAAATGCTGATTTATTTATCATTGCGACAAATGTAGACGGGATTTTTGACAAGGATCCAAACAAGTATAAGGATGCAAAACAACTCAAAGAAGTGAAAATCGACCAATTGATAAAAATATACGGAACTAAATGGAAGTCCGCAGGAAAAAATGTAGTGATCGATGGCCCTGCTTTAGATATAATAAAACGAGCGGAATTGGCAACGTTTATTGTAAATGGAAAAAGACTTGATCAACTTGAAAAAGTTTTAACGAATCAATCATTTGATGGGACAAAGATAATCGTATAAATAATTCACTTTCCAAAAATATTTTCAACCATCCATTCTGGATTAAAAGGAATCTGGTCATCATACCCTTGACCAACACCAACAAATAATAGTGGTTTTCCAATGGTATATGCAATTGATAAGGAACTCCCGCCTTTTGCATCTGTATCAACTTTTGTAAGAATAACTCCGTCTATTCCCACAACTTCATTAAACCGTTTTGCCTGCTCGACTACATCATTTCCAGATAATGCATCTCCAACAAAAATGATTAAATCAGGCTTTGCAACTCGTTTTATTTTGGCCATTTCATCCATAAGATTGTAATTTGTTTGCATTCGTCCCGCTGTATCAAGTAATACCACATCCTTGTGTTTTGCTTTTGCATGTTCAATAGCATCGTAAGCGACAGCAGCCGGGTCTGATCCAGGACCATGTTTGATTATTTTTACACCAAGATTATTCGCATGAATGGTTAATTGCTCAATAGCTCCAGCACGAAATGTATCACCCGCTGCCATGACACACGTTTTCCCCTGTTTTTTTAGAAGATTGGCAACTTTACCAATGGAAAGCGTTTTACCAGTTCCGTTTACTCCAATAAACATTATTACAACTGGCTTCTTGCTTTTTTCAATAAATTCATTAAAATCAAAGTCATTGGTTTTTAAAACATGCGATATTGCATTTTTAAGCACTGTTTCAACAAAATCACCAAGTTTAGCTCGAGTGAATGGAACATCTTTAATTTCTTCCTTGATATCTTTTTTTATCGATTCAATAACCGAATAAGCAACATCTGATTCTAATAGTCCAATTTCAAGATCCCACAATAATTCGTCTATCTTTCCTTCATCGATCCAACGCGCAGGTTTTTTATCTGTTTTTACAACTTCCTCGATGCTTTTTCGCGTTTTTACAATATGTTCCAATTCTTTTTCTATACTTTCTTCTATCTGTTTATCTGTTTGTTGTTCCCTTTTTCTTTTTTCTTCACTTACCTTTTTTTGAATTTTCCGTGCTCTTTTTCTTCTAGGTAATATCTTCCTCTCGATTTTTTCTACAGGTTCAGTTGGTTTTTCTTTAGTAATTTTAACTTCTGGCTTTGGTTCTTCTGTTATTGTTTCTTCTTTTTCTAACTCAGTTTCTAATTCTTCTTCAAGCTTTTTCTCGAATCTCTTTAATTTTTTCTTTAAAAATTTAAACATAATTTTTACCTAAAAATCATTTTTGTGTTTCTTCAATGAGTTTTTGTGTTTTTTGTGATATTTCAGTACTTTCTTCTTGGAGTTTTTGTGCTGTTGATAAAATTTTTTCTTGTTTTTCTTGTAAATTCTTTATTCTTTCGTCGATTTTTTTAAGAGCATTGTCAGCTGTTTTTTCTGTTACTAATCCACCACCAATATCAACAAGTACTTTTGAAACATCCTTTATGGAACCATTAATAAAATTTCCTCCTCCTAATGGAATTAAAATCTCGGAATCGTTTTTAGCTTTATGTAATTGTTCGATTGTCATCTTTGCTTTGTAATAATCAGCGATTGCTGCTTGCAAATACTGTGATTGTAAATCCAATGCATTTATTTGTTCTTTATAGTATTCAATCAAGGATAAATTCTTTGTGATTTCTTCTTCTTTAGTCATTTAATTTCCTCAATTACATGAATATTTTTATTCTTTATCTAGGAGGGTATTATTAATGTATGTACCGTAATTAAAATTTGTAATCTTATTATTATGAATGAGTTAGTATTTAGAGTATGTTGGAATAATAGTCATAAGAAAAGTATAAATATTTACATTTTAATTACTTTTTTAGGAGTGGTGAAAGGAGAGGATTGGAAGGCTATGGAGTTGAGTAAAGAGTTTGTCGAAAAATTATCTACTATATTTTTCGGAAATGAAATGGATGAGGATTTAATTAATTTAAAAGAACTCAAGCGGCACTAAAACACCTCATTTGAGAGCATACTCGTTAATTAAGCAATATTTTTATTTCAGATTTTATTCAGCTTAAATGAGATTATGAAATTACTTGCAACTGCTGATATTCATGGATCTCAATACAGGTTGAACATTATCTTAAAAAATATTGAAAAATATTCTCCTGACCTTGTGGTTATATGTGGAGATATTACTCAGTTTGGTCCTGGAGAGGTTGCGAAAAATTTTCTCAATCAAATTCCAGTTGATACATTAGCAATTCCTGGCAATATTGATTCATCTGATGTTGATAAGGCAATCAATGAAAGCAAAGCTGAAAATATAAATCTAAAAAAAGTTGAGAAAAACAATATTTCATTTGTTGGAATAGGTGATAATATTCCTTCTCCCCTGTCAAAAATTATTATTTTTGATCAAACAACAGAAAAACCATTGGAAGAATCAATTAATAAAAAAACTATAATAATATCTCATGAACCGCCATATAAAACCCAAGATAAGGTTTTTTTTGGTCATCATTCTGGAAATAAAGAATTAAGAAATCTTATTGAAAAATATAAACCAAGACTTGTTTTATGTGCACACATACATGAAGATCCAGGAATTACAAAGGTAAATGACAGTATTATTGTCAATTGTAGTATGGGAAAAAGAACAGAAGGAGCGTTAATAGAAATTAATGATAAAATTGACGTTAAAATTCTAAATTGATGACCATTTTTTATAAAAATATAGCACTATCTTGATTCAAACCGCTTATTCATTATAGATTTATTTATTCAGGAAGATTGTCTGTGTCGGAAATGCCATTTCAATTCCTTCTTTTTCAAAGGCACCTTTTATCAAAAAATTAATCTGTTGTTGTGTATCACGAAATAATACATAATCTCCTTTTTTCATGTAATAAACTACCTCGAAATTCAAACTAAAATCACCAAATTCCGTAAAATGGACTCTATCAATCTCGGATAATTCTAGAGAATCTACGATTTTTTTTACCATATCAGGAATTTTTTTCAGTTTTTCTAAAGGGGTATCATAGGTGACCCCAAATTTAAAAACGATTCTTCGTTTTTTCAATTTTTTAAAATTTCTTACACTGGTACTCGTTAATTCTCTATTAGATAATACAAGTTCTTCGCCCTGTAATAATTGAACCCTAGTTGATTTCATACCAATTTTTTTGACAGTCCCAGCATATTCACCGACAATAATAAAATCTCCAATCTCAAAGGGCCGATCAAAATATATTGAAAAGGCACTAAATACATCGCTCAGTACATTTTGTAGGGCAAATGCAATGGCTATACCACCCACTCCAAGGCCAACAGCAATTCCTGTAAGATCAATTTCATTAACCCATAAAATTACTAAAAAAGCAATGATGAATATAAATGCATTAATTATTCTCTTAAAAACAAAGAGAATATGCTCACTCATTCTTTTTTTGGCAGCTTGACTTTCAGCATACCATGCAATGACTACGTTAACTACTCTTGTTATTATGAAAGTAACTAAGAGAATTTCAGCTATTCTAAAGATAAAAATTATTTCTCCAGAATAATTAGTACTGAGAAAATCAAAATTGATTAAAGCATAATAGGTACCTATAAGAAGAACAAAAAAATAAATTGGTTTCTTAATATTTTTTAGGATTTCATCATCTAATTTTGTTTTTGTTCTTTCTGCCCATCTTGAAAGATATCGTTGAAAAATATGATAAACAATCCAACCTAGAATAATAAAAATAATAAATATTGAAATAGAGACTATTCCCTGTGAAATATAATCTGGTGTACCTTCTGGTAAGTAATTATGAATCCAATCATTTACCCCCACTAAAGTTGCTTCAAGACTCATATAAATCGCTTACCCTAAAAAAATAAGTTATACTTTAAGTTTTAGTTACCTCTGTAATCCTTAAGGATAAATAGTGGGCCAGGCCGGAATTGAACAGGCGATCTCCGCGTTGTAAGCGCGACGTCATAACCACTAGACCACTGGCCCGTTGCTTTTAACCACGCACTTAGAGTAAGACCACGCGCTTAGGCGTATCCAATGTCATCACCCTTGTGCTTCTTCGGTAACAGGACATCAAGACCTGTTTTAAAAGTTTTAAGGTCTATCTCGTTTGACAGCAGCTTGTCCAGCCAAACCTTTGCCTTGTCCTCGGGTTTGAGTTTGTCAATGTTCTTGGGCCTCTGAACCATGTTGAAGTATTCCTTGACCATCTCGTCACTTGTGTGATCGTACATCAGGGTTGTCTCAATCCTTGAATGCCGGGCCTGCCTTTGCAGTATCTTCGGGTTGACCTTTCTGTTGAACCCGTCCGTAATTGCGCTAGGCTTGATGAGATAGGGATAAACGCTTCTCTCGAATCCGGCCCTTGCTGCAATCTTTTTTGTATGCCGCCAGATGAAGTCCCCTCTTTTTTCTGAAATAGGTTTTCTGTAATGGCTTCCCTTGTCGATGATTATCAGATGGTCGCTGTATTTCGGATCTTCCGGCTCAAACCTGTCCATCAGATACCCTTCATAGGCCTTGATCATGTTTGGTGTGAAAATCACGCTGTTGTTGCCTGTCTTTGTGTCGTCCAGATATACTATCTGGTTCACGATGTCGTGCAGTGATATCCTGAGTTTTGCGAACTCGTTTGGCCTGAGAAAAGCATCAACCTGGTATGTAACGATCAGCTTTTCCAGCGGCGTCTCTGCACTTTCAACGTACCGTTTAAGGTCTTCCTTGCTCAGTATCTGCTTGTTTACGGTGACCGACCTTGGTGCCGTGACTCTCAGCTCCGGCCTCTTGAGGAAATCATCAAGGAAGTTGTTGATGCTGTTCAGCCTTGCAACGTTGCCATTGACCTTGTAGGTCTCCAGGCAATAGGCCTTGTAGTCCTTGGTATCATCAGCGGTGATTTGGTCATAGGTTTTCACTTTTTCCTCCTGTACCCAGCCGAGAAACAGTTTGGCGAACTTGTAATTGTTTTTTCTTGTGTTCCGGTTGCGGTATTTTCCACGGAGATATTTCTGGTATTCTTCCAATATGCCTTTCATCATGCTACCTCCGTGTTTTCTTGCGAATGCTTCTCACGTTTCGTTTTTTGTTTTTTACCTCCTGCCCTTCCGGGCAAAGAGGAATGACCGTTGCTGTTTATAGTCTTTATCGCGTTCCGTATACTTTCAAGGCCTATCCTCCGCTTTTGCTTCAGCCCCTGGATTTCATGCATTTTGTTCTTTTTGTCCAGCTCTCTGGCGCTCTGTGATATTACCATGTCCATCTGTTGCTCGAAATATGATATAAACTCCAAGACAGCGCACTTTTCAATGTCCCTGCCTGTGGAATTATGCATTTGCTTCCAGACCTGGTTCCAGTGAAGCATGCCTCCCCCATTCTGTTCAAATCTGGCCGAGCCTTCTTGCGGCCAGCTTCACGTCCTCCTTCTTTACGGTCTTGCGGCCTGCGTGCTTTGCTAACTCTACAGCCTCCTTGGAGAGCTTTAACCCATATTCCTCCATGGTTTCTGCCATGGTCTCCACAGCGCCTGCGCTCACCCTCTCTGCTCCTGCGTTACGCAGTATTCTTTCCAACGATGCGTTGGATAACTCAGGCATGACCTCATGCCTCCGTTTCCAGGCTGATAGGGCCTTTGGCCCTTTTTACGTGTGCCTGGGTTTTTTGTTTCTTTTTGGGCCTTTTTTCTCCTTTATTTTTTCTCATTTTTTTCTCTCTTTTAATTCCCGAGGAACAATCAGGAACATTCAGGGCGTTTGCGGCAAACTGTTCAAAAAACCGTTGATTGTCTGAACAATCACAAAATCCCTGTCTATTTCGTCAATGGCGCCATATATGTCTTTTTCTATCCTTTTCCTGGCTGTTTCATCCCTGCATACAACCCGGACTTCATCAAAACCATCATCAACACAATTCATTATAGTATAAACTTCATAATTTGACAAAGCTACCTCTACGGCTATACTTTTTTCCACCTTTCCTTCTATTTTATAATCAGCTACTAGATCTACTTTTTTATTGACGTTGGTTCTTTTATCACCAATAACTGGATGCTCAAAATGCACAGTCCAGCCATCTTGAACAAGATATTTTTTCATAAGATTTTGATAGAATTTGTGGCGGAATGATAATTTCCCTCCGACTATCTCATTCCAATCCTTGTCTTTTAATCCCTGCTCTTCACAAAAGGACAAACCCTTCTTTGTCAGAACCAGAAAATTGTAAACGCTGTTTTCAACCTTTATGTTAATCTCAGTCACATATTTGTTTTCAATCACAAAATCCTTTGCAAGTTTACCTTTCATTCTGGACAAACGCAGGTTCTCATATCTTTCCGACATGGGAACGTAAGGGCTTGTGAAAATATTGGTCAGCAAATCCCTTACAATATCAGAAATCTTTTCCTCCTTCTTTTTTGTTCTTCTCCTGTCATTCAGACCGTCAATATATGATTCATAAAGCTGTTTGGCAATAACAGGTTTGGTGTCAAACTCGGCCAGTATTGGTTTCATTTTTTCCTCTAATTCATAGTCTGAAACATCCTTGTCCATGTCCACTTTTGGTGCTTTCATCGGAAATGGTCTGGTATACTTACCAGCGAGCTTCACAACTGCCTCACCAACCTCCAATCCATAGGCAAACTGCTCATGATTCTTGTCAAGACCCATGCATCTTGCCATATCAGAGATATCTTTTCCGTTCCCCAGTCTCATCATTATTTTGGTGTAGGTATTGGATTTTGCCGAGACACATATCTCTGAAGGAATCTGAGTGCAAATTGTTAGAGAGACTTTGAAATCCCTGATTCGCTCAGTTATGGTGTCAATTATAGGTATGCCTGATGCGATATTCTGCTCCTTACGGTAATCATAGACATTCCTTCCTTCATCCATGAAAACAACAAGTGGATTATTTTCAGAATGGTTACGCCCCTTTGCCATCCTATAAAAATAAAGCTTTGTCAGAATCAACTCAACCAAGAAAGAGGCCACATGCTCTGAAATCCCATAGAACTCAAAAATAACGCTCTTTTTCCGCTCCATCAAATCTTTAAACATATCCCTGTCGCATTTTAGCATCTTCTCAGCGTTAAGGACACAGGACTTCAACCTGTTTCTCACCGATTCTAAGTAACGTGCTTCCCTGCTGCTCAAAGGGATATAGACGTGTTGAAGAATCTTATCAAGTTCAAGGAAAGAAGGATACGTATCCCTGCCATCAAAAACGCCCCACAACTTATACAAATTGTATACCTTGTCCAAAAGAAAGGAATTACTCCCCTCCAGCAAGCTGGTTGAATGGCAGAACACATCAGAGAATATAGAAATCCATCTCAGCGGATTTATACCTTCAGGAGGTCTGAGCGGATTTAATTTGAAGTTCTCAGGACGCAACACCAGGACATCATCGCTTTTACGAATGTATCCCCGAAACTCCTTTTTGAAATCAAAACAAAAGAAGGGAATCCCCTTTTTCAAAAGCTGGTTCATCAGGTTGTAAAGGATAGTTGTTTTACCGGAACCTGACATGCCTGCAAGTAGTATGTGCTGGGTAATCTCTTTAATGCCCAAACCGAAAGGAGCTCCGCTCTCGATGGCCTCACCTAATTTAATTTCACCGGATACCTCATTCCCTTTTGGTGGGGGATAAAACGGATTTGGAGACGTGATTTTTCCCAGAGCATTATATGTAAGATATTCCCTAGTATCCTCCGTCAATTCTTTGTCGTCATCTAAAGCAATTGTATGTATCATGGTTTGTACGTTTTTATTATCCAGCATGTCAGCTATGCTAGCTAACTGAACCAACTCATTAATCTCATTAATCCTATTTATTTCCATTATTAAATCCCCCCAGACCAGAACCAGTTCTTCACTCGTTTGCAGTCCTCATCTAGGTATATTTGGTGATAGCCGCAAAGAGCTTCTTCTCCCATAGCCGAGACTCTCAATTCCTTAAAAATCATGCCATGCAGAAAGAGGTAGCCTTGTTCCAAAAGCCTGTCAATCTTATTATTGACCTCGTTCTTCGTGAGCCCGGTGATTCTCATAATAGTTACAGCAAAACCGAGACTCTCTAGAAATGTTGATGTTTCACGATAGCCTTTATAGATACAAACAAGTATTTTGTAGTCAGCTTTGTCTAAGTCGTGCTCTTTTATCCGGTAGCATTGCTCGCAATAGACCTTATTGTTAACCTCGATTTTTTCAAAATCTGTGAGTATGATGTCACAAAAAGAGCATCTGCAGACCTGGTTATTCTCTAATCTATGACCTCTTAAGGAAAAATACGTGGTAAGCTTGACCTCCTCCTTATCAAAACCTTTGGAAAGATCAATTTTTTTCACTTCCTTTTCCAAAAATCCATCAGGAGTCCTATCGCCGGCTACCTTTGCACTTTTCTTTAAAATCCCTTGGCTTGGATTTTCTTTTTGAATTTTCAGGTTCTCGATTTCCTGCTTTAGCTTGGCTATTTCACCTTTCAACTCCTCCTCGTTGCTCATTTATTAACCTCCTCAAAAAATTCCGGGAAAACAAGATGGTCACTATCCTGTAGAAAGTAATCGATCACCTTCATAGTTGGGTCAAATGTCCAATCCTTGTTCTTTTCCTTGTAAAGAAAAGCGAATCCTATTTTATCACCGAACAGTTCGGAGAGCTTCTTGCCCAGCTTCTTCAATGTCAGGTTAGGGTGGGATACAAGCCACACCTTATATATATTAAAATCAATCTCGGTTGCCATCTCACCGATATCTAGAAGTTCCTCCTTTGATGGGGTCAACTCCTTGATGTCGATATCCTTCAGTTCAACCTCTTTCTTGTCGATCTCATGAAGTTTTATCTTTCTTACTTTACCTGAGTTGTGGTAGAAAGCTGCCAATCGTTTTATTGGCGACCCCCAAAGGAGCCTTCTTGAGGAGACAATTATGTTTGGATGGTCATCACCCAAGAAACAAAGCTTATCAGCCTTTGAAGGCCATAATACACCTGATGGATGACTATGGACCGTACAGACTATCTCAA
Organism: uncultured Thermoplasmatales archaeon; assembly: GCA_964347865.1. Lineage (GTDB taxonomy): Archaea > Thermoplasmatota > E2 > DHVEG-1 > DHVEG-1 > JAGLML01. Next base: position 21,426 of record CAYGAC010000044.1, read on the forward strand.
GATCCGGGAAACGTGATGCAACCTCTCTTTTAATTTCAAATACATGAGTCAGGTCAGCTAACGCAGAGGTACTGGATTGCAAGATATTGTTCACTTCGAAAACCGTTTCACCGACAAACAAATCACCCAAACGCCGTCCTAGTACAAAGGCATATATCTCTGTCGGATGGGATCGTGCCATATGATATAGTGTCGAAGAAACGTATTTTCCGAGAACAACGCATGCGGCTGAAACTCTGATGGTGAAAGGAGGTGTGGCTATCTGGTAAAAAGGTGAGTCGTCTCTGAACTTCAAAAGGTCCTGGATATGGGTCTCATAGACTTTTTTTCTCTTTCTGGAAATTCTATAGGCTATGTATCGGAATCTGGCTGCCATCCTCTTGAAGAACCAGAACACCAGAAGAAAAGGTATTTTGAGCTTACCTATTTTCAGTCGTCTCATGTAACACCTCTGAAACTCATGAAAAAGGGTTCTGTATCGGCTTCTACATATCTAGCTGTTCCTGTGAGGTCATTTACATGCTCCTTGCAGTTGGTAATTTTGAGCGAATCTTCCCAATAACCAGCGCATAAAGATTTTTGATGCTTCAGGATGCTGGCGACAGATGAATGAACGTCAGTTGGAAAGGAGAATGAAATGGTGCCTACATCGGGTATTGAATTGTATAAATGGTCGATGTTCGTGTCACCATTTCCTGATATCATTGACAGGAAACGTGGAATGATGCCAAGGACAATTGGGGGAATGCCCCAGGTTTGCATATACTCTGGATCAAACAGGACGGTTTTGCCGATACGTTCAAACTTTTTCATTCGCTTTGAGGTCCCATTCCCCTCAATGAATAGCCACACATTCATGTCGGCTATTATCTCCAGCAATTGGTCTGATAAAACATTTAAGTCCTGTTTTGCCAAAAGAAAAAAAATATTATCCGGGGTCTTGGATTGCTCGATAACCTGTTTGTCGATTGAGATTCCAATAAGCTTGGCGATATCATTTTTGCTGCCGCTAAGAACACCTGGAAACTGCATTGTCTTTGTGGTTATTAACACACCTTCGTTGCGTTTGGTGAGATAAAAATCAAGGTCAATTTTATTGTTTTTTTTCCGTTTCGAAAGTAAAAACCAGAGAATGAAGATTATAATTAGAATTATAATAAGAATCGATGAAAAAGGAAATGGAATAATGGAAAATATTTTCTTTCCCTGGTTACGGACATCCTTACGTGCATAGCCATAGGTGAATGCATTAAGGCATTTGCGATATTTTTCAGACGCGACCATTACTGTCATCGTTTCAACTGCTCCAGTTCCTGCAACAGCTTTTTCGCTTCATTTTTCTGCATATCGTTTAGATTTGGAGCTATCAGTTTGAGAAAATCCCGAAGTCTAGTTCTAGTGTTTAGAAGAATATCCTCTGTCTTTTTTGACATCTTTGACTTTATCCGGTAGACTTTGTTCCTGCTTGTAATTAAAACAACCAGACAAGCTATGATTGCACACCCTACTCCAGTTACGATAGAAGAGATGTAGGCTGATGTCTTCAAAACATAGGGTGAACTCAAGGTCGCTGTCACGTATTTGGCAATATTGTCTGATGAGATAAGCAATATTTTTTGCCCATCGACTCCTGTTGGAACTTCGCCGACTGCCCTGAGGTTATGAGTCCCCGGTTGAAGTGTGACTGCAACAGTATTATTGGTGGATATTTGGTTTTCTTCAAGGTAAAACGTAACGTCATTTAGTTGTGAATACAGCACGATCTCCTGATTTTCTTTAGTTATCAAAACTGTAAGCTTTGCCTCGATTTTGTCCCCTTGTACAACGGTTCCGGTTAAGTCTGCATTGTTCGTGCAATCCCTTATCTGTTGGTTCAGGACTGTCGTATCTGAGGCTAAAGTAGTTCCGGTCAGAATGGTTATGGCGAGGATACAGAATACCGGGAATATAAAACGCTTCATTGGACATCACCAACGGGACGGATAAAACAACCTTGTTTCTCTGCCAAGTTCACAAATAGATTTCTGTCTATTAGCTCATCCCAGCTCATTGAAAGTCCGAGTGATTTTACATATTCTTCAACATTTGATTTCTCTGAAAAAAATATTTTTTCAAGCCCTTCCTTAACAACGCGTTTTTCATTCCCAATGCATATTGGCGGAATACTAGACAAAAGAGATTTTTTTGCTACTGTAGTAAGAACTTCCTGCAATGGTTTTTTTCTTCTTACTTGATTGATAAGGTTCTGAATGCGATTAGGAATAGCACTTGGTATTAATGCAATCAATTCGTTGGTTTGAGATGGTAGGAAGAAAATTCTTTCAGGTCTAAGTCCTTGTAATTCTAGACTAGTTGTAACCTCATTACTTACTTGATCTTCAGATATATTGTTAGCATTAAAAACAGCAAAGATAATTGGATCTTGCGGATTCTTTGGTTGTACAGTTGGTTTTAATATTGCTAATTTTTGAAAGTCATTTTCCACAGAGTGGTTATAGTACAAACAAAATAGTTCTGCTCTTCCACCAAGGGCATTTTCAATCTCAACCGAATTATTACGACAATTTGACTCATATGAATCTAAAAAATCCAGATCATCATCGTTAGAATTGTCAATATTATTATTTACTGGTTTTCCACTAATAACTCTGGTAAAATTACAACAAAAATCCCAATAAAATGTGGAATCAAAATAGTATTTAGATGGCTTCATTCCCGCTACATTTTGCGCTTTGATTCGTGTTTCAGTTGATGTTAATTCTGCAAAATCTTCTGTAACTAGTATTGTAGGTTGAAAAGATAAAAGACTTAAAGCATATAGGAAGTTTGATTTTTGATATCCTTCAGAGAGTAAATTAGGTATTACTGCAAATGTTATATTGTTTAATCCCAAAGATTTGCATGTGTTCCATATAAGAGGACTTATGGTACTTGAGGTCCCAGTACCAAACAGATTCGAATAAACAAATTTAATTTTTTGACCATGCTCATTTGCAATTTCCTCAGTTCTGAGAAGCTTCTCTTCAATTTTAGGTTTTAAGGTTTGTTCAAGTAATCGTGTTCGATATGTTACTCCGCCCATTCCAAAGTAGGGTAAAGTTATTGTGGATACGTTTGGGATTCCAATGCCTTTATACTCTTTAAGATGTTTGGTATCACAATCTATTGCTAAACCATATAGATTTTCGGGTCTAGATTTATCTTCTTTAAAATTATTTCCATCCACATCTGTTGATATCGATCCAGATGCTACCTTTATTGTTGCTTCTTCCATATTTTTTTTCACCTCCTATTTAAATCAACATTTTGAATTTCTATTCCATTGTCAAGTGTCATACATTTTAAATTGTCCAAAATTCGGAAGAAATGATCAATACCTTGTCTTCCATGAAATATTTCGATCATTACACCAATTCTAGTGATAATATCTGAAAAATAATATTTCATCTGTTTTTCATCTAATTCAGAATTCCAATCGTTTTCATTCTTGAGTGTTTCAATATGGGTTTCTATATAGTCTTGTAAAAGTTCCCGGTTAATTTCCCAGACACTTGCCTCATCCTTCTTTTTTAATTCCTCATTTTTTCGTTTCATGATCTTATGAACTACAGTTCTTTATAACAGTTTCCGAACAACAAGTATATAAACAAAATATACAAAAATTCCAACCCCTTTATATACCACAAACAATGCCTTTAAATACCTATTTAAATAAAATCTACCAAAATGGATTATTGCATATTACACTTCTTCTATTCTAATATTATCTGGAATTGAAAATGAATATTTATTCAGAATTGAGATAACGTCCTTGCAGTAACTTCTCAATTCATCTGAACATCCACAACACAACTTAGAGTTATATATATTCTTGTTCTTCAAGGCCTTTTCAAGCTTTATATCCTGTTTTTCACATAGTTTACGACTACCTTTAAACGTTAGTTTATATTTATTCCAACCAGAAGAATTTTCTAATAAAGGTTCAAAATTTAAACTGAATATTGGTTCAGGTTTTTTTAGAACATCAATGCTTTCACCATATAGATCATCTAATTTCCTAAGTATTGTATCTTCGCCTGGAAAACTAGCATATATTCCCTCTATTGAATCATCCCAGTCATTAATAAGCTTGAAATCATCTGTACCCATATAAGGTTCAATGAACATCCATGATCTTTCATGTAGGTTGATAGATACTTTTATATTATCTATATCTACAATCCCTGATTTTTCAGATGCTTTTCGTATTTCCTCAAGTGATTGAAACATATCTTTTCTATTGAAAATCCGGTTTGTTTCCTTGTATATTCCCATATACAATTATCTGATACATTAAATATTTAAATAGAACGATAGTGTTATGCAAACTGTAACAATGAAGAATTTCGAAATAGATGATTACTTTATTAGAATAAAGAACAAAAACAACTGGAAGAATGTTAAAGGAATGCTTGATATTCCAATATGGAAGTCAACAGATTCCAAAATAGAAGATGATGACTATAAAAATAAATTAAAAGAAATTAGAAATAAAAAAAAATTACCTAAACCTCTAAAGGATGAACGTATAAAAAAAATAAAGGCAGAGAGATTTTACAAGGAATTGGATAAAGTCCGAATCACTTATGGTACTTTTTTAAGAGCTATTGGAGATTTGATATGTGAGAAAGGAGATCCGCCAAGTCTTACAGCCCAATCTATAAAAACCAAATTTGAGAGTCTTGCTAAAGAAGAATATGTCATTTTTTCTAATAAATTAAATGAAATAATTAAGGATAATGAATTTAGAGATGTTGCATCAAAGATAAATATTGATGATTACAGAAAAAGAATTAAGAATGCTAAACAACGTGATTTAGAGAAATTAAGAAATATGAATAAAAAATCGGGTATCATTGTTTCAAAAAAGATTGATGCTTTGAACACATGGTTGAATAGTATTTATCCTGCTGTTTTTATTAAAAAAGTAGGTGAGAATTATAAGCTTCTTGTTTACAGTGCTGAAGGAATTGAAGGGGAAACAGAATATTTTTGTTCTGAGAAAAATCGAGAAAGATTTAGTGAAATAGTTAATGAAAACAAACGAGAAATTTTAAAATTAAAAAATAATTTCATGAGCATTGTTGGTTTGCATGGAATGGAATATGTTTTAAAACCTCCTCCAGATAAGAAGAAAGAATTTTTTCCTGTAAGTGGTCCGTATAAATATAATTTTGATGATGAATGGGTTGTAAGGAGGCTTGAAGTTAGTTATATAATAATGGATATCAATGAGAAAGAAAATACAATTCAGATATTGAAAGGTGATCGGGCAAGTGGAAAAACTGTTATTGCAAGGAATGTTGGATATGAATTGATGAACAAAGGGTGGAAAGTATTCCATATCTCAGCTACAAATCTTGAAAATCAAATATCTTTAATAACAAAAAGTATTAGCAATTATCTGGAAGTTATTTCAAATAAATCTTTGATTATTGTTGAAAATATTCATAGAGATATGAACGCATCCTTGACATTTATTAACGAGGTATTGAAAGTTGAGAGAAGTACCAGATTTCTCTTAACTTATTTTGAACTATCTGATGTAAATCTTACAAGAGATACAAAGAATATTTTTTCTAGATGTTCAGAAATTAAATTAAAAAGAGCGGATTTCGTATCTATTGCTGAATCAATTATTAAAAATTATTTTAATCACCAAAATAAAGAAATTAAAGAGGAATTTTTAAAAAATTTCACTAAAAACAGTGATAACATTATAATGGAAGCCGAAGGTAACTTGTGGGTGTTATCATATTTCTTAAAAGCCTGGACTCCAAGTAAAGGAATTGATATTGAGATTGTTTATGATGAAGTGAATAAAGATATTGATGAACTAGATAAAGAGTTTGATAAAAAACATAATTTATGTGGTGTGAAAGAAGCTTTGTTAACTTTAGCTCCTTTTTCAATCTTTGAAGTTGGAGTAACTCATTCATTTTTAAATGAAAATTATGGGATAATTAAGATTAAATCAAAAACTCTTAAAAAATTAATTGAATATGGAGAAATTGTAAAAGAAAATGGATATTATTATATTCCTCATTCATCTCTTGCAGAACTTTATATAAAAACTATGTTTAGAGAATGCGAAAAGGGATACAAAGATACATTGTTTGATCTGCTCAATCAACTTAATTTAGCTGATTTTTCTGGTAATGATGAGGAGTTTATTTTAGAAATAATACGAACATATCTGAAAGCACATCCGAAAAATTACGTAGAACTTATAAAACAAATTTCAACTCATGAGTACACATATCTTCATGCCCTAGGTTCTAAACCTCTAATTACCTTTGGAAAAATACTCCAAGATGTTGACACTGCACAAGCATTAATAAAAATGATTAAGGAAGAAAAGGACGAGAATTTTATACGTTGTCTTGATGCCATTAATTTTGCGATTCGTTATACGTGGATGATGGAGTATTCTTCAGTTGATATACCTGATAAAATATTATTTATGGAGACAGATGCCGAAGAATTCATGAAAAAGATTAACGTCGTAAATCGATTAGTATCTATTATAAAAAATGAATCTAATGTAAAACGTATTGGTGATTATCAAAGAGTATCCTTGCCATATGGTTATTCAAAAGATTTTTATAATTCATATTTAAACGAATTGGATCTTTCTAATTTGATATCCAAATTAAAAAACAAAAAAACAAATTTGGATGATGCTTTTTATGTTCTCTATCAATTATATGAAATGGACAAAAATATATTAAATGAAATAAAAGCCATTATAAGGTATAAAACCAGAGCTGGAATTAGCATGCGTGAACTTGGAGCCTGCTGTAAGATGATAGATTATCTTAATATTGGATATGAGTATAATGAAAATCAGAATTTAATCAAATATCTCATTAATCTTACAGATATCGATCAACTTATACAAAAAATGGGAACAGAAAAATTATCTAATCTATCTATCTCTTTTCCGTACATTAAGGAGCATATTATCGGTATTGAAACGCGTCTCAAGACTATTATTAATATTCTCTCAATTAAAGTAAACAAGGAAAAGGACATAACGGAGATTATCCTGTTATTATCAAGAGTTGCTTTTTTAGGAGCAGAATTTTCAGCCAAGTTATTGAGCCAGATAGACACTAAGAGAATTATATCAATGATAGAAAAGGTAGACCGCTTTAAAGTTTTTAGTGACTTGTTGTTTATTCCTCACGGTCACAACCCCTTCGAGGAGAGGATTGAAGCAGCAAGATTGATATCAGGGGAATTAAAAGCAAAGAAATTACTATCCGTAGAGGAGATCAAAAAAATAAACAGACGCATTGAAAATTTTTTAGAATTATCTGGGTCTTCTCCAAAAAACTATTTATTCTAGCTCTCCCAAATATTATTCACAGAACGAGTTTTTGTTTGCAATGAGGTCTGTGTAAAAGTGGGATATTAAGTTGGAGTTGTAGTACGCCAGCAGGGCACCATCTTTCAATTCTAACTCTCTTTTCCTAATTCATCCTAAGGTATTTTGCTATCAACACGCATTTTAATAATGTATAAACAATTTATCAGTTTGTTTGGAAAATATTATTTAATTCCATTATGATATTGATAACAGATTAAAATATCTGGGCAGGAATAATCATTGTTAGATGACATTATATTTCTTGGAGCAGGTGCATCTATATCTGAGGGCGGTCCGTCACAGGCAGAATTATTTATGGAGTTTTTTGTTGGATTTAATCAAAATAAATTTAATAGATATGCAACAGCATATGAAGGAGTGGGCAGTGAAGAGAAATTGAATGATATATATTTCAGTCTTCACAAATTTTTTAATAACTTTTTTGGAATTAAAGGGCATAATATTAATAGATTACAAAATAAAATTTATCCCACATTTGAAGAGGTATTGGGAATCCTTGAATTTGCATTAAAAAGACAAGAAAGCTTTAAGCGATATAATTTTAATGCAGAAGAGCCAGATTTACAAAGAATTAGAGAATATTTGATATTCTTAATTGCACTTGTTTTGGACGAATCACTACGTGAGGGGCACGGAAACCATTTTAAATTATTAGATCAATTAGAAAAAGAAAACTCACTTCCAAATACATGTTTTATAAGCCTAAATTATGATATATTAATTGATAAAGCAATTTTTGATTTTTATAAGGAATATGATTTAGATTATGGAATCGAGTTTACCAATTATGAAAAATCAGGAGATTGGCACAGACCTCGGTCTGGAAGAACCTTATCTCTTTATAAACTACACGGATCCTTAAATTGGCTATATTGTCCAACTTGTCTATCAATGACAATATTTCCAGAAGAGAAAAAGGCTGCTCAATTGGTTTTTAAACCTCAACCATGTCACGATTGCGAAACTAAAATGATTCCGATAATTATTCCACCAACTTTTTTCAAAGTAATGTCGAATTTTCATTTACAACAAATCTGGCGTAAAGCAGAATTAGCACTGAGACAAGCAAAAAGAATTTTCTTTTGTGGATATTCATTCCCAGATGCAGATATTCATATAAAATATCTATTAAAACGTGCAGAGATATATAAAGGATCAAGTCCTGAAATATTTATAATAAATCACTTTCCAGAAAAAAACCATATGAACAGAAAAATGAGAAAGAAAGATACAGAAGATTCTTTAAAAATATTTCTAAGGTTCATTACAAAAAGATTTCTTTTGAAGATTTTTGTGAAACAGGTCTATGAAATTTAATAACTCATGTAAAAATTAATCTACAAACTTTGGCACGATATTAAATATTTTCTCAGGTCCAATTAGATTAGTTTCAATGACCCCGATCAGAGTTTAATAAGAATAATTCGAGATAATATAATAAGAAATGGAGGAAAATATTATATTATCGATTGAGATTATTCTTTTACAACAAATATATAGGATGGGATGCATGAGATGGTAAAGATATTTTCTATTGGAAGTGGATATAGTAAGAAAATTTTTTCTAATGAAAAATTAGTCGAACTAAGGAGGCGAGACGTCAAGGTTCAAAAAAATGAAAAGTGTTTGATTTATACAACTTCCCCAGTAAAAAGAATCACTGGTTATTTTGTCGTTAAAGAAAAGATTAGGTTACCGCTAGACAAACTCTGGATAAAAATTAATGATATTGCAGGGTTAACTAAATTGGAATTTATGGAATACTTTAAAGGATGCATAGTGGGTACAGCTATTCTTTTCAAAGCGGTTAAGAAATTTATCGATGGAATCAGTCTAGATGAAATGAAATCTTTGGTTAAGAATTTTAGACCTCCTCAATCGTATTGTAATATCAATGAGCGATTGTATAGCATCATAGTTAAAAAATCTGGAGAACCAGTCATTTGCCTATTAGACCTCTAAAGTATCTATAAAAAATCGTTTGTCTATCCCACTCATTTCTCTTATCTTCAGATAATTTTTTTGATGGATTTCTTGGATTGATCGGGGGGCATTCGTCAATATTCCCTTTGCTTGTAAATCATAAAGTTTTATTGCTCTGGAAAAGTGAAAGTTCAAATTAAATAAGATTATTGTTGTAGGTTTTTTGGCCATAAATTCAATTTCTTCTCTAGTGTAAACGGTTCTTTTTCCAACTTCTATAGCTATTACATCAGGGTCTGTTACGTCATAAAGTATCTTTTCAACAACCCCAATTGATGTTAACGCCTTTTCGTCATGGGAACGATAGAAAACCGATACATCTCCCGGACTAACTTTTTTTGTCACTGCATGACACAGATAAGCTTTTTTGATAGTATTTCCTTCTGTAATTAAGCCACCATTAAATTCGTCTAATAGTGGTTGCCTTCGACGATAGTCTGTAAAGAGCCGATTATGGTATTGAGGTTCAATAGGTATTACAAATTTCTTAACATCTCCGCCATCATATAAACTAGGATAAAATTCTTTTTGTATGTCTATAGGTGATTGACATGTTCTATCAGGTATTAATTTTTTATAAAAAACATCCTCATCTTCTGTCTTACCGTTCTTATCATAAGGACTTATGCCATATTTTTTAAAACCAAACTCTTCAATGAGGGAAACGAGGAGGTCATTTTCTTTTGTGAAATGAGTCAAGTACATGTCATATAGATTATTTTTTATAGTAAAGTCAACTGCCAATTTTATGAAAAGTTCCCCTAGTTTAAACCCAAAATGCGCTACCTTTAATGTGCAAACTTTAAGCATCTTTTTATTAGGTAATTGAGGAGTACATTCTGTAAGTTCATTTTCCTCTTCGAGCTTATACACGAGAAGAGCCCCAATTTTTCCATTTTCATAATACACATGTGCTTTTCTTTCCTCAAGAGATATTTTTTCCCACCAATCAGTAAATTTTTCTTCACCATAATCTTCTTTTATAGAGTCAAAGAAGGAGTCATTTAAATCTAAATTATAGGCAAAAACTTCTTTTACCGCTGGAGGGGAGATAGGTTTTATCTTTGGGGGCAAAAAAACCTTCTTAAAATGTTCTAGTGCTTCCTCTATGTTAAATATTCTATGTGCTATTCCAAGTTTTTCTGCTTTTCTCAGAATTTGTTTGTCTTCAGTGATTAAAAAATGTGCTGCATTTCGTATGATACAATATAGTAGACTGCAATCAACTATCTCGTGTTCATCTTTCAATTTGTCTATGTCCAGCGTTGACAAGAACGCTGAGTCATTTTTTGGGTCAGGCGGGTCTTTCAATACAAGATAGGAACCAATTTTTGACAAATGGACCTCTTTTCTTCTTTCATTCTTATCCCTTGATAACTCATCGAAAGATAGCGGATGCACATATTTTTGATGATTCAGTCTTTCTAGAACTTTTGATAGCTCTTGCAATTCATTAGAAACAATATCATTCTGTTCTCTGGAGATTAAAATATTTGTATCAAAGATGACTCGCATTTTGTAATGCCATTTTATTTTCCATTTATAAATTTTGAGATAGATCGTTCATTAACCTATATCAAAAGAGATTTTAATCATAGTCTCCAAATTAGTATAAATTGTTACTCTTTCCTACAAGACAATTGAAGATGAAGAGAGCTAAATAACAATTAACTACTTATTTGAAAGAAACCAATAATGTATTATAGTTCATTTAAGAGAATTTTTGAAATCTGCAATGAACTGTGTGTTAAATGGGTATACGAAATTGAGGGAGGAAGAATTTATAGTGTGTAATTTAAATTGGTATAATTTATTCTTTATCTGTATTTATGGGGAATGTATGAAGAGCTTGCTGTAAATGTTCATTGGTTACCTTTGGAAAGATTTCACCAATTCTTTTATAAATGCCTCTAAAATTCCAAAGTTCGTCGGTATATCCTTTTCTATTGCCTTCCTTTTTTTCTATAAAATGTTTACACCAATCAACATCCCTTATTCTAATACATAAACACAAGGGCTCTATATTCATTACAATTATAATTGTCATATCTTTCCAATATTCTAGATAATTTTTTATTTTGCTAAACTTAAACCAGAAGTTACTATTATATTCATTGAAGTATCCATTGCGTTTCCTGTATTTTACTTCAATAAGTTCAGCGATTTTTGTATCCGGATCAACAACAACTAAATCGGGCATACACATTAATCTAATATTAGTATCGGAGGTATAATTTCCACTTATTTCTTTAATTATATCCTTATTGTGATTTTCAATACCATAATTCATTACTTTATATCCGGCAAATTCGAGAACAGTTTTTATAAAATCTTGTCCCAACCTTGCCTTAGCTTTGTTTTCCCACCACTCTCGTTGATATTCCATATTAAGCCAATTCTTTCACCGTTATACTATAAAAACATTGTTTGTAAAAATATCATTATGAAAGAGTATCAGTTTATTGTTATCCAATTACAAGTCTGGAATTTTTAGATATCGGTCTACACACATATCGGACTTGATTGTTCGATCATCCTTTTTAGATAATGTTTTTACACATCAGTTAACTATTTATTTAAAAGATACCAACAATATAACACAGTTCATTTTTAGAAAAGTTTGCAATTTGAAATGAACTGTGTGTAAAACGGGGATACAAACTAAAAGTACTATGTCCTCCTGGGGCTCCATACTTTTAGTTCAGAGCACCTTTTCCAAACCATGGGAGAGGGCGTTCAGGATCCAGTTTGCAATCTGGTGTTCCTCTTTAGTTTTGTCCCCTTTAAACCAAGGATATGTATGAAAGATTTTGATGTACATAAGATAAATCGAAAGCTGGAATTAGCTCTAAAGAGAGTTAAGAGCAGCCATATTTCAAAGCAAAACAAAGATATTATTTTGGAATTTCATGACTATGCTTTTTCAATAGGTTTGAGCAAGAAAAGAATTCTCAAATACCTCGATACTTTGCTTAAATTAAGTGAATGGCTGGATGCTCCATTGGAAAAAGCTTCGAAAGAGGACATCATAAAACTTATACGAAAGATTGAAGAAAAGGATTATGCTGAATGGACCAAGAAAGACTATAAGATTGTTATAAAAAGATTCTATAAATGGTTGAATGGGGACGAAGAATATCCGGATAATGTAAAATGGATAAAAACAACATTCCGAAAAAATAACAATAAACTTCCCGAGGATCTGATAACAAAGCAAGAAGTTGAAAAGATGATAAAGGTCGCTGTTCATACGAGAGACAAAGCATTGGTTGCTCTAAGTTATGAGAGCGGTTTCAGGGTGGAGGAAATTCTTACCCTGCGCATCAGACACATCGTTTTTGATGAATATGGTGCAACTATAGTTTGCAACGGGAAAACTGGTATGCGTAGAATACGGTTGGTTTCATCGGTTCCCTATCTCGCAGCCTGGATCGAAAATCATCCATTCAGGGATAACCAAGAAGCACCTTTATGGGTAAAAATAGGTGCTAAAAATCAGGATGAAATTGTTTATTATGACAATGCTAGGAAGATTATCAAGACTCTTGCCAAAAAAGCAAATATTAAAAAGAGAATTTATCCCTATCTTTTCAGACATACACGAGCGACTCACCTCGCAAATCATTTTACAGAGGCTCAAATGGACCAGTACTTTGGATGGATACAGGGCTCTGATATGCCCTCAACTTATGTACATCTCTCCGGCAGGGATCTGGATAGTGCTATCTTGAAACTCAATGGTTTAAAGATTGAAGAAAAAGAAAAAAAGAACGAAGCCACCATTAAAAAATGCCCTCGCTGTGAAAAAATGAATCCTTCCATCAGTAAATTCTGCCAACGCTGTGGTACCCCACTTGACTTGGAAACAGTTATGAAAACAGAGGAAAAACGAAAAGAAATGAACAACGTCATGACGATATTGCTGAAAGATTTGTTGAAAGACCCAGAGATACAGGCTCGCATTGAAAACAAACTAGTACAAATAAGGTCGGAGACTTAGTTATTCTATAAATATTTAGTGTTTCTTGTATAATGTATTTTTTATTATATTACTCGTATATTCAGTTTTCAGAGGCTTTACAATGAAAAATAATACTTTACGGGCAGAACATAAATGATTAATGTACCTCCCAATATAACCAACCGATGTCTGTTGATTTATGAGAGTATATCCCTAATACTATATCAAATCACTAAGGAGGTTCGTCCCACATGGGGCCGTAGACAAAACTAGCAACAGAAAATCCATTAACGCCACATTCGAAACAAAAAATTGGAGTTGAAATGACATAACCCACAAAAAATTGCTGGAATAATGCATACATCTATCTATCCCTTACTTAGTAGCAATGTCAAGATTGTTTATGGTAAAAAGAGAACTGCAATTTATAACTTTGACACGAAAAAAGTTTATTTTGTATCCCTTGAATTAGCCGACTTTTTAGAGATGTGTAATGGAATTGAAGATTTACAGGAATTGCTAAATAAATTTAAGAAAGCATCCAGTAAAAGAATTCAAAATTTTCTTAAAGAGTGCAAAAGAAAAAAGATTATCACTCTACACAATGAACAAAAGAACTATTGTACATCCTCAGAAAAAAGAATGAAGTATCCAACAGTCAAGTATGAAGAGCCCCGTCATGTGTGGTTGGAAATCACTTGGAAATGTACATTAAAATGTAGACACTGCTATTGTGGCTTTAAATCCCAAGGTAGAGAAGAGTTACCACGAAGTAAGTGGTAAGAGATTTTGATGATATTAAATCAAATGAAAACCAAGAGCGTTCAATTTACTGGTTGTGTTTCCATTTATACATCTTAATATTATTGTTCACATTTAAGATTTCCTCAAGATGTATATATTTTCTTTTCGATAATATATAGATGTTCTTTGAATCAAATAATAAAATATCAACTTTTTCTAATCCTCCTCTAGAGAATATTTGCTTAAGCTTTTTACTGCATGCAAGATTAATAGCTTTTTTAAGCCATACTATATCCTGCTCATTAACAATATAATCCTTAAATATCCCTCTCACAAATACCACCTAATGAAATATTATCTGGGTATAAAGATATAAATTTATTTTCAATATCATCTACAACGATTATTCGTTCGGAATGTTGTTGTAAATCAATTGCAACCTGTATTTCAATTCTTCAGAAATAGTGAACCTACAATGAATGTCATATTAGACAGTGTCATTAATGGATTGCCTGTAAGAGATAAAAATGCAATTCAATTTTTAAGAAGATATAGACAATATGGTAAGCATTTCTTAAGAAATTACAATAATAATGGATCCTACTGCTATGATTATAATCCTGTAGAAGTTGAGAGAAGAAGAATAAATGATGTAAAAAATAAACATGCACGACCTAAAATTACCAAAGCTACAGCACCAAACATACCACGATATATTGTATGGCGCGGGGATAAGATTATTTACTCAGATACGAAATTAAATTTGTAGATTTCCTCCTCAAAATCTATAATTTCATTTCAATTAATAATCGATAAATTAGGTTGTTTTAACACCTTTATCTCGTACATGAATTAATGTTTTATAAAAGGCAATAAAAACCAAGGTATAGGGAATTAGATCTGAAAAGATAGATACGGTTCGCATGGGAACAAACCACTCAACTACATCAAGACCATACTGTATTGTCGTTGCAATCAAGTAGAGAATTACGAATATTGAAGCGCCAACAATAAGCATGTTTTTGATCCAAAGGGGTGATAATGATTTTAATAAGTACAGAGGAGTAATAAGTATCATCAGAGTCAGCAAAAAGTAAGGTATTGTTGTTATTAAGATGGAGTATGGTTCCACCATGGTAAAAGGGCCACTTATCAATGCGGAAATTGCAAGAATGATAATAATCAACCATAATGATTTATCTACATTGGACACATGGTTTTTTCCAAACTCATCCCTGCCTTTCCACATCCAATACAGTCCAACAATAAATAAAACACCACCAAGACCATATAAAATAATACGAATACTAATCGTACCCCAACCGATTATCTCAGATATAGGGGTGTAATGATATGTTGTAACAAAAAAATAAAATAGCAACCCAACTAACGACATCAGACTCCAACCGATTGCCATTAATGAAGCATATGTCAGATATTCTAATCCTTTTACGGTAAGTAATTTATTTGTCATATTCCTCCTCCATAATTGTGAATCTGCAACCTTCTCCTTATATAAAAACTTATTTAATTCTAATAATACACCAAAATTATGATTAAAAAAAAGATACATAATAAAATATATGCTATAACTAATAATTTACCTTCTCGAATTAAACTCCAATATTCTTCTGGATTATCTTCCCTACTTATACGCCGAAAACCAGACAATACACTGACAGGATGAACCTTTATTCTTTCCATAAATTACATTATATATTTTTTTACTATTGAAAGGAGGATCTAAATAAATAGAATCTACAGAGTCATTTGGAAAAATATCATGATTTTTTAACCATTTGAGATTATCACCATAAAATATCTTCTTATGCCATTTCTCTCCCATGGTATTATGTATATATAGGAAGGTTATAAAATTTAATATCGGTAAAGTCGGGAATAATCGGGGTTGGATGGCGGGAACCACCAATCCGATTAACCATAGTTGGTACAACTCAGGCCAGAAAAACCACATTAGTTACTACTGCAACTAGGAAAACTATCCTTTATAAACGGGGTTCTAGGGGTGTTCCCCTAGGTCACCCAACCCCAAAAAGAATTAAGATTTCTTCATTTTTTCTTTAGTTATTCTGTTAATATCTTTAATCTTTAAAAAAAGCTTTTCATCAGTTGGTAATTTTAGAATATCATTTGTAACTTGAGGGTATATATCATCAAACTTATTACAAATATTTATTCTTATCATCAATAACTCAACATTTGATAATTTTTGTGCAGAATTAGTATTTTTTGTACAAAAACGATTATTTGTGCAAAGCCCCGATCAACATAAAATTTAAATATTACAGGTATACACACATGTTAGAAAAATTTTGAAAATTATGATTATTTATAATATTTAATAGCTAATTTTGCTTAATCTCAATTCTCCTACACCAATTGGGTTCAATACTTAATTTATCACCAGATTTAAAATTATAGAAATCACATATCTGTTTGGGAATCGTAATGACAAGGCTACCGTTTATTTCACGAAGTTTTCGTTCCATAATAAAAATCATATGGAAAATGTTTTAAAACTCTATATAATTTACTGTTTATAAGCTATTTTTTATAATAGGGATTTGAACTATGATAACCTAATCCCTTCGGCACAAAATTGCCTCATTTCTTCTCTTGTTAAAACACTGGGAAGGGATTTTGTCCCGTTTTTACCGGTAAAAACTATATGATTTCTCCTGTAAGTCGATGGATAGAACAATAAAGAAAGTATAGATTACTATTATTGATAATATTTCACCTATGTATTGACGAGGCAAGGGATATCAACTTCAAGTTCAAATCTTGCCTCACTTGTGGAGTATGGGGACTACTCGCGTAGAGAACTAGGTTGATGCATTAGCGTTTTGTAGGGTGATCGACCTCGGTTGGTCATCTTTTTCTTTATATAGAGGAAGAATTTATATACTTCTTCTAAAGTACTATTAAACCATTATGCAAAAAAATTTTATTAATTCTATTTTTTTCGTTTGTCTCCTTACTCTCTCTGCATTTGCTTCATCGCTGCCATTCGCTAAGACCCAGCATTCATCCTCACCAGCCCCCCTAATATATATTACATCGACGGATCAGCCTGCTTCCATGTCTTACATAACATCCATCCCCTCATTTCATCCTGGCTCTGGCCCCATCATCTGGAATACCATCCTCCCTGCAATGGATCCTGCAGTCTCAATCGGCAATAACGGCACCAAGATCTTCGCAAGTTCCACCTACGCCGGTAGTACTTCATGCTGGGTCTGCTTCCAGCTCTACGCCACCCAAGGCGACGGCCAGGCACTCTGGCAGTACACTGTCCCCAATACAAGTTATGCGCAAGCCGATGCCGCCAAGGAACGTGATGTTATGATCGGGCTTGCAGCGAACAACCAACTTCAGCCAGAGCAGCAGCCTTTCCAACGACTCTACAAATGGACGTCTGCCAGCAGCACTCCCAACTGGTACTTCGATATCCCCCTCTCCTATCATGTTTACCAAGGCGGCTTCATCGAACATAACCTTGCTCTCTCAGGCGATGGCACCCGCGTCATCCTCGCCGCGACTAATTGGACAAACAACCTTATTCAGATCTTCCAGTTCGATGCCGTAACCGGCACACTCCTCACCTCCTACCCCCTCCATCTTGATCCTCAAGACCAGGCCTATGTGTGTTCCCTTGATGTCTCATCGAACGGCTCCCTCGTACTTGTCAACTCTTGTTTCAGTACATACCTCGTTGACTTGACAACACAGACCATCAGATGGACCAGCGATTTCCCCCTTGGAGCAATCTCAGGAGACGGCTCCACACTGGTCAGTTTCTCCGACGACAACAACCTGACCATTATCATCCTTGAGTGGAATGCCACCGACCATCACTACTATGAGCGCTGGCGACAACCATTCCTTTCTTTGGGATGGGTTCTTGTTGGGAATGAACATCCAGTGGACATCTCCAAGGATGGATCAACTATTATCGTCGGCGCCAGCGGAGACATATTCTCACCCCCAGCCTTACAAACAAAGACCGTGTTATTTGACAGCCAGAGTGGAAAACTCTGGGAGAATACTACTCACGGCCATGGGACCAATATGGATCTAATCATTGATGTACAACTCTCAAGAACGGGATTACGAGCTATCGTCGTCTCAACAGGCGACGAGCTTGGCAGCGTTGACCAACTCCGCGTTTTCGATCGCAACGACTCCTACCCACGCTTCTTCACCCATACGCCAGGGAATTCCATCATGGTCTCAGCGGACATCACACGAGATGGCGACTTCGCTACGGCCGCAGTCGACACTGGCCCCTTTAGCTGTGATGAAAGCATTCTCTACTCGTTCAACGCATCTGGACATGTGCTAGTGCGGAATCTCTCAGCGACCTTCCACGGCGGTAGAGTTTTTACGGTCCACATCGAGAACGACGAGAATACGACCGTCACGGACATCCTGTGGACCATGTATATCACGGGCGGAATCTTCCACTGGATATCATACCGTGCATTCGGGTTCATATCTTCTATCGATAACGACGAAACCGTAACAGTCACCTCAGAGCGACTTATAGGGTTTGGGCGTATTCATGCCTATGTCACGATTGAATCTACTTGGTATCCGGTCTCTGGATGGATCATTGGTCGTTATATTTTTTTAAAATCACCAAGAAATATGATTTAATAACCAGCAAGGAATTTTATGTTGGAGTTCTCATTTTTTAGAGCTGAATCTGTGTGGGTTCAAGCGATAAATTTGACTTTTGAAATTTTTTCAGATTTTTACGTTCAAATCTTTTTTTTAGCTATAATTTCATTCAATACATTTTTACTAAAGTTTTCTTCTAAAAAATAAAAAAAGTGCAGGAGAAGGGATTTCGCCCCTATTTTACCGGTAAAATTCTTTGATATTCTCGGATCGATAAAGTAGGGTAAAATATTTTTACCTCTTCCCCAGAAACATTCTGGGGAGGAAGGATAAAAAATGACATAATTGGATGTGGATGCACACATAAAAAACTATTGGAAAAAAATAGATGAAGCAGGTACAGCGTTTTTTGAGAAACAATTAAATGAATGGGAATATAGGAAATATGGTGGTAGTCGAACAGATTTTTACAACCCTGATGATAATCATCCGATGAGACTGGCGTTGTTTCTTAGTTTCTTGGATGTAACACCTTTGGAAGAAGCAATGAAACAGTTTTATCGCCGTCCCGCAAGTATCAAATATCTTGGTTCTATGGGACGGATGCTTATTTTTATGAAAGTGAAACAGTTTACACGAAGTCGAACCGTGAATTATCTGAAGACTCATCCTATTGATGCTGAATTGTTAGGGTATGAGCGAAAATCGGATGGTTCATATGAGATACCGTGCGGGGAAACTATTAGACTGAATTTGAAAAACCGGTTTGGTGTTGAAGGTGTTAAGAAGATTGACCGGGAAATTGTTGTTGCGATGAGAAAGGCAGCTGAAACATTGGGTATTGATCTTGGTGAGTGGTGCGGGAGCGGTGCGTTTCCTGTGAAAGCTGTAGGTTCAGATGAAGCTGCTGAATATAATGGTCATTATGATGAAACAGGATATAAGGTTGCAACAACTGAATCATATACCACTGAAACTGGGATTGTACCACTGGTTGGAGATGTTATCGGAATCAATGATAATGAAGGTGATGCATTGATTCCACAAATTCAGGAGCTGAAAAGCTGTGGAATATATGTCAAGGAAAACTTTGTTGATGGAAAATATGCAACAATAAGTAACATAGCACAAGCGGAGATCATAGAAGGAACAGTACTTCATTATGACATTGCGGAAAACTGGGTGTATGATTATACAGCCACACCTTATTCCGTAAAAGCAGAATATCAAAAGTTTCATTATGAACCTGATTTCAAGATGAATGCTTCAGAGGATTTCATGATGAAATACTTAGTAAAGAAAGGATGTTACGGGACAGTGGGATATATGCTAAGAAACATGCATATGGCAGCAAAGGAGGAATGCCCTGATGGATATCTGGATCATTTCCACAGACGCAATATCACTGAATCAGAGAATGATTACATCAAAAACGATAATGGACTACAACGTGCAATCCGGAGAAAAGGGAGAGAACCCGTTCAGCTGGAATTTCATCTCACTCTCCTTGCATTACATGTTGTTGCACTTGTCAGACTTCAAAATGATTGTAAGAAACATCTTGTTTCGAAAAGAGGTCTAACTTGAATTGTTAACCGGTGGTACACAAGATGAAGAGTGATCACCGGATCGATGAACTTATACTGGGGGACAATAGAGAGGATATAACATATAAAGGATCAGAGATTTAACTCCAAATGAGTTTTAGCCTTATTTGGAATACCCATGAATGGGTAAACGGGTAAATTATAAATATTCATAATTTGTTTTGGAACATAATTTTAGGGAGGAAGTTAAAGGTATGCTTTCAATTCGTAAAATAGGGTTCTCTCAAAATCACTCTTATTTTTTAAATTGTTATAACGACCGAGACGGAAAAAATATGCTTAAAGGAACCTTTTTCTCGGGAGGTCAAAGTTGAAAAACAGGAGAGATAAAAAATGAATAAAAAAAATATTGGTATTTTTATGGTTATTCTTATGCTACTCATAACATGTTTTACCACGAACGTTTCAGCAATGAAAGATGTAGACCAAATCCAAGAAGAAGTAGAAGATCTGCTGGGGATGGAACTGCAACTTTGTGTACAGTTCAACATTACTGAAGGTATCAATGTTATTGGCTACGATCTACTCTTTATGCCGCTTGATATTCCAGAAGAAGATATAAATAGTAGTAGATTCTTTGAAGCCTATTACATTGATGGTTATGATACCGATGTAGATGAACGCTACCTTGAGGACTCTGTTTATGAACAGGGGCCGGAAGAAATTATCAGTGAGGACCCGTTGGTCACCGCACAATCGATCAACCTTTCCGGTAACATAACAATGACCACCCCCGTATGGCCTATTGTCTTTACAAGACTAAAAGAACGTTGCAATCCGTCTTTTGCCAAGGTTACGGCCCAGGGTATATTCATAGCATTTTTTGGAAGCATGAAGTATATCATACCACTCAGTTATGAAAAAGCCAAAGGGTCTTACCAAAGATTAGATTGGTATGAAGAACCTTCTAGGCCACCGGACAGAAGTTATGGAAAGGTTACTGCCAGTGGTACGTACTGGAGTCCGGGGAATCCCTATTTTGTAAAACTTGCAGGGGCATGGGTACAACAATTTTCTGATCATCCTCTGCATCGGGACTCAGATCACTGGACAGAAATAATTCCAATTTAGTATTCATTGACTGCGCCTCCGTAATCCATAGCATCTCTAAAGTATTACTCCTAACACCTATCTTTTTTTTATTTATCTTCTGGTTCCCTTAGCACAGTTTTTACTTCATGTAGATAATGATTTGCAACTATTGGAGAATCCTCAATATGCCAGAGGCACTCATATATATCAGAGGTATTATTTTTCATATTTTGAAAAAACAGTTTTTATAAATTTATTATCCTTATGTGTCATTTTATAACAAAATCTATTAACAAATAATCTATTTTGAAACAAAAGGTTGAGGGAGGGAAAAATGAAAAATTGATTACCAAATATTAATCAAGGATTTTTTTGAAAACAATCAGCATTTCTAGATTTAAATTTATTCTTGATTCTCTTCTTCACTTCTTTGTTTGGATTTATCTTTTCTGGATTTAGTAATTATTCCCCAATCTTCATCATCATTTTCATTACTCATAGTTTCATCCGATATTGGTAACAATATTTGCAATTATAATTCTTCCAATAAAAATAACAAGAAAAATTGATTCTAAAATTATTAGGTGAATAGTGTCTATATAGATATTCCACAAATCATCTAATGTTTTTTTATTAATATAACACTTTTTCCAAGTTTTTTAGTTAGTTTTTGTAAAAATTGTGATTTATTTTGACAGCTTAATCTTCCATATAGCATTTTTTCCGGATGTATTACATGATATTTAGATATTCTAAACGCTTTTCTCATTTCTCTATCTTGATATTCTAATATATGAATTACCAAATAAAAACTACCCTGCATCATAGAATATTTTAAGGTAAAACATTGTATTATAAGATTTATTTAAGACATGTTTAGGTCTTCAACAAAATAAATCCTTTCATCTTCATATTCTATTTCCTTTCCTATGATATCGCCCTTGTCTTCAATGATCTTGGAGAAATACCGGTGCTCCACAGGTATGTTGAAGACTCCATCATCGCCCTTTTTTACCCATATCCGGTAAAGGGTCCCACCGCCGTCAATACCGATTATTTTTCCTCTCATGAAATCACTTCTTGAAGTGTAAAAATTCTTTCTTCTCTCTGTCAAACTTCAGAACACCGATGACTTTGTCAGCGCTTACGTTCCTCAGCCTGAACTTTGATTGCGGGCAAAGCATGAGGGTCTCTCTGATATCCCTGTCCATGACAAAGTAATCCCACATCTCCCCGACCTTGCCTCTTTTGTGAGCAAAGTAATGTGCGCCGTTCGGGGAATATTCTACAGCGTAAACATCCTCCATGAACCAGTGGGATATTCTTCGGGTACAGGCTGAACACCCGGTCCAAGCCTCGTTCAAACAGGCGGTCCGTCATTTTTATTAGATTGGCGTCTCTCATCAAATCTTGGTCGGTGAGAAGGTTGCACCCCACCAGATTATGCTCCTTCAACTTCTTGCAGGTGTCCAGAAATTCGTTACCGCTTTTCCAGTGTTCATACTTTGAGTAGTCCAGAGAAACGGATGTTATAGTCAGGTTCTCGCAGAAATGTTCAATCTTCTCATCTTCCCAGTCCTTAACTAGGAAACCGTTGGTCGTAAGGTTGCATATCAGGCCGTAATCCCTGCATTCCTGGGCAAACCGCTCCACCAGTTCAGGGTAAAGAGTTGGCTCTCCCCCACCAAGGGTAACCTGGCCCGCAATGTCTTTCAAAAATCGAGGGAGACCAAGAAACAGACTTTCATCCATCATTTCTTTTCCCTTGTCTCTGTAACAAAACGGGCAGTCAAAATTACAATCATTCGTAAAATGGATGCTCACGACTTTGTACAAAAAATCACCTAGGGCACCAGATTCGCCTGCTTCTTTCTCCCATTGGATACGATTCTTATTTTCTCCTCCATTTCCTCAATTTTATCCATGGTAAGGGAGTAGAAGAACAAAACCAGAAGAACTATTGCTATCTCCCTGAACTGGAACATCAGAACTGGGTCAAGAACAATTACTGAGAACCATCCTATGACCAAGGCCAATAATCCAAAAACTATGGTTATCACACTAATTTTCATGACTTCCTTGAACGGATCCATTATCCTCACCCTCCAAAATTTCTGTAACCGTCCTCTTGATGCCCTTAAAATAAATTTTTACCCTGTAGACATGCCCCTTCTCACATTTGTAAATCTTTGAATAGCAGCTTTCAGCAGGGATTGGTTTCGAGTCTTGAAGCAGGGCATCAGCGTTGCAAACAGGGCATTTTTTAACTAAAGACATGTGGAAGTTTTGGGCAGAGAAGAAAAAAGAGATTGGCAGAGAGTGGTTTTCAAGTGATATTAAAAATGTAAGGACATTGTTAAATCTTAATTTGTATCATATACCTCTTGGAGTGTTTCTGCTATAATATTCGATATAAACTTAATGTTCTGGTCATTCTTCCTTAAGGAATATACTATTTCAAATTGCATTGAGTCATCGGGCGTATTTGCATGGAACTGGACAGCATTCTGTCTGCTCCATGCCGCTTTCTTAGCCCCAATTGTAGCCCTTAAATTCCTTTTTTCAAGCATCTGATTAAGCCTGTTTCTCAGTTTAATGACTGTCTCTCGTTCAACTCGTTCTTCTCCGGTATTCGTACCAGAAGCTGGAAGATGATTTATCTCGTTTGCCCCTCTTAGTTCACCTTTTTCATTTTCTTTCATTCCGGCTCCTATGTCTACGCCGATATCTCTGGTATTTTTAAGACCATGTATGTAAATAATAACTGCTTTATTATTCTTCGATTTACCTCTAGCTAATTTAGAAAAAGACAGAATATCGTCAAAAAAATCTTTCATTTCTTTCTTTTTCTTAGTCCAATTATATTGGTTTCTATTCCAAGATAGTTTATTAAAATTTTCCTCATTTTTTTTAAATTTTGTCTTCTTCCTGAATCGTATATTTATCACTAGGAAAGCATTTAGCCTTTGTGCGATTAACTCAGCGATCTTACCAGTATTTTTATCATTTCTAGCGGCATGAGGAGCAACAACCACAAATTTTGAAGAACCTTTCTCCATATAGCCATAACCTGTTTTCATAAAAATCTTCAAAATTTTGAATATTATCAAAATATTAGTATCTTTCTAAATAGATTTGTTATTCAATCATTGAGATATAATTTCTTTGCCTATTTCCAAAATCAACTGTTTTACTGCCTCGCTTGCTTTAGCTTCATTAACAGCTATTCTATTTCCCAATTCGAAATCTGCTGGCTTAATCCTTGGAAACAGAATTCCAGTTGTGAAAACGGGAACAGGGTCGTTATAATTGACAAATTTTTTCTTGGATTATTTAGACTTGATCAAACCTAAGTCACCTTTAGGAGAAATTTTAAATTGGAAACAATGAGTAACTGGGCTATATCAAGATTTCAGCAAGTTAATAAGGAATGTCAAGCAGAAGAAAAGGCGCATTTCTAAGATTATTTTAGTGTATGAGGAAGAGCTAAATATAATTGGTGATCAAGAGATTTATCGGGAGATTAAGTATAAAGAGAAAGAATATAAAGCAGCTAAGAATATCTTAGAAGAAGCTAAGAAATACTGTGAAGAGATAGACTTGCCTTTAGAAATGCAAGAGATTGGCAAGATCCTTGAAGAGTTAGAAAGGGGGAGCAATGTACTAGAGAGGGAGAGCTAAAATAAGATAAATAAAGAAGAAGTGAAAAATGGACGAATGCATCTTAAAAAAACCACTAATGGTAGATTTTCAATGAGACTTTCAAAGTTTTTCATGCTGTGTTTGCTTTTTCCAATCATCGCTACACTTTTTACAGGTGTTTTGATATTTCTCCATTATTCGCAAGTATTTGGCATAGTTTCCTGGATTCTTAGCTTTGCGTTGTCTGTTCTTCTAATCATAATTTCTAAACCATCTCTGCCACGTATAAACCTGCCCAAAATTGAAGATATTCTAAAAAAAGCAGTAAAAGAACCTGATTTTTTCAGAAAGGAACCGTATTGGGTAGACTTTGAGAAAGGCTACCTTGTAGAAAGAAAGGAAGTAGACGAAATAATAGAGAAGCTAGAGAGGAATCCGAGGCATCTGGTGGTTGGAGAATCTGCATCTGGGAAAAGCGTAATTGTCAAAAACGTGGGATATAAGCTCAGAAAAGGAGGGTGTCGTGTTTTCATTTTAGAGCTAAAATGGGATGAGATAGATATAAACAAAATTCTAAAAATAGTTGACCATAAGAAGACTCTACTCGTTATTGATGATGCACATTTGGATTTTCTGCGGTGTAACAGATTATTAAGGAGATTTGCGAGTTCAAAGGTTAAAATTTTAGTTTCTACTCAAGAAGTAATTGAACGGAAATTCAGGCCGAAAGAGGAAACTGAAATAGAAGTGTTAGAAAGTAATAAAGATACATGTACCAGAATCCAAGCAATCGATATATCTGACGAAATAGTCGCCAATTTTATGAGAATAAAATATGGCTATCAGGAAATTAGAGATAATGAAAGAGTTTTAAGTCAAAAATATGGACACGACCTATGGATGTTATCTTGGGCTTTAGCTGTTTATGATCCCAAAGTAGGTGTAGTAGAAAAAAAGAGGATTTATGAAAAGATTAAAGAAATGCTTACAAAGGGAGAATATGCCAAGGCAAATGCAGATGACATACTCTTACCTTTATCCGTGTTTTACTCCTGTGGAACTCCAATCGAAAGAAAATTTCTTTCTCAAACTCTTAACCTAGATAATGCTAACATTATATACCTGATCGACTATGGACTTATCAAAGAAAGAGACAAATTAATATCGTTACAACATTCTTCAGTGGCCGAGATATACCTCGAAACTTTTAGGAATTATGACTTTCTGGCTAAGGATGTTAAAGAAGAGGTACAGGAAAGATTTGGCGATTGGTACTGGGGTTTGTTTCACTTATATTTTCAATCAGATTTAAGTAATTGCTGTGATACGTTACGAGATTTACATCTATGGCGCACAGATATTCCTGACAAATTGATGGAGAATAAAGAGACTAAAGAAGCTATTATTAAGGGAATCAAAAAAGAAAAGAATATTGAAAAAGTTGCACGTTGTCTGGATTTCTTTTATGAAAAAAAGGAAATACTCGAAAGTTTAAGTATCCCGGATTTAATAGCGAAGCTTAATACTCTTGTCTATGAGGATTCTCTGCTTTTTTCTATAAGTAATTGTATAATCGATTTCTCCCTAGCTAATAATGAATTTGCCAAGAAGTTAGCCGAGGGATTAAATGTCACTACTCTCAGAGCAAAATTAAATGAGTTAGAGTTTCCTTTTTTTGTTGGATATTGTGTGTGGGGAGTCTCTCAAGGGAGCGAGAAGGTCGGCAGATTGTTAACTGAAGGCTTACATTTAGATAGACTCAGAAAGAAGTTAGAAAAGGAAAATAGGATCTCAGCCATAGGATTCTGCCTCGCTACATTATCTCGGGCAGATAAAAAATTCACAAAAGAGTTGGCGGAGAGTTTAAATATCGTCAGCCTTAGAACAAAGGTTGAAAATGAACATTCTGTTGTGAATATTAGAGATTTTCTCGAAGGGGCTAAGCAAACTAGCGAGAAGGTAGGGAAAGAGTTAGTCGAGAGCTTGGATCTTAATAACCTTATATCTAAATTTAATAAAGAAGATATTCTTCCTGCCTTTGCCACCAGTTTACTTCAAATATGTGATGTAAGCAAAAAGGTAGCTGAAAAACTTGTTGAAGGTTTAGACCTTGTTACCGTTAAAACAAGGCTTGAAAAGAAAGGAGATATTAGAGAGATTGATTACTGCCTTCTTGCAATTTTTAACGGAAATAAAGAGGTTGGGAAAAAGTTCATCAGAAGCTTTGATATCGCTAACCTCAAAGCAAAGCTTGAAAACGAAGAGGACAT
Organism: uncultured Thermoplasmatales archaeon; assembly: GCA_964347865.1. Lineage (GTDB taxonomy): Archaea > Thermoplasmatota > E2 > DHVEG-1 > DHVEG-1 > JAGLML01. The sequence continues at coordinate 48,741 of CAYGAC010000044.1, forward strand.
CGAAGTATTCGACTCCTGTGTTTTTACGATTTTTTATATAGATAAGGAATTACCATATGAACTGATTAACAGCATGGACATCAAAAGGCTTAAAGCAAAAGTTGATAAAGAGCAGAATCAAGAGAAAATAGCAAGGTTGGCTTTACATGTTTACTTAATATATAAAGCAAATGGAGAGTCTGCTCTAAATAAGGTATTCGATGAGCTACTCGATCCGCTTCTTTGTTTTTCGGATATGGAGAAAAAGGATAGATATGAAGAGTTCTATAAAAGTCTAATAATTGAGGTTAGTAAATATTGGCTCAATCTTTTAAAGCAGGAAAGATTACCTGAGACACATTTTATCTTTCCAGAGAGATATAACGCAAAATTTCTTATAGAAGTCAGTAAAGTAGATAAAGAGTTTAAAGAAGCCATCCTTAGCTTATACGACCTTGTCTCTGAAGCGATGCAGATTGCTTCTTACTTTATGTATTAGATGAAGAATAATTGGGGGGACTTCAGATGATAGAATCACTAAAAGAAGGAATAGTCCTTGACAAAGGATACTTCAGTTGTATCCTTAAGCAAGCAGCTAATGAAGGTTTTATTAAGGACTTCCGAAGTCCTTGGCTGAAGTTCTACGAATGGATAACACCAGCGAAAACCAAGACAGCTCTGCAAATGTGGCTTCTTTACGGAAAGGTCTGCTACCCTGATATTTATCTGAACTCTCCCGAAGAAATTTGGAATCTTTATGGTAATGTCTTGAAAAACGAATTAACGGAACAAGACCTTTTAGAGATAGCTTGTCTAAAGACAGTCTTTGTTCAAAATGAACCTCTCGTTATTGAGCTTATTAACGAATGCATGGCCTTTAAACAAATATTGCTGTCAAGTCGAAGCAGAAGAAGACATTGCTTTGATCCCGATAACCTCGGCTTTATGCGTGGACGACGTCCTATTGATTACTATGAGAGGAAATTTGATTTTACATTATTGAACCTTGCTCTTATTGCATATCAAACAGATACCATAACAACGTTGCTGGACAGAATAGAGCCGGATGCAGAGAAACATAAATATTATAAGGATAACCTTGAAAAATTCCTCCTGAAGGCATGCAATTGTGTTGAAATAACTGAAGGACGGGAGTTGTTATACTCGATGTTTGACAATAGTTATGGGCAATTATTGTGCGCCATTCGTGGAATCTTACATGAAGGTAGACATCTTTCAAGTTTGCTTTATTTTTCCGATAAGCGCTCTTTACCTGTGCTGACAAATAATATTCATATTCGCAAAATGTCTAACAAGGTTCTTAAGCAATTCAAAGATAGGCTATCAGAAGGAGATTATGGCCGAATAGCGTTAGGTATCTTTTTTGACCCAGAATTAAGACCAATCTTACCGGTTGTAAATTCGGTTAAAGATGTTTTGAGATTACGAAAAAACAGTAAAATAAAAGATTTTAGAAATAAGTTATTTGAATGGATAACGACTTTGAAGGAGGGGGAAGCAAATTTAAGTAATATAAAAAAGGAGATAATTGAGACAAATAAAAAACTTAAGACATTAGGAAAATGTGAAAAAATTGCAACATGGATAACGTTTCTTTCTCTTCCGATAGACACAGTTTTGACATTGTCTGGATTACCGTTAAGTATTGTGACTTCATTAGCATCTTTTGAAGCTGCTTGTACCTCAAAGTTGCTAAAGAGGAATTATAACTGGTATTTGTTTGGGATTCAGTAAACTTATGAAAACGTTATAACTCAAGGAGATTTATAAAATGGGGAGTAAAGACCAAGATTACGTACATGAAATAGCGAATTTAATAAGAGAAGGAAAAATCCTTTTCTTCGTTGGGTCGGGAATATCAAGAGAGAAACCAACTTATTTCCCTACAGGGGAAACATTAAGGAATGAACTTATAGAGTCATTTTGTTTTGATCAAAAAAATGATATCAAAAAATATCTTTTAAATGCAGTTGAGAAAATAACTTTGGAGGAAGTCTCCCAGGTTATCTATGAACATATAGACGATCGATTATTGAATCTGTTATCGATTATACTTGATGATCAAAAAGTACAACCAAATAACATACATCAATTTCTCGCAAAGTCTTTGACTTATGGCAATGTTGTAGTAACTACAAATTATGACAGCATGATCGAAAGGGCTTATATCGAAAATGTACCAAAAGAAATACAAAAGGAAAAAGCACTTTGGATAAATTATGATGATCCTCATTTCGATGAGTTTTATGATTACATGCAAAATATAGTGGTTAGTAAAAAAGATACAATGTGGTTCTCAGCTATTCTTAAGCTTCATGGAACTCTCCAAGATATTAAGTCGAAAAGAAATACTAAGGATAGCGTCATTACTATTTTAAGTCGAATTGAAAGTTTATCCTTACCTAAGAAAAAAGCGCTTAAAAATTTGTTTGATGACTATCATGTAATCTCCATGGGTTATAGTGCTCGGGATTTAGACATTTTTGAATGTCTTTCAGAAATCACTAGCCGTAGAGAAGATTTAACTTTGAAATGGAATTTAGACACTAGCGAGACGATTTCGGATCTCTATAGAATTACTAGCATCGGGAGAGGGATGAATAAAAAGAAGATTTTTTGGATTAAATACTATCCAGAGCAAGAACCAAAAATATTGACATATAAGAATATTAAAGATGAAAGCAAGAAAAGAACTGATTGGGAGACCCTCAATACTAATAGGATCTTATTGAATAGATGTATATACGGAACAGATTTAGGAATAAAAATAAAGCAAGCTGCGATCAAATTTGTAGAAGCAGTAGCAAATAGATTAAAAAAAATAGACGATAAACATTTTTGGATTTTACCTAAGCAACAAGATACTCTAGACGAACAACATCTCAAATCATACAGAAAAGATAGACTCATCGAATTGGCAAACACCGTTCCTAAGTACAACAGAATGCTGATATTGGCTGACATTGCTGAGAAAACAAGAGTATGGGGTATTGCTAAACAATTTTGTAAGGAAGCGCAGTTATTAGACATTAATTTAAAATCTATTGCTGAAATAGAACGGCGTCTTGGTTGGTATTTTTACCAGTTGAATCGAGAAGGCGATGCTGGTACGGCATTGTACCATTATGAACTAAGTCATTCTTCATATCAATTGCTCGGTGATAAGTTTGAAGAAGCGCGCCTTAAAAGCTCACTTGGTCTCTTATACAACAGAAGACAAAGAGAATTAGGAAAAAAGGAGTTAGATACAGCAAAGACATATGTTGAACGCGCTTGGGATGTGTTAAAACCAATTCTTGATCCAACGCATACTATAACTGAATACAACATAACGAGCAAGGATGAAATAGACCAAGTAGTTGACAAGATGATAAATTTATCCCGTTATCTAACCGTGGAACAGAAACGTATACTTGCGAAAGTTTGGGGTGGAATAGCCCATGTTTATCTCCGTTTAAGTGGAGATCCTGGAGGAGTTATTGTTAGGAAAGGAAGACCTGAGATTGAAGAGGATGAAGAGAACAGACAATTATTATATAAGGCAGTGATATTCCTCAAAGCGACTCGGCAATTAGAAAAAGAAGTTGGAGCAATCCGTGATTTAATACAAACTGATCACTTGATAGGTTTAACACTTACTAGACTTGGAAAAGCTGGAGAAGCATTTAAATTTCATGAAAATTGGACGAGAAAGACAGGATTACTTGGATGGAAGCATGAATACGCACAAGCATGTAGAAATTTAAGTGTAGCATATGCATACAAAGAAGATGGGGAAAGTAAAAAATGGATTGAAGAAGCTATTAAGACTTGGAAAAATTTGCAAAAAATAACAAGTGAGGACAGAACAACAGACATTGAAGCAGCAAAGAAACTCAAGAAAAAGATTTCCAATTTAATAAAGAAATACCAATTGGAAAACGAATTAGGTAAAGTTAATGATTACATTAATGATTGATACTCAAAAATTGTAAGTCGCCGAACGCGATGTATGTAGTTCGTATTTCTGGTGCTCACCCAAATTGGTCTTTCAATAACTTTCGATACACTCAGAATGTTGTAAAAATTTTACGATATCTCAAACAAAACATCCTTTGGCGTGTTCAGGGTTATGAAGTAGCTGCCTCCTACTCCTCTTCTTTCCATCTTTACAAGCTTCAGGTTGTGGAATTTCTGAAGATGGTTCCTGAGCATCCTGTCGCCGAGCTTGCCGTCTGTTGACCTGTAAAGCCGGTACAACTGTGGGTAATGCGTTCCTTTTGCCGGTATCAACCTAAGGATGAACCTCTCCCGTTTTGAAAGTGATTTTAACACATCGATGGCCCGCGCATGCCTTGTCTTGTCCAGAATCTCCTTTACATGGTATATATGCACCTTTTCGTTGCTTGTGGTGCCGGCTAGTTCACCTGCCCTGATCAGGGTCTCTCTGGCTATCCTTACATCGCCTTTCTTTTCTGTGGTAAATTTCGCGAGATAATCTACGGCGTCCTCATCGATTACATTTTCCCGGAAGGCTTCATCGACCCGGGCATTGATTATTTCTTTCATCTCATCTTTTGTATATGTGGAAAATGATATCTCTCTTAGCGGATACAGCGAGCTTTTTGTCCTTGGGTCCAGATCCTTGAAAATAAAGGGATTGTTTGATATCCCGATTATCTGTATTCCGCCACCTTCCAACATGGTCCTGGTCAGGTCGTAAATAAGCTCTGTTTCTTCGAGCTGATCGACCTCATCCAAGCATACAACCACATTGGTGTTGGTCTTCTCCAGCTCTGACTTCAGGGAGTCCAGAAGCTCGTCATAGGCTATACCTCGCCTCGACGGCATCTTCCGGGTGGGTCTTTTTTCCTTGAAATAGTCCAGAATCATCGAATAAAGAACTGCCATTTTCGTTGATTTGTTGAAACAGTTTACATAACAGAACAGCCCGTCGTTTTCCTGCCTTAATCTCCTGAAAATGAATTTAACTGATGCGGTCTTGCCGGTGCCCGGCTGACCTGTAATAAGAATATGGGTGACATTTCCCCTGAGTGACTCTGTTACAATCCCGAATATAGAATCTATCTCTTTCATGCGGTTTGGCAATTTTTGTGGTATAAAGTTGGGTAGCAGAACATTCTTGTTCTTGAAAATGGAATCTTTGAATTGACCGTCCATATTCCCAACCCGGTCTTAAAAATGGCAGTTTCTTCCATATGTCATTAAGGTCACGGAACGGTCATAGTCCCTTATGCATATCCCATCTTTATTACCAAATAATAGTTAAAACCTTAACTATTAATATTTAAACTGTTTAAACTTTTATTTAACTGTTTTCTGGATTCCGTTTAACATCCGTGCCCATCCCGGCATATGGTCCCAAATGTCCTGACTCTGTTTTTTCACTTGCTTTTCAACGGTTATTTTGAACTGGTGGCCATTTTCACAACTGAAAACCCTATTTCTCTGATCCGCCAGCTCTGGTTTTACAACAGCAGATTCTCCACAGACAGGGCATTTACAGAATATTGCCATAGGTAAAACTTGTAAGATATAGGATACAACCCTTGAGAGAGTGTGGATTGCAAAGGGTGTGACTGCTAAGGGTTTTCTAATAATATTTTGTGAAAATGCAGTCAAATGGTTTAAAAATTAAACCCTCTGGAAATCTACAAGGAGTTTTTCCAACCAAAAGTTGAGAATTGATTTAATAATTAAATCCCTAAACGAGGATAAAGTCATCCTTCTTTCTCTATTATAAGCCGGTTATTCTCCTCATCTATCTTGATTTTAACTGATTCTTTTACTCTGAAAGGGAACAGGCCGTCCCTGGCAACTTCCGTGGGCACATAAATAAAGAATTTGTCGTAAACTTTTCCTCCTGTTCTGGTCGGCCTGTTTATAAACGCACCTTTACCTTCAAGCATTTTGTGACCTCAATTTGGTGTTACAGGATTTAAAGACAAGTATATTTCCGGTCACCAATTTGGTAGCACAATATTTATTAAGGGCCTCCCCTATCTTACAAGAGTGAATAAAAAACTCCTGACACACAGAAAAAGAGATAAAAACCTGAAAACACCAATCACAGGGTTCTGCCAGCTATACAGTTCAACAACCGAGGACAACCTCAGGGCAATAGGAGAGATCCTGGAAGACGTTCGGATATCAGATTCCATCCCAATTGACCAGTTTAAAAACATGCTGGAAAGGTCGTCACAGAACCTGATGGATAAATGGAGCTCGGGCCGGAAATCACTGAGGACAGAAATCGCTTTTAAGATTCTGCCGGAGTACCCTTCTGCTGTCCTCAAGACTTCTCTCATCATCGATGCAATCATTGACTCACTGGACGATAATCTGGATGAACTGATGACAAAGGAGGAAAGGATGTTGAATATTGTTGAACTGGTAAGAACAACGGCGATATTTAACCAACTACCCGTTTCTGATGCAGCGAGGAAGAAAGCCTTGGAATACTTCAATAAGCTTCTCTGCATAGGAATCTCAGAAATACTCTACAAAGAGAAAATCAAGATGTTAGTCGATTTTAAACAGCAGTTACATAATTCAATCAAGTGCTACGATTGTAAAAGTCTGGTTATGGACATATTTTTTGAGCTGCCACTCATTGAACTGTACGGGGATGACAAGAATATAAAAAATATTGTTTCGTTGGCAAGGGTTCACAGGGCGGTGTGCTTAATCAAGAAAGACTTTCAGGATCTGGAACATGACAGTGAAAACCAGACAGAAACACCATTGGTTATTCTCTCTGAAAAGGGAAAAGAACTACTAAAAAAATACATGGATGCCATGATGGACTACTATGAAAGAAAAAACAAGAAATTTGAGCCGGGAAGATTTAATGGCGATTTTCAACTAATTACTAAGAGACTACAAGAACTGATTTCAAAAGAGATTGCTGGATACAGAAATGAAGGTTTTATGAGCAAGTCCTTTGCAGGGAGTTTAGTATAAAAATAATTGAGCGCAAAAACAGATTTTCCCTTTTATGCCTTTATGTTATTAGCCAGTAATTCTTTGCCCCTATTCAATTATCGTTGCTATATTCATATTCTGGTTTTTTTCATTTTCTACAACATAGTTTTAATTCACTTTCTAATCTCTTCAAGAGGTATTTCATACCAATTTCGGTTTTGCTTACTGAATATAACCTCCCCTTCATATCTACGTTCTTTAATGTCGTGAATAGATAACCGGACTTTTACGTTGTCATACGCCCTAAAATTATCTATATTGCCACAATCAAAAGAGTGCTGCTGGTCTCGGGATATGATTCTAAATGTTCTATTTATCTTAGTTCCTAATCCTGTTGCAGAGGCAAAGAAAATACTTTCAACCTTCATATCTTTGGAATCACATCCTGTATTGATTAGGTATATCCAATAGTGTGTCCAGAATACAAAATAATCTTGTGAATCGATTCTAACGAAGATGTTTGGCTTCAGCCTTTCTTTCTCTTCACTCTCTTTTTGTAATTTGTGTTGTTGCTCAATTTTGAGCGTTTTGATTTTTTCTTCTTCTATTTTTCTTTTCTTCTTTTCTTCCTCTAGTTGTTGAGCATACTGTTCAGACATCGTGACTAATACCCCAGCAATTTTCTCCTGTTGCGCTGTTATTCCTTGGCATTGCTCCACGAATGTCTGTATTTGTCTTTGGGTAGAATCTCGAATATTCCTTATCTCATCCTGTGATGCTTTTTGAATGGCTTGTATTTGTTTTTCTGTGGACTCATTCATAGCCATTATTTGCCTGTTTATTGATTCTTGAAAACTGTCGATTTGTTCTCTTGTTCCCTTATTCATCTCGTTAATCTGTTTTGTAGTTAATTTCCGGATGTGTTCATTGTTTTTTAGCATTATAAGAATCATTGCACCGACAGTAAGCAAAAGAATCCCTGTCCGGATCCAGAAAGCTTCCTGTAAACAATAGGATGCATAAAGAAATATCACCAAGTAGATAAAATAGAATAGCCAGCATATCGTCCATTTATGTTTAGCTAAATATTTTTCCCACGTATCAACAATCTCGTGCATGAATTACCCTTTATATTATTCCGTTTAAGCCATTTGCTCAGGATTACGTATAATTCTTATGAATCTTGACGTTAAATATATTTCATAGCAAGACCAACATTCCAGATTGAAATCCCGTCCTCTGTTACCGTTAATTTTCTTTTGCCAATCTTTTCCTGGCCATCCTGCAATATGCCTTGCTTATATCAATTCCTATAAATCTCCTTCCAAGCTTCTTTGCCACAAGGCATGTTGTCCCTGCGCCGCAGAAGGGGTCAAGAACTAACCCAGGTTTGAAGCTTTAGTTGCACTCACATCCTTTGGCTATTACAATTTCCCTTGGTCGTGAATGGTATTTTTTCTCCTGGTATTGTTTAATTTCAGTTTCAGATGCTTTACGATCTTCAAACTTTATCCTTCCTTCTTTGACATCACGAACTCGTATATTGAAAGCATTTGGATTTGGTTTTGTCTTGATAACCTGCCTTTTCGGTTGTCCACATTTTTTGCAGACAGATTCAGGACACACAGCCTTAATTGGCGCCTCACAGAGTTTTTCAGGGTAAACGACAAAATGTGCCTCCGGAAATGCTTTGGTTGTGATTTTAAAAACATCTCCCGGGTTCTTGCCGTTTGGATGGCACATCTTTGAAATGTCCATTCCCTGCCATGAAGCCCCTGGTTCCCTGTGCCCGTCCCATTTCCTCTTTGTTCTTTTTAAGCTTGCTGTCTTGTATGGTTCTCTTATCGCATCAAGGTTGTAGTAGTATTTCTGTCTCTTTACAAAATGGAAGAGATATTCCCAAGTGTTATTCAACCTGTCTTTAACAGAGGATGGCATTGGGTTTGGCTTGTGCCATATTATTTTATTTCTGAGAATCCACCCATCGCCTATCATGGCAAGAGCAACTCTTTCAGGAATCATACAAAGGGACTTTCTGGGGATTTGTGTAGATGCTTGCGGTGCTGGTTTCCCATATTTATTTTCATACTGTTCTCTCCCGGTGAAGTTTTTGCATTTGCATGTCTTGTTATTGCTTCCGCAACTGCTGCCCGCATAGGTATCACCCATGTTCAGGTAGAACGAGCCTGTTGATTTGAGGATTTTTTTTAGCTCCCTGAAAATTTGCAACAGGTGTTTTACATACATATCGGGCAAAGACTCCAGACCCAACTGACCGTACCATGCCCCGCATCTGTGACAGATTACAGATTCGGGCTTTGGCTTATTCAATGCCTCCTTGGTGACACAGGGGATTCCCATAGTTTTGGACCCGATGCCATGATGAGGTTTGGAATAATACACGCCGCTTTCTACCCACTCATGTTTACACTCAAAATCTTCATCCCAGATTTTGCATGCCCCCTCGCCATAGTTGCGCAGGCCCCAGTAAGGTGGGGAAGTCATTGCCATGTCCACAAATCCGGAGGGTAATCTCCTGAGAATCTCCAGCGCATCCCCACATATGATTTTGTTTACCCACTCCAGAAAAACCACCGTTTGGACGTCTGAAAAGAGATTGGATGGATTTTAGAAAGGTGTTAAGAGGGGGTGCGTTGCAAAAGTGGTAATTACTAGATGTCACAAAATTGTTATTCCGGCTTTTAAAATTTAAATAATTGGGATACATTCTACTAAATATGGTTGATGTTTTAACCAAAGAGCAAAGAAGCTATAATATGTCCCGAATCAGAGGCAGGGATACAAAAACTGAAATTGCTCTGAGGAAGCTTTTATATACCAAAGGATTGCGAGGTTACAGAGTAAATTTTAAACTTCCCGGTAAACCTGATATTGTATTTACAAAATACAAAATTGCTGTATTTATAGACGGCTGTTTCTGGCATAAATGTCCAAAATGTTTCATAGAGCCGGAGACGAACAAGGATTTCTGGATGAATAAGATCAATAGTAATGTAGAACGGGATACCGAAATAAATGACATTTTAACCAAAAGAGGGTGGAAAGTAATACGTTTCTGGGAACATGAAATAAATAATAATATAAATAAATGTTATCTGGATTTATATAAGGAATTAAAAAAACGAGGAAAGAAGGATGGAAACTCTTAGAATTCTGGATTTGTTTGCCGGTGTATGCGGATTGTCATCAGGTTTTGAAATGGTCAGGGACAAATCCGGAAACAGGGTTTTTGAACTGTTCAGGGCAGTTGAAATTGACAAATACGCATGTGAAACTCTGCGAAAGAGGTATGGAGAAGAAAAGGTAGTTGAAGGGGATTTAACCAAAAAAGATATTCGTGACAGGGTTATCAGGGAGTGCAAGGGAAAAGTCAAAATTGTGGCAGGGGGGATTCCCTGTCAGTCTTTTTCGCTTATCGGTCCTAGGTCCGGATTTGGGGTAAATGCAGAAAGATATAAGCAGGACCGGCAGGACCACCTTTACAAGGTATTCAGGAAAATTGTCAGTGAAATAAACCCATGGATAATTGTGATTGAAAATGTAAAAGGTATTCTTTCAAAGAAGGATAAAAACGGAAACAGGATAATTGACAAACTGATAGCTGATTTTGAGAGACTTGGATACAATTTCAGGAACAGAAAGACAGGAAAAAAGTACATGATATTGAATGCTGCAGATTATGGTGTTCCCCAGAAGAGGGAAAGAGTTATTTTGGTTGGTATAAACAAAAAGTGGAAAAGTATTGATGCACCGTTTCCCAAACCCACTCATTATAATCCCCAAGCCAAGGATGGGGAGAATCTCAGAAAAAAGGGACTATTGCCATATGTTACCCTGTATGAAGCAATAGGTGACCTGCCGGCAGTCAAACCAAAAATTACCAGAACAGGTCTTAGTGATAAAGAGTTCGAAAAAATAAAGACTTTAAACATGAAAATTTACAGCGGTAAAGAAAAAATAAAGATAAAAAAGCAAAGATTTTTGAACCATATTAACAGATTAGGTCCTTCAGGACAGAATTTTTTTCGCTACGTCAGACCAAATGGTTATTCATATATTCTTTACCATATCGCCAGAATGCAACAATTGTCTGATATAGAATTGTTTGAAGGCATGGATGAAGGCTGGACTGCAAAGACTGTTATGGAGAAAGGAGATTATGAATTAAAAATGAAAATCAAGTACAGCATGAATACATTTAAGGATAAATACAGAAAACAAAGATGGGATGAACCCTGTACAACAATATTTGCACATCTTGCAAAAGACGGAAACCGCTTTATTCATCCCAAGCAGGCAAGAACGATAACCCCAAGAGAAGCGGCCCGAATACAGTCATTTCAGGATGATTTTGTGTTTCATGGACCAATGATACAAAAGTTTAAACAGATTGGAAATGCTGTTCCACCGATATTAGCCATGAATATCGGAATTGCATTAACTGAACTAATTGGTGGTTGATTATGAATAAAGACAATTTCCGGGTGGACTTAAGATTGCTACTGGAACTTGGGGAGAGACTTATCTCCAGAGATGAAGTAGCTGTTGTTGAACTAGTCAAGAATGCTTATGATGCAGATGCAGAATCTGTTAAAGTTATCATAGAGAATAACAAAATCGAGATAAGAGACGATGGAGAGGGGATGGACGATACTGAAATATTAGAAGGATGGCTTACGATAGGAACATCAATAAAAAAACGAAAAACAAGAACAAAAAAGAACAGACGGATACTTGGAGAAAAAGGTCTTGGTCGTCTTGCTGTACTAAGACTGGGTAAAAAAATTACAATATATACTCAGAAAAAAGGAAAACCCTGTTATTCAATAATTATGGACTGGGAAAAGGCAAAACAAAAACTGGAGGCGATGAAATATACTCCCATGGACGAAATGAAGTTAGATCTTAAAAAAACGGAGGAAAAGCTTTTCGATAAAGGACACGGAACTGCAATAATAATAGAGGAATTAAACACTTCATGGGAAGAGAATAAAATTGAACGTCTGGAGATTTTTCTATCCAGACTTGTTGATCCAAGAGCAGGAGAAAAAAGCCGGTTCGACATAAACTTTGTCACAGATGGAAAAATGGTGAAGCTTGAGCCCCCTGATATTACAAAAAAACCACACTACCTTATGAGTGTCAAAGTGGATGGTGAAGGAAAATTTTCTGGATCATTAAATTGGAATATGGAAAAAAGTGAAGGAACAGAAAATGTTGAAGGAAAAATAAAACCGTGGAAGACGAAGGAGGGGCAAAAAAGATTCTGGAAAGCAGTTTCCAAAGGTGGGTGTGGAGAATTCGAATTACAAATAAGCGTATGGGATTTAGATGCCAAGGAATTGCATGGATCCAAGGAAATACTCAGAAGATGGTCAGGTATCTCAATTGTCAGAGATGACTTTCGAGTAGTACAGCCAGATGTAGACTGGCTTAGTCTTGATCTCCGCAGAGTTCAAAATCCTACTTTGCGTCTTAGTACCAATCAGGTGATCGGAACGGTATTTATTTCATCAGACAGAAATCAAAGTTTAATAGACAAAACTGACAGAGAAGGAATACTAGAAAATGAATCCTTTGAAATTATGAAAGCTTCTGTCTATCAGGTGCTTGATGTATTAGAACAAAAAAGATATAAACTGCGCCGGGGAAGAGCCCTTTCCCGAGGGATTATATTCAGTTATCTGGACACAAAACCTCTTAAACATATAGCAACAACATTACCGACTGAGAAAAGGGGAGAAATCGAGGACTATGTCGCTAACTTAAATAAATTCAGAGATATGCTCGATGAATGGATACTTGGACGGGACAGAATGGCTACAATGGGAATGCTCGGAGCAAGACTTATTCACGAGGCACGGGGTGCGCTGATGAAGATAACAGACAATTACCCATTAATAGAGAAATACCAAGATGAATTTGAATCACCGTTACGTGAAAGACTTTCAAGGATGGTTACGGGCGGTAAAATGCTTTCCAAGGTATTCAAGGAACTTGATCCTTTTTTAAAATTCAGAGGCAAGAGGAGAGAAGATATTACTCTAAGAGAAGTTGTAAACGCCCTCGAATTTCTATATGGACCTGAGCTAAGAAAAAACAATATCAAAATAGATAACAAAATTTCTGTAAAAACTATTTTCAGGGCAAACATGACAGACATTTATGTTATGCTTGCAAATTTTCTTGATAATAGTGTATACTGGCTGAAGGAAAGCGATACAAGTAAAAAAATAGTAAAATTTCAGGGACGACAAGAACATGATTCTATTATTATAGAGATTTCAGACAGCGGTCCCGGTATTGAACTGGAGAACATTGACTTTATTTTTAATGCAGGTTTTACAACCAAACCCGAAGGTACCGGTCTGGGTCTTTCCATAGTACGGGATATTGTAGAATTTTATGGAGGGAAAATCGAAACCGGTGAAGATAAGGAATTAAAAGGAGTGAATTTCAGAATCATATTACCACTGGAGAAACGGTAAATATGGAAAAGATGACAGTTGCGATAATCGAGGATGACAAATCCGACCGTGAGCAGATAGTTGATTTCTGTAAGGAGATGGGAAGTCAAGAAAAAATTGAACTTAAGATTGTCGATTTTGACTCTTTGAATAAATTCAAAAAGTGGATACAAGAGAACCAGCCTGATATAATGATAGTGGATCTCCGGCTTGGCGAGAGTCTTGAAGATAGAAGTGGCTGGGAAGGTATAAAAATAGTTCTTCAACGGGAGATTATTCCTGTCATTGTTTATTCTGCCTTTTCAGAGGAAGAACCGGAGGATATTTTCAGAAATCTGTTGATAATACGATTGCCCAAAGGGGCAGAAGACACAGAAAAATTCAAATCTGCATTACAGAAAGCTATTCGACTAAAACTAAAATTTAAACAGCAAATACAAAGAATCATTGATGAATTTGAAACGCTCTCACTGGAGACGATAAGGGAAATCCTCGGAGAAGGTAATTGGGAAGAACTTGACGAAAGGACGCTCGCAATCATGGCAGTTCGCAGACTTACTTCATGTCTTCTGACTGTCCCACCTGAGGGAGAAGAAAAATTCCCTCCGGAATCAATATACATTTATCCGCCTTCCAAAATAATCCCCTTTCCAAAAGAATCGCTGTTTCTTGGTAATTTTCTTGAAAACAAAGAAAAACAAAACTCCAGTACATTATGGATTGTAATTTCCCCATCCTGTGACCTCGTTTTTACAGATGGAAGAAAAGCAAAAATCGAGGAGGTTTTTCTGTTACGCTGCTACAGAAACTTTACTGAAGTTCCATTTCTCAGGGACAAAGAAAGAGAAAATGACAGGAAAAGTATAGTAAAAGATCGTATAAAAAGAAGCACAGTTAAAATTCTTAAATGTCCGCTACGAATTTTTGGATGCAACCACCTTCTTATCTCCTTTAAGGATTACAGAACATTACCTTATCAGAAAATTATTGAAGGACTCCAGAGTGATACTTGGAAAAAACTTGCAACACTGGCAACTCCCTATGCAGAATGTTTGCAAAATCAGTTTATCAGCGACTTTTCAAGAATAGGGACACCCGAGACAGTTTCAACCAAAGAAGAAGAGCAATGGGGCGAGGATTTTATAAAAAGCAACAATTCCTGAAAAATCCTTATTCTATATTAAAAATAAGATTCACATCATTAAAATCTCTTGCTCTCTTTAATAAATTGTACAAAAAATTCTTTGTTGAAATTCGCTCTCTGTTTTCCTTAATTCCCTCTTTTAACAAATTCTTTATGTGGAAACTATGAATAACCCATGGACTTGGAATTTAAAAGATGTTATAACTAGAATTGCCCCTAATTTTGGGGCTGAAAGTGGTTGGATGCTGTATGTTTTTGCAGCCTTTATTTTGGGTATTCTGCTGGGAGGATTGGTTAAGGGTGTGGCTAAGCTTGTTCTTGGTTTGGTAATGTTCTCTGGTTTTGTTGTACTGGTTTTGATGCTGATGCAGAAACACGACCTTTTGTCCATGGTTGCTTCTGTTGTTTTCGGAACAATAATGCTTGTTGTGAGCTTTCTTGTCAAGGTTGGAAAGTATTCCATGAGCAAAGGGTGATTTTCTGAGTTTTAAGAACTGGAAATACGGTCTGCATAGGTTGTCTCAGAAGGAGATAAACTGCCTTGATTTTCCTGACGGCATTCTTTTGGATGTAGTGCCTGCCGAATGCCCACTGGATTCGATGGTTGAGATGCAGAAGGTTCTCTACATGTTGCAGAATTATTCCGGCCGTTTTTCATTCGAGATTTGGAAAGATGATGGCTTTAGCTTCCACTTTTTCAGCTCTTCAAAATCGGTTGAGGGGATGCTTAGGGGCCAGTTAAGTTCTGTTTATCCACAGGTTGAAATAAAGCGGACTGATAGAACCCATCCTGTCTTCAAAGAGGGGAATTATGTTTCGGCGTGCTCCCTTGTTTTGAACGGTGTTGAACTGAACTTGAAATGTTCCGATGGTTTCCGTTACGAACCGTTCCGGCACATTCTGGAGGCAATGAACAGCCATAATTCAAAGATTATTGTTCAGGTGCTTTTTGAAAGGCTGAGAAGGATACCAAAGGATAAAAGGATTGCATTGGAGCAGAAGTACGGGGATGATTTGTTTTTCAGGGATGTTGGGGTTCCGGTTTTGAAGTGTCTGGTCAGGATAACCGCATTATCAAATGATGGTTACAAGGCAAGGGAAAGCTGCGAGTATGTTGCCCGGACTTTTTCAGTTTTCGACTCCGACAGATCCCGGTTGTCCCCGAAGGTTGTCTCTTACCCTGTTTTCAGAAATTCTTTGAGTATCCTAGCCAGTATGAACCTGAGGGAATTCCCTCTATTTTCAGAACAGTTTATGATTAGTATCCCTGAGCTGGCTTCAATGGTCCACCTGCCTGTTGGGGCTGAGGGTTGCGGGGTGGAATACTCCAAACCTTCTCTATCTCCATCTCCCATAAGATGGTGATTTCATGTATGGACGAGATATAAAGATACAGTTGGGAAAGGCGATTTGCAGAAACAATGAAACAAAGGAAGTTTTTACCAGTCTCGACGACTTGTTCCGTCACCAGTATATCCTAGGTGCAACCGGGAGCGGGAAGAGCACGCTGATAATAAACGAAGTTTTGGATGCGTTCAGGCAGGGGATATGCACCTGGATAATGGACCCGCATGGAGACCTTGCATATGACATTGTTGAATCTGTTTATCCAGAGGATCTGGGCAGGGTTCTTTTGTTTGACCTGTTGAAGGTGGGATTTTCTCTCAACCCGTTTGAACTGCCTGGATACCACGGTAAAACCCAGAGAGAGATAATGGTCGAACGGATGGTTGGTGAGATTGTCTCTTTCATGAAGAAGCTCTACGGTGAAAGGTACTGGGGGCCTTCACTAAACAGGATTTTCCAGAATGCTCTAAGGAGATTGTACAGGGACGATGACTCGCCCACTTTCAAGGAGATGCTTGATCTGGTGAAGGAGGAACTTAATAAAGAGGAGTACAAGGATTTCTATGACGACTTGGAAAGTTTACCGAAAGGAAGGACAGATGCCGTGATAAACAAGCTTGAGCCGTTTGTCAAGAATGATTTGCTGAGCAAGGTTTTCTGCCAGAAGGTTTCCACGGTTGATGTTGAAGAACTGCTGGAACCCAACAGGCTTGTTATCTGGAGGCTGCCAAAGGGTGAGCTGTCAGAGATGAATGCCGGTCTGATTGGCTCTGCACTGGTTACGAAACTGTGGTTGACTGTTGTTTCAAGGGAGAGGGGGTCAAGGTCACCTGTATTTCTGGCAATAGACGAGTTCCAGAACTTCGCCCACCTGGAAACACTAAGTGATTTAGTTACCGAAGGAAGGAAATACGGGATAGGGCTGCTTCTTTCCCACCAGCACACGAAGCAGGTCCCAGAGAAACTGCTCGGTGATATTCTGGGTAATACTGCTACAAAGACAATCTTCAGGGTATCGGAGCATGATGCAAGGGTGATTGCCAATACGATGGGTTATCCTGATAAAAGCAAATTGTTGCAGGTTCTCACAGCCCTTCCTGACGGGAGGGCCATTGCCAAGCTCAGGAGTGGATTTGGGGAGAAACCTGTTCTTCCCTTTGAGATTTTTACCCTAAAGCCCCCTATGAAAATGCATTCTTTTACAGGGAAACTGCTTAAAAGGATGAGACAGCTTTATTCCGCCCCGATACTACCTCAGCAAACCTCCTTTAAATCCGAGGGTGACAGGGAGATAATTGAGCTTCTGAGAACTGTTCACTGCTTGGAGGAAGAGGGGGAAGAGACTACCCGGACCAACATCTCCAGGGGTTTGTCTGTTCCCGGTTCGAAACTGAGTGAGCAGTTGGACAGGGCCCAGAGTAAAGGGCTTGTTGAAAGAGTGGTCAGAAAGGAGGGGCGGGGTCGGCCTA
Organism: uncultured Thermoplasmatales archaeon; assembly: GCA_964347865.1. GTDB lineage: Archaea > Thermoplasmatota > E2 > DHVEG-1 > DHVEG-1 > JAGLML01. Next base: position 66,113 of record CAYGAC010000044.1, read on the forward strand.
AGGTGTTAACCAAATTGACTGAAAAAGGATTGAAAGCAATCGGGATCGGCGTTACTTCTGGAAGCAGTGCCAAGGCAGGCGGTGAGCTGCACAGGGCTTTGTTGTTCAAGGCAAAGAAGTGGCTTGACAATCGGGGATATAACACTGTTATACCTGAGCAAGGCGGAAGGGTTGAACTGCCTGACATGATAGCGAAACCTAAAGATGGAGAAAGGGAAATTGCCGTTGAAATAGAAACATCAGCTAACCATCCTGAACAGATAGTAAAAAATTATGAAAAGAATATCAAACAGGGCAGGTTTGTGGTCTTTGTTGTTCCTGATGAAGAGATTGAAAAAAAGGTTAAAGAATGTTTGGAAAAATTTGGAAAAAAGAGATTTAGCGTTTACATTCTTGGGAATACTATCTAACGGGAGGTGATGTGTATGGACGGAGCAGAAATAGAGGATTATGAAATAGTTGCCAAAGACGGATTTGTCATAGGGGACCGATTGGCAAACCACTGGCTTGACCAGATCAAACCCGACGACTTGTCCAAGTATGACCGGATTTATATAGCAAAAGTAGGGAAACACTTGGGAGTAGGCTACATGAAGGCTGATTTTCTTCGTTAAAAAAGGAAAGAGATTGATTCTAGAAAGGCTTTTTAACGAAGCAAGTGATTTATCACTTTTAATAGGATTTGGATGAAATATTTTCAATACGGAAAAATGGAGGTAAAAAATTGTATCCAAAAATTTATACGGACATATTTAGGTCATTTGATAAGACACCAGAAGTATTTGTGGCAATGCCCTTTTCTACACGATTTGAACCCAGATGGAAATTGATTTTTAAGCCAGCCATCCTCTCTTGCAACTTAAAGCCATATCGTATTAAAGAACGGTTCGTTAGCAATTCAATTTCCAGCGATATTTTAGATGGAATTGGTAGGGCAAAGTTCTTACTATTTGATATTTCAAATGAAGAAACAGGTCAGCCAAATTCAAATGTTATGTATGAATTAGGTATTGCACATGCTATTCGATTGCCAGAAGAAGTTATTATTGTCAGAGATGAAAATTCAGAAGCCACTCCTTTTGATATTAAACATATTCGATGGAACGATTTTTCTTCCCAGAAAATTAAAAAATCAATAACAAAGATAAAAAAGCTTATCAGAAGTGTTGAAAAGGAGCTTGATTTAACTAAAGATATAATGGTTAAAAATGTTCTAAGCTCACTGGACCCAGATATGATTTCATTTTTAGAAGGCGTAAGAGACTACTACAACACAGGTTTCGACTTAGCTGCATTTGATCCAGATCGTAAAGGACTATATTGTCTTCCTACTAAAGACTGTACTGAAGAATATTTGAGAAAACTAGCAAGGTACCTCATTAATCTTAAAGTGATTAGAAGCGCAGACCCACTTCCTATGGAGAAAAGGGTATACGGAGGCACTCCTGAGTACTATTTAACTGAATTCGGTAAAGTTATTTTATCGAAGATACCTAGATTTTCAAGACAATAATGTTGACAAGCGGTTTGGGAATTTCAGGATTAAACCATATATATAATACGCAAGTATTTTGTCATTAAATAGATTTTACCAAATAGAGAATTGTAAAGTGATAATAGATAAAAAGAACGGATTCTTAAAACTCTTTTACTAAAAGGCATTAATTATCTAGGACGAATGATTTCACAATGTATATCAAGTTTTCTTCCTGGTGAAAAATAATTTAATTCTTCTTTAAAAACATTAGAAATCTGATTAAGAGCATCTTTAATTGGGGCCCATTTCATTGAAGTATAATTTTGCTTAAACATAAGATGATAAAAAGAGGACCATATCATTGCCGCATTTCCATATTCTACAGGATTTCTGAATCCAATTACTGAATAACAGCCCGATTTGGGGATAATATATTTAACAAAATGCAAATTAACTGCAGAGCAGGCTGATAAAAATAATCTACGATTTTTCAAATATGGATTAACAATATCAGAAAATTCCTTATGGTAAATACGATCCAAAGTTGTCTCTATGCATCTTTTATTTCCATGACATGAAAGGTGGAGATAACGAAATCTACTTTCTTCAAAAACTTCTAAAATAGATTCTAATTCCTTTTTTGTTCTAATATAATAATATTGTGTTTTTTTTCCAGACAACTTTAAAATTCTGGATAAAATTTCACCTTCATAAAAGTCATCTTTTTCATTTTCAAGAGTTAATGATTCGATTATAAAGACATTGGGCAAAGTAGACGGAATCATTTTTCCCCATATTATAGAAATTTTGATAGTATATAAAAGTTAAGATCATATTAGAAATCAACAGGGGGAAAACGGATTTGTGCTTCGTTCCTTCGTCACTCCGCACAAATCTGATATGAAGGTGAACTTCATCTACCTAAAATAAGGCTAAATAAATTATTCTTGAAAGTTCCTTTAGTAAACTCAAGAAATTAGAAAAAGACATATTTTATAGCAAGTAATTATTATATCCAAAAATGATGAGACATTTGGTTAAGTATAAGTACTCAATATTGTCTGGGACAATAATAATCGTTGCATTAGCTATTTCATATCTCTATTTTGGGGAACTAAACCCAGTGATCGCTGCAGTTGGTGGCTTGTTGTTTTCTATTCCTATCCGATTCTTCTGGCTATCTTTCACAGGTCCAATCCTAAAAATAAATGAAAGGGTGGAAAGAAGAATTTTTCATCTAGGAGAACGCAAGTGGGAATATGTCGCCAATAGAGTTATAGTGGAAAATACAGGAAAAAGTGCTGCAAGAAACTGTAAGGGATATATTGTTACTGAAGAGGGCAAAGAAAGAGTTTGTTGGACAGTTCCCAAAGAATGCCCAAATGCTACGATTAACGCAAAAGATGAAGAAAGGCTCGATTTTTGTGCATTTTATGAAAAGGGGCCTCCTCGCCATGGCCCGATAGTAGTTGGAAAAGAACAAGAAAAAGTGCCAATAATAATCGCTCCTACTGAAGAAGGATGGCCAGGAAATCCCTCAGACTGTAGACGATTAAATGACTTAGAAAAGTGTAAAGTTCTAATTACAGCAGATAATGCTGAACTCGTTGATGCAAGTATTAGATTTAACATCAAGGAAAAGAGAATCGAAATAAACGTTAATTAGAATTTGATGCCCTTTCATTATAGGAATGTTAAATTCTTTTTTAGATTGTAATTTTCTTTTCATACTCAGGAAAAACAATATTAATTCCAGATAATTCTTTGAACGCTGCTGGATTAACGGTATGAATCGGGAAGAGCTTCTTTGGGTTGATTTTTTGTATCATGTCAAATATTGCCGGTCCACGGGCGTGCCCTGAAGAGTGTATCCTACATTCTGGATACAACCCGAACAATCTTAGCCAATTATCTATTCTTTTTTGGTCAGGTTCCATCTCCTCGCTGAAAGGCTCGCACATGCTTCTTATATGAACGCTGCCTTCTACTGGTTTTAAATCTATTAAATTATTGAGCTGGAAATAGTTCATGAACATGACATAATCTTTCTGGTGAGTGCTTATCTCTCTTGCGTCTATGACATTTTCCAGAGAGAAATAAGTCCGCTCCCATGTGTCATAATCCTTTTCTATCTGGTCTTCAGGTCTCTGAATAGTATTTCTTGTTTTGCAAATGACAACATCAGCAGGTGATTGTCTGGTTAACCTGATCTCTTCATTAACCACATTCTGGACAGCAAAAGCATTTATTTTATTGGCAAATGGCAGTAAGAGATCTATACACCATTTTTCAGTAAAATTGCCTATTAACGCATTTCTGCTCTGAAGTGTTGTTTTCTTTCCCTTGTATCCTTTAGGCCAGTAGGCTAAATACTTACCGTCACCAGTCATGTAAAACAACTGCTTTGGTGTGGCAAATCCTCTTGATTTTCTAAAAAACTCTATTTCCGTACCCTTATCCCATAACTTCATTATGTCAACCTTATTAGCCATATTATGAATAGTTTTTACTCACTTATATTTTAGCCTTTCAGCTTTTTAATAGTTAAAACCTGATAAATCTAATCTTTATAATCCGATAATGTTTTTTGATATAAATCCGGTTCTTTTTTTTCTATTTATTTTATCTCTTTTTTTTAATAAAGGCATACCTGTTCTTTTGTTAAAGACAATTTCATAACCTTCCGGCATGTCACAAGGTATCCCACTGTTTGGTTTTCTCTTACTGAAGAAATAGATTGTACGAGCGGGACCGGGTTTTTTGCCAACCTTAAATCTTACCTCTCTACAATATAAAGTCCAGTCTTTATGTTTGTATACCATTTTACAAATCACCTTGTTGTGGGAAATGTATACTCTTTTATTTAAAACATATGTGAAACGGGTTAAAAACAGTTTTACGTAATATAAATAAAAGTTAAAAAGACGGTGTACTATACAGTAAAGATAAGACGGGGGATGTTATGAAAATAAACGAAATCAAAAAGGGAATGAGGGACCTAGAGATTACCGGTAAGATTATCAAGATGGGCGAGTTAAAACAAGTGGTGACCCGTTACGGTCCTGCTCGTCTGCTAAACGCCACATTTGAGGATGATACAGGTTCAGTCGGATTGAACCTTTGGAGAGACCAAATAGACAAAGTCCATGTAGGTGATACTGTTACCCTTAGAAAGGCATTTGCCACTGTTTTTATGGACAACATAGAACTAAATATCGGCCGAGATGGTGCAATAATCGTTACAAGTAAAAGCCAAGACAGTGAACCGTAATCCTGTAGTCTCGCCGCCGTATATAGAACTGTATAATGTTTAAAACAATGGAGAATTGGTAAAATTTCTACACTAGTTATAACATTTATAAATACTGACAAGTAAATTAAATGGGATTCCCATCCCACTTCCATCCTCTAAGAACGGCCTCCTCCCAGATTTTTTTACATGGTATAGCAAGACGAATACTGGGTTCTTTTCCCCGATTCAGTGATCTGCCCATATTCCCACACTGGCTTCGTGCTTTTCCACTGAGAAATCCTTTTTTCTTCAACCAAATCGCGAGTTCCCACCATGCCTTGCTACCCTTGGATTTGCAAAAATCAATTATCTCCGCCTCGACTTTGATCCGCGGATCGTATTTCTTCTGCTTTGAATCTAGAGAGGTATAGGTTTTCTCAATCCCCTGAGGTAAATCATATTCTTGTGACCTCAGTTGATTCCAGCATTCCTCATTCTTGCACCATTCCGTTATGTTCTTTTCCGTGTTGCGTATATGTCCATTCAACACATTACTCATACCTTCTATGACTTCGAGCAAACATTCATCCACTGTCTGCATGTTCCAGAGTCTGTCGAGATCTATCTTGCAGTCGGTCAACTCGAATAGCCATGCCAAGGTATAGGTAACTATGTTGTGTCTGTATCCCTCGAAAGATTGCCTGCGAATAACACGTTCGGCATTCTTCCATAACATAACGAGCGCCACAGTTTTCTTGAAAAACTCGGCAAGATCCTCTTCCTCTTGCTCCCTAAGCCAGAGATTGAAGTTGGCAAAGTTTTTCTGTGCTCCGAGACTGACGGTATGTGGTTTTCTGAGATACGTGTTCCACGCCTTTCCAAATATACTCTTGTCAAATCTCTGGGCCTTTGGATACTTTGCCTCGTATTCCTTGATTTTTGCCGGCGTTCTGGCTTCCAGACGCTTGGTCTCCTCGTAGCTGCCCCTTGCCTTCTCGTAGAACCAGTAGGTCATCCTTGAGCCGCCGGTAGGGTCGGGGGCCAGCAGACGTTTCGATATCTCGTGAAGCTCGGGGTGCGGGGGATCGTTGGCCGCCAGATCTGCAAGACTTACCCTGTTCTGGGTGTTCGAATATTCACTGATCCGGGGAACAAGTGTGCCAATCTTGTCGGGATCGTTAATCACCACAACCTTCATCTGAACACTTATCCCGGACAGGTCTGCCTTCTGTTTTTTATTGGTATGGTATAACGAGGCAATGGTTTGCCCCCCATTAACAATCTGGAAATCCTTGGCTTTCGCAATCCCTTGAAGGCCACCGTCAAGCGTGATCAATTCAAGCTCTCTGGCGAATACGGTAATGCCATTGTTGTAAGCACAGAACATATCCGGTTCACTTGTTATTGTGTCACGTATACCCCGGTTTACCTTGCCGCGGGCAGAGAGAAAAACCCTGACATTCATGTCGAGTATTCTTGTTCCCCATTGCGAATATATATCTGCAAGTGTCTGACCCGGGATGAATGCGAGATATGTATCGTATATTTCATTTCCATTTTGCAGAGGGATGCATAAAATTGGCTTACCACCATTTTCGAGAAAATCCACAACTACGATTTCCTTTTCACCGGTTTCGATGAACTGAAGAATTCTCTCGATGTCCCAGATTATGCGCCTGAATTCGATACCGTCGATTACCTCGACCGTGGCAGCCCTTTTTTCAGCGATTCCATCCGTTACGAGGATTATCCTTACACCGATTATCTCGTCCTTGAGTTCATGGATCAACCTGGCAAGCTCGTGTGCCTCGTTCGCCACTTCGATTCTGTTATAAAGGTCCGATTTACTACGCTGGAAAAATTGAATACATCGCTTGAATTCTGTGTCTACCACTGAGTTGGTTACCTTGACCTTCGTGATATCTTGTTCATCCTTCCAGTGTGCCACGATAAGGTAGAGATTGCTGAACTCTTCATCAAAACAGTATCCATCAATCTTCATCCCGCGACCCCTGTAAGAGGATCGCACAAAATCATCAAGCTCCCCTGCCTCGACAAGTATCTCACCAACATCCTCCACGAACTTGTGTTCCCGCAGCATATCGAGTCCAAGTGCACCTGTGGCAATTTCGGAATGTAAATGTTGATAAGCCTCGGATATATCGGCCAGATTACCCACCTCTTGAAAAGATATTGATTGCATTTTCCATATCAACGAGAAACTCCGAACAGGCCGAGATCGTCAGGGAATACGAGATATCGCCAGTTCCCGAAGGTAAATCGATGATTCTCGGGAATCCCTCCCTGACCTGGAAAGCCTCCTCTGTTTTCACCATATATCTTGTATCATACAGTGGTTCATGCACGTCCAGATAACCTGCATCCCGAAGGGATTGCTCGAACAGCTCTTTCGCGGCGATGTTGCCGGAGATACTGGAACGGACTGAATTTATCAGCTCCAGGAGACTCAGCCCGCCTGAGAGTGCTGGATGCAAGGTTAAAACGTAAAGAAACATATCTTTGAACCCCCTGTCATCCAGCTGTCTCTCGTTGTTTATCCTGATTCTGCGGGGTTCTTTGGATATCGTGGTCTTTACCTCCACGAGCCTTCCGGCAAACTCGAAATCATGATAACTTCTCCTGCATCCTTGCCAAGAATCGATAACTTGGGATTCATCCATGCCTGCGGTAAGAAGCTGTTGAAGCCAATATAACTCTCCAAAAAGTCCTCTCTGTCCCTCCTTGGATAATCCCTCGACTCCATATTTATGGAAAAAACGACTCCATTTCTCCAAGCACGCAATCAGCTTCATGGTTCTGTGTTCAGGCTTCACAATCCTTAGAAGTGTGTCGACTATATCTGCACAGACCGTTGTGAAAACATTCTTGTGTTCCGGTTTGTCGAGATATAATCTGATATGTCGAGTCCCCTTATCAGGTGCATCCATCATGATTATCTCGAACCTCATACCGGCCCACTGGGGTGGGACGAAGTCCGCCCTGTCCTTTGGTGAAAGTTGGATAAGAAGCTCCCGGATATCTCCTGGTGACATCACTCCAAGACGGATGCCTGTTTCCCTCTCCAAGTCCAATCTCTGGTATACCCGCTTGTCCATGTAGTTTTCCCCTTTTGACCTTTTCTTCGATTGTTTTCCAGATGTTCTCAATTGTTTCTTCCATTTATTTCGCTCACCCCAGATCGCTCCCCTCATCCTCGGCATAGACGGTATTTACCAAATACTCTACTGGAATGGCTGTATCACTGCTGGGGAAGCTAATTGCATAACCCACGGTAGGATCATCTGGACCACCATATTTTTTACCCGTTTCCTTGTCTTTACCATATGGCAAATAAATCAAAAATAAACCTCTTTCTTTAGGTCGTCCCCGATACCGGACTCCAAGACCAGATGGTGCGAAATCTCCGGCTTTGCCTTTTCCGTTTTCTCTGTCATAATCCCGTGCCCGCTCCTTTTCCCCGTCCGTGAGATCCAATAGCTCGTCACTGGGGCTTACCAATCTTTTTATAGAAACAGTAGTATCCGATAATGAACCCGGTGGGAATGGTCTTCTCAGGACACAACCCACATCATATCTTTCAACCTTGATGGTTTTTTCTGCTTCTGGCTTAGACACGATGACAACATCCCATGTGGTTAATTCTCCGTTTCCATTCTGCCTTTCTATGTATCTTGCGAGAACGGAAGCCTTTACGAGTCTCATTGCCGATTCCTGTTGCTGATATCTGTTTAAAAAATTGATTATCGTTGCGGGTGGGATATTCTGCCAGTGATAACGCGGCATCTTTGGAATGATTTCTTTATCTGGCGGGCGACCTATCTCTCTTACAAAATCCTTCAATGCTTTGAGGTTATTTTTTGTGTATTGCCTGTCAAATGACACGGTTTCTGAAATTTTTCCATCATATGAAATTTGTATCGGCTCGGCATTCCGGCGCTTTCCAGCTGAAGTAACAACCAGCCGTCCCGGATGGCTGCGAACCTTCAATCCAAACTCCTCTGGGGTTTTGTGAAGGGTGGACATGTAATTGATCTCCTCGCGGAGTTCCATTGTTGCTCCTGCAATGTGTCGATACCACATAAGGAGTTCTTCAGTAGTGAATATCCTGCACAGGTCGGTGTATCCATCCCGGTAACCGAACCATCGTCCCATCTGCATCAATGTATCATACATACGTGAAGCCCTCAGGTAATAGCTCACGCTCAAACCCTCAAGCGTCAACCCCCTCGATAGTTTATCACCACCAATCACGATAACACTGAGACCCCTTTCCTCCCAAGGTACATCCTCTCCGGCCCTTTCCCTTATATTTGCCTGCATCTCTATCTCCTTGTAATCAAGATAATCCCTTGATGTGCCATTGATTTCCTTCACTCTGACATATCTCGTCGTGTGGGACAATCTTTCTTTTATTTCATCCCAAGAGTGCTCACATGCCTCTTGGAATGAAGGAGTTAAATCCGACATCTCTCTAGACGTTGGCATATAGTCGTTTTCCCAGATTTCCCTGAAATCATCAAGGTTTTCACCACTCATGATTCTCGCCGTGAGATCTCTTAATTCGGCCTCGACCATTTCATAAAGAAGCCCCTGAACGGCGGTGAACCTTGTGACATGTATCAGCATGGAATTGTGTGGAGAACCCTCTCTACGAATCGAGCGGGCGGCACAGGTCAGCAGGAAACACCTGATGGCATATCTCATGCTCTCCGGCATCTCGGTGAGTATAAAATCTGATCTGTGTCTGTCAGGAATATGCGTTTGGTGATCATCAATCAATCTTATCAGGGGCAAGGGATCTATCTCCTCGATATCCTGTTCAGGATCAGCTTCAAGACCGAATACTCTCTCTGGACCGAGGTAATTGCTGGGAACGGGAAGATTTATGATGAAACTTCTGGGAAAAAGATCCTCGCCATATATCTCATGTCTTTCCTCATCCTTGTGTATGAAGATGTTCGCATACGGAGTGGCAGTGTAACCGATATATGCACTCTTGTCAAACATCCTCAACAATCGTCTGATAAGCCTGTTAGTGGTAGTGGGATCCCATTCTCGATTTATATTACCGTTCTCATCCCGTTCAGGCCACCTTGTGTTAATTGAGGCATAATCACATTCATCATCGATCACCATTGTGGGTATGTCCGGTATATGCCATTGGTTGTCTGAATCACGAATGCCCACAATCGAGGGAACCCAGTTTATTAAATTCCTGAGTATAGTAACATTCTTCTTGATTACAAGAATTATTGGTGGACCATCTCTTGATAACGGTATACCGCTCTGGGTGGCAATGACCCTGTTAAAATCACCCCTCTGATCACTGCTAGTAAGGGTGTACACGCTATGATGATCGGGAAACACCCTTCTCACTCCAATCCTCTTTTCGCTTCCGGTGAGCCTTTGAACCTTGTCTATATCATAACCAAGGAATTCCTCGTTCAACCGGGACTGCGTTTGACTTCGAAGGCTGTTATGCACCCCAGCGAGAACAATAAACAACTTGTAACCAGCATCAGCAGCCTTGGTGATCAGTGCGGTGTAATTTGCGGTTTTACCAGATTGCACTCCACCCATGACCATTCCTCGTCTGTCCCATCTTCCATCCCTCATTGGATCTTCAATTCTGGAAAGGATTTCGCTTGACAGGCTATCAATGCTGTTCACAACATTCGAGGGCCACCCTTTACTTGAAGTCATATATGACCTGTAATGTTCCCAGAAATGCCATTCAAATTCCCTTCTGATGGGAGCATTTGCAGAAGGGTTGAACCAATCCTCATGATCCGTTCTATTATCAAGGAAATCGGGAGTCCCAACAACGACCTTATGACGGCTTTCAAGTTTACGAAACAACCATTCTTCATCAAGTGACTCCTTGTCAAAGGCTCGTTTCATCCTTTCAATAAAGTTTCTGATTTCCTCACATGTAACTTCTTTGTCTGCAAAATACGGGATTGACAGGTTCAATATCATATTGTGGACTCTATCCATCGTTTTCACCTCCCTTGCCAAATGAATCCAGCGCAGCTCTATAGGCAGGATGCGTGTTGAATGGTTCCACGGCCATTGTCAAATCTACCGCGACATCGTGAGTTTTTCCAGCATCACGATGCCTTTTATAAAACTCAATGCAAAGGTCTACAAGCTCCTTCAATGGCATGTTCATTTCGGGTGGCAGGTCAACATGGCAATCCTCCAGCTCGCTGTTGTCCATGACAATTACCCGGTGAGGAACGGTTGTTTCAATCACGTGAAATAGCTTTCGTATCCATGATGCCGCTGGATTTATCTCACCCAGTATCTCCCTGATAACCTCGTTTCCCCTGTTGATCAGATATACGATCTTGTCCCCTCTTCGCATCCTCTTCCATACATCGCTAGTATCCCTCCTCTTGGTTGCTCGAACTGTTCCCATCCTTGCCCGGTACACGTCAACCGCGACCTTGCGGGTTGCCTTTGCCACCTTTTCAAGTTCTGCCCGGAGTCTGTCCGGAGGGCTTGCAATGGCCTTTCGAACATCGATTCCCCATTCACGGTCCATCCTGTTATCGATGTCTACCATTATTCGGGCCAGCTTGTAGTGTTCCTCTGGTAAAATCCCGAAATCCAGGTAACCACCAGGAACAATCATCCTCTTGTTTCGATAGAGGTAAAATCCCTGCTGGGCATTCCATCCCTTGGGTCCCGCCCCGAAGGTGTTTTCCGCCCCGGTCCTCTTGGATACATGAGGAAGAACATATGGAACTATACGAACGGTGCCATCTTCATATCTTTCACTAGCAAGCTCTTGGGTGAAGGAGTTATTCCTGAGATACGGATCCCAAGGTTTCAATTCAACCGTTCCAAGTGTTATTTTTAAATTTATTGGTGGTGAGAGATACCTGTGGAAAACCATTTCCAGATATTTCTGGACCGGGAGAAATTTATTGTAAAATGTCTTCATTCCCTCCTTTTCATCAATATTATCCACATCGATGACCCTGTCAAGTCCCTGCCACAATATCATTGTTCCATGGGACAATCTGTCAAGATCAGCCAGTATTGATTCCGTATTTTTAGGGGGGACAGTGTCAAGTTCCCATTTCTGTGTTTTTTCAACATGGTCGAGATTCCAGCATCTCAGAGCGGGCGCACTCTTCGATGTTTTTGTGTATACAGTGATGATTCTACACTGGGAGAATGAGGCCGTTTTCAGTCCCAGACCAAATCGTCCCAGATCCTTGAGATCCCTTTCCTCTGCAGGACTCTGGCTTCCAAGCCTCATTGCCTCCTTGAGTTTCTCCTCGTTCATTCCGCCCCCATCATCAAGGATGTAAATCCAAGAATCCGGACCCTTCCAGTGGTACTTGATCCATATATTCTTTGAACCCGCGAAGATACTGTTGTCTATGAGGTCGGCAATGGCCATAGCCAGATCGTAACCGATTGCCCGCATTGATGCAACCATCGCATCGGCCCGAGGAGGCAGATCCTCGTATCTACCCATGTTTTTCCCCCCTCAAGGAACCATCAAGCTCCTCCATGATTGCTTTTCCAATAACCTCTGCCAGAAGCGGGGGAACCGCGTTCCCTATCTGTTCAAACTGTAGACCAAAAGTACCCAAGAATCTGTATCTGTCGGGAAATGACTGGAGTCTTGCAGCCTCTCTGGGTGTGATTCCACGATCATCTCTCGGGTGTATGAAGGAATTTGCATCTCTCCGCAGATGGGCAACAATGGTTGGTGATGGCCTGCCATCCCTGATCTTGAAGAATTTTGTATGAAAATTTTCCGTTGAATAGGGCATCAGGTCAGGTTTCTTTTCGTGCAGGTCAAGGGCATTCTCGCCCTCCCCCATAATTCTGTATGCTTCAAGGTCTCTTGGATTGTGTTTTCTGGCGATGTGGTTAAAAATAATTTTACCATTGGATGCCATCCCACGGGCATAGTCCGAAAGTCTGCCCCCGTCGCTATTTACAAGGAGATCTGCTCCCTCTCCGGGGGAAAGTTTCGGGAGCCCTGAAATACCCTGCCTGAAACTTATCTCTCTCTCCTGTTTTTTCAGATGTATCTGTCCCCATACCCTGTCCAAAGCTTTTTCGGCAGCTTTCCAGGATCCTCTGTTGACCCGCCTTGCAATAAAAAATAACCTGAGCCTGTTCTGTGGAATGCCGTAATGTTTTGCGTTTATCATCTCGGTATGAACTACATAATCTAGTTTTCGCAGACCATCTTCCACCTTTTTTACATATTCCTTGTTGAGATGAGTGGCCATCCCTGGAACATTCTCGATTACAACGAAAACAGGTTTTATCACTTCTACATAACGAAGGACCTCCTTGTACAACTCATTTCTCCCCAACTCGCGATGGGAGTTCCTTCGTACTCGAGAAAACTCTTGGCAGGGTGGTCCAGCCACTATAACCTTGATGCCCTTTCTCGCAAATTTTCCAGGATCTATATCCTCGATTCTTTCATTTATCACTCTGTCAGCTGCAAGATTCGTCCTGTTGTGAATAAATGTGGCACATGCCCTTGCATCGGACTCTATTGCCATATGCAGGCCGAATCCAGCCCTTTCAAAACCCAGACCCGTCCCGCCAGCTCCGGCAAATAAATCTCCAAATTTGATTTTGTGGTTTTCTTCATTCTTCTTTCGTATCCATTTGCAAAAACCGGCTATTATGCAGTTGCCACAGCGGGGATTCGTCGATCGGCATATATCCCTACCATGGGCCACCATGTTCACGTGAAGAGAATATCTCAATGATTTGGGAAAGACATCTGCGAGCAATGCTTGCCCTTTCTTGTGATCAAGCCCGCCCTTGATGATGCCCAGCCTCTGACAGATTCTATTGACGTGGGCGTCAACTGGGAAAACCTCTCTTTTCAGGGAAAACATCATAATGCAGTAGGTGCTTTTCGGACCTATCCCTTCCAGAGAAGTGAGGAACTCGAATGCTTTTCTGTTATACCATCTCTTTAAACGGTCCAAGGAATATTCACCAAAACGCTCATTAATTATGCGAAGGTTCCCCCTGATTTCCTTAACGCGTTTTGGCCCCAGTCCAGCTCTCTTGATGATTCGATAGATATCGCCAAGAGATGCTTTTGCCACGCTTTCCCAGTCCGGAAATTTACCCTTTAACTCATCATAAACGCTTTCATATCCGATACCCCTAGTTCTTCGCGAGAGAAGTATGAATATCATTTCATCCAATGGGTCTTTCTTGTTATTGTGATCGGGTGACCCATATTCAAAATCGAGAAGCTCAGAGAGTTCCTTTATGTGATTCATTACATACAGTTTGTGATCCATTATTATGATCGCCTCTTTTTAATCATGTGTGAAATGTCCTATTCTCAATTAAAATTTCGCCCTCGACTCCATCTAATTCGTTCATAATCAACATAAATTTCACATGTCTTCCATTTTGGAGATATATCTGAAATCATCATATTATTTTAATTCTTGTTCCTCCTCTCCCACATGTAATAAATAATTTGTTAAAAAGTATAAATATTATATGCAAGGATTACAGGCAATTTTTTGTGAATTTTTCTATACAGTTTTAAACCACAATATCCACATTTTTGGACTGAGTTTTACTGTTATCTTGTAAGACAGTAATCCAGATTGAAGATTCTTTCGTAGAGAATGTACTACAATCCTTCACTTATGGCCGTGTTAAACATTTAATTTCAGCTTTCCACTATCCTGCATATTTCCCATAAGTTCATGTTTTGGTCGCAGTATTTTCTTGCATCATCCACGCTGTCAAAAGTTATCAGCTCGCCGCTGACTGCATCTGTTACATGCAGACGGTTATCCATTATGAAATACATCCTAATCCCTCCCTTTATTTTTTGCAAATCTCAACCGCCTCGCCTGTCGCCGTGTCAAGAACCACGTCCAAGTCCCAGCCGAGACCTGAATCAAGCCCCTTGCTTACGCTGTGCAGTTCCTCTCCCGTGAGTTCCCTGCCTATCCTCTCCTTGGCATACTCCTGAACGTAGCTCTCCGATATGGAGAATAATATTCTCTCTGCCATTATTTCATCACCTCGGTATAATTTCAAGTTTTTTCCCGCTCTGGAGAAAATTCAAGGCACAATCCCTGTCGCAGAAGTCCCCTCTGGTATCCAATTCCCTGATTTCAAAATAGTCCATGCTTCCCCAAGCGTCCACCGTCAAAGCTTCAATTTCTCCTATCTGCTTCCCACACTCGTCACAGAACACTATCTGCTCCTCTTCTTATGACTTCCCTAATTGCCATCAGCCCACCTCCATTACCATTTGCCAAAATAGAAAAAGGGAGGCGGGTCAGGAAGGTCTTTGACCCCGTACCTCTTCTTCTCCCATGGTACGTCCTTGACAAGCGGAGATATTTCATCCAGCCAGTCTATCACGAAGTCCATGTTCTTCTCAAGGTTGTGCAGCCTCTCGGTGATGATGCTGTACCTGCTTTCCTTGAGAGTCTTCTTGGTTTTCTTTGGGCTCATGCAGTCACCTCCTGTTTTTTTAAGCCGCTCAAATAGGGCTCATGTATCCACTCGTTTGATTGAATGTCATCTTTGTAGGTTAGCTGGTCAGGCCAGTCCTCCTGCTCCTCTTCCTCCTCCATTTCTTCAATGGTTTCTGCGATATTGTATACTATGTTCTTACCAATGATGCTCTGGCAAATCATGTCCCTCAAGTCTCCGCTGTAATGCCTCTGCAATACCTTTAGGTCATGTATCAGCTCACTGGCCTCTCTCCTGCTTATGTTCCAGAACTCCAGAGGATTGATGTTTCTCCAACGAAACCCCTGTCCTAGAAACAATTCCCTTATGTATGCCTTTTGTTTCATGGTTGCATTATCCATTTTTTCACCTCCATTTAAAGCAGAACATCTTTCTGTGTCCTGCTTTCCTCTAATCATAATTCGCCTGAAGGGCGCTTTCACAGCTTGCATTACAACCGAGAGCGAGAGTGATGGCTATGGCAATTGTAAATTTTTAATATCTTCATAGAAAATCATTAAGAAGGAGCTTGATGACTATCAAGCGACTCTTAAGATTTTAGTCACCCTCGCTACATCATTTTCAATTTTTTTAATTTTGAGAAGAACAAGATTTAAGTTGGAAGGTGAACAACAGCCTTAACAAAAAAGATATAGTAGGTGAGCTGGATGAGAGTGAGAAACACTAATTACCAGCCCAACTCCTGCTTGATTCTGCGCCTGAACTTTGTGTCTATTTGCTTCGGTGTCTTTTGCACGTATTCTTTGGCGTCTTTTAACATCTTATCTTTCAGGGAGCCGAGATATTTTATTATGTTGTCCTCGTTCATATCCATGCCCGTTTCCTCTGCAAAATGCTCAGGATTGTCCTGTAGGGCTGTCCATACGACCGCATCCAGGCCCTTCTTCCCGGCCCACTGCTGGATATTCTCCAGTATTCCCGGCTCTGCCTTGCAGCTTGACGCACAGTCCGGGAGAGTTACAAAGCTGATCCATCCGGTCAGCGTGGCCTCCCTGGCTCTCAGATTCTCTATGGCAGCATCAAGGTCCCCCAAGTCTGCCTTAATCCACATGGTCTGGACCTCTTCGGCCTTGGGGTATATGACAAGCGTGATCCTGCCGCCGCTTGAAAGCCTCATGAATTCTATCGGCAGGAATGGCCCGTCCTTTTTCCATTCTCCTTTGGTCTTCAGGTTGCGCGGGTCCCATATCAGCGAGCCCCAGCCCAAAAATGCTATCTCCATAGTATCATGTCAATAAACTTGTTTCCTGTTTAAATATTACACTGTAGTATCAAAATAAAAAGAAAAAAAAGGGTTTTATGGAGTTCTTTGAAAATGATGATTTGTTCCAAAATATAAAGTAAAGTTCAAATTTCATCAATTAGCTAAAAGATAAATATTTTTATTATATTGATATTATTTCGATTGTAACAACCATTTTTGACCAAAGACTTGAAGAAGTGATAACATCGTCACCGACAAATGCAACTCGTAAAGGTCCAATTTCATTATCAGGATCTATTTCTGAATAATATGAATCATCTTCTTTGTAGGCAAGTATCATAACCACTGTTTCATTTGATATTATATCCCCTGTCTCATTATAAACATCCACATAACCAAGGGTTTCATTCATAGTGTAAGTTGCAGTCCATCCATCAGCAGAAATAATACTCGCATTGTAGTTATCAGGAAGATTTGATATTTCACCTAATAAAGTGGTAATACGGACTCCTGTATATTCAATTATATCACTGATTACAACAGAATCAGGAAGAAGCTTGGTTTTAATATATCCTCCAGTTCCTGAATAGGAATCTAATGCTTCAATATCATCAAGAGTATAGTTGGCATGATAATCATCAAATATTACAGTTAAGAGAACAGTTGGTTCCTCATTTTGTCCATTAGGTGTTTCGTTATCTTCAATGCATCCAACAGTGAGCGTGATAACTATTAAGAAAGCAAGCATCGTCACTAATAAAAATCGTCTTTTTGTCATGCTGTATACGCATTATGGAATGTTATAAAAATATTTTGAAAAAAGTCAAAAAAAGAAAAAAATAAGAGGATTTTATAGAGTCCGTGAAAAATAACCTCAGACTTTTCGACGAGAATCTGCGAGAAAAGAACATGTTCTTAACCACTAGACCACTGGCCCTTATAACAGGAGAGAAATACAATATTCGTTTTAGTAATTTACGATGAAAGATTGATTCCTTTTAAAAGTATAAAAAATTTAAATAGAATTTGATAATCATTGATACATAACACTTTCTATTTTATTAATATCCAATATATCTCCTAACTCCTCGTCAGAAATTGTTCCTTTTTCTTTTGTCTTTACACATTGCATTATTCTATCGATATTATCATTACTTGGAGGGAGTCCCATTTCTTGAAGTTTACGTTTGATAGTTTGAATACTTGCCATTTTATCTAAAATAAATGTCCTCTTCCTACCAATAAGTTCTGCTGGAAATACTTCATAAAATTTAGGATCATGCAGAACCGCTGCAACATGTAGTCCAGCATTATGTGTAAATGCATTCTCTCCAATAACAGGCATATTTTTTGATATTGGTATATTTGAAAATTTTGATACTGTTTGAGATATGCTCGGTAACAATTCTAAATTCCAGTTGTTTTTTTCTTTATAGATAGAATTTAATGCTAAACAAACCTCTGAAAGGGAGGTAATTCCTACTCTTTCCCCTAGTCCATTAATTGATACATCTATCAATGAAACTCCAGCTTCATAAGCTGCTAATGCATTTGCAGTAGCAAGACCTAAATCATTATGGCAATGTACATTTAGTTTAACATGTACATAAGATTGCAATTTTTTTATAAGATTATACATTCTTATTGGAGTCATTGCTCCAACGGTATCTGCGATACTTATTCTATCCGTCCTCGCTTCTACTGCTGCTTGACAAACTATAATTAAATTTGAAATATCTGTTCTTACCGCATCTTCTGGAGTATACCTTACTTTTAATCCATAACCTTTTGCATACTCTATTGTTTTTGTAATAATATCTATTGCTTTTTCCAAATTAGATCTAAACTGTTGCTCTAGTCTACGATTTGAAACACAGAAAAATATACCTATCCAGTCCACATCACAAGAGCGAGCTATATCAACATCTTCAATCATTGCTCTGCAATGAGCTAGTATTTCAGCATTGTAATTTTGATTTGCAATCTCTTTGACACTTCTAAAAATATCTTCAGATACTCTTGGATGACCTGCTTCAATTATGTCTACTCCAAACTCATCTATGAGGCTTGCGATTATTAATTTTTCTTGTATACTAAATGTTACACCAGGAGTTTGTTCCCCCTCACGTAGAGTTGAATCAAGTATTTGTACCACTTTTTTACCTCAAAATATTATTCTTCAGAAGGCCCTAACTGTAAGCTAACTAGATTTCCTTCAATCATTTCTAATTCGATACCACAACCGGGACAATCAATTATGGATCTTTGCTCAGAATCTGATAAATAGAGTTTTGTTTTACATTCAATACATTCTAACATTTTATCGTGGAAATAATAACAATAAATTATATATATACTTAATGTGATTATAATCACAAATTATTGGGATTTTGTGATGGTTACAATTAGTCATATAGTTCAAAAATTAGTTGACAAAAAAATTTTCATTCAGGAATCTATGAATAAAAATATTATCTCATTTGCTTCGTTAGCAAAACAAATTCAACCGGAAATTGAACAAGAATTGAAACGACCTGTTAAACAACATGCAATAGAAATGGCATTGAGACGATATTCTGAACATATAAAACAAACTCACAAAACCATATACTTTGATTATTCGTCAGATATTATTATGAAAACACAAATCTGTGATATTTCTGTTCAACGAACACCATCATTTCTCAAAAAAATAAAAAATCTCTATGATATTGTCGATTTTGAAAAAGGAGATCTTCTCAATATAATTCATGGTAGTAGTGAAGTAAGTATTGTCACAAATGAACGATATAAACAAAAATTTCTTGATATATTGAAAAATGAAAATGTTGTAAATGTTGAAGAAGAGCTTGTTTCTTTAACAATGACATTTTCAAAAGATTTCTTGTATACCCCGGGAGTTATTTTTAATATAATACGAAATATTGCTTGGGAAAACATAAACATATTTGAAATAATTTCTACAAATACAGAATTAACATTTATCATCCATAAGAGTAATGCAATGGATGGATACAAAGCACTTGAAAAACTTATTCAACAATAATAAAAATAGGAGGATTATTTAATTACGAATATCCTCCGATCATAAGACTTGGATCACCAAGTAGTACCCATTGTTGTAATGACTTTATATGATCGTCTTCTTCCATGTCAAAATTATTGTTGTAGTAGATTTGTGTTTGAAGGTATGCTTCTCCAAGTATATCATAGCCTTCTTCACCATATTGTCGGAAGAATTCCAAGCTAATACCTCCATCAAGACCACTAATGGTACAATCTCCTCCAAGCATTCCATAACCAAGTCCAGTATTACCTATCGAAGCTATTGCTCCTCGTATAGGAAGTTTTACAAGCCACCAACTAAAGCATTCTGGAGTGGGCATACCATATGTCCACATATAAAGTGGTAACCAAGCATCTAAAATAGAAGTTACTAATGACACATTGAACTGACTGTTATGACAACCACCAACCACGAGGATAAATGGTTTGTTAATATTTCTAATTCTTTCAACTGGTACAAAGGGAGGGCCAAAGATATCAGTAGTCATTAATCCCGTAACACTTCCATGTCCACGGTTACCGGGTACTCCTGGATAATGATCAGCCCAGACTCTTGGGCTTCCATGACCTGATAGAAAAGCAAATCCACTTCCTTTACTCAATGATTTTATGACATCTTTTTGTCCGGTTAGTTTTCCATTTGATGCCCATATTATTTCATTATTAAAATCGTTAGGCATGTAATAAAGTGCACCACCTTTTCCTCTCAAGAGTAATTCACCGGTGACCCATTCTCCCTCGTAATACATCTCAGTATTGTTTCTCCATTGAGAAAAGACAACTTGTTCATCGCTGTTTTCTATCCAAACGCGTATATTTGTTACATTTCCATAAGGTTGTGGATCATATGATTTTCCTCGAATGTGCATAATTCCACTTTCATAACTCACATTTGCCCAACCTGTGAAAAAATTACAATAGGCTTTTCCATCAGGTGGTTCGTAGAAATAATCGGTATTACCTAATATATCTCCTTCTGAAGGGGAGGTGATTTCAGCAATGGGAGAACCTGGATAGCTATCAATTTGAAGGTGATCATCATGAGTAAAGGATATATTAGATTCAACTGTTCTATCCAGAGTCACATTGATTACATCAATTGGTCCATAGGTTTTTTCTGGATTGTTGCTCTGTCCATAGATCGTATATTCTCCATCTGGAAGGCCATTCACATCCCATTGGATGTCTAAATCTTGTTGATCGAGAAATCCATCTCCTGAGACAACTATCATCTTTTTAAACCAAGAAGGATCTGCGGGCTTACTTTCATATTTAATAATCTTATTAACCATATTTTTTACTTCGAGTTTATTTCTGCAAGCTAATCTTCCTAGACATACGTCGGGATACAAATCTATTTTTGTATCATTTTCTACACCTGGTCTACCAGATGCAGCAAAGATGCCATCTCCATTTGGATCCCAACTTGAAAAATTTCCTTCAGCTTCATAAATATCTGCATAATAAAGATCAGTAATAACTCCGGGATCAAAATAAGTGCTAGCAAGCAGTGGATGCTCTGGATCATCAAAGAGATTATTGTATCTCACTGGAACATGCCAGCCCTTTGTCCCTTGGTTATGATCATCTTTAGGTTTACTCCACATAAGTGATTTTAATCCTCCTACCAGTAAAACATACTTGACATCCCATGATTCAATCGCATCTTTAATGAAGTATTTTATTTGCTGAGGCTTATCGACTCCGTTGTATTCATCATATATTTCATTAGTCGTTTTAATTATTGTACTCACACCATGATCATTTTTATGGTCTGCAAGCTTCTGTAAAATTCGAGAGAATCTTTTAGGAGCAATAATAACCAAATCATATTCACCATTTACTGGTAACGGATTTAAAATCGGTTCCTTATACGTTATCGTAACATCAGTATTTTCTGCTACAAATAGTTTGTTTTCTACTGGTTTATACCTAATTGGAAATATATGTATGGCCACATGTGTAACATGTTTATTGGTTGCATTGAGTCCACAACCAACACTATATGTGTGCCAGGTAGATGGATATATTTCATTACTAGAATATGTTTCAAAATCCTTCTCAGATTTTAGAGCAATATTATGTACCTCATCTGTTAATGGTATAGGTGTAGGAGCTGGACGGATTTCTTGTGAAATTATATATTCTTCAACCGTTCTAGGTAACACATCAACCTTTACATCTCTCACCCCAAAATCGAGTTCAACCGTCTTTACTATCTTTGGTAGCATAGGCTTGTTAGGTGTCATTAAATAGGATGATATATCCTTAAGACGTACCTCAATGTATTTGCTATTATACTCTTCAATAATTTGTGAGGAAAAGGATATTGTGTCCATATTGTATTTTTCTTCAATTGTGGTATTATGAATGGTATCTTTTGATATAGCACTTGCCCCAAGTCCACCAAGGACTAAAATCAACACTGTCATTATTGGTAGAATTTTCTTCATATTTATTCCCATTTATTTATAATGTATAGCTAGGATATAAATCTTTTTAGTAAAATTAAAAAGTTTAAATTAATGGCAGATTTCCCTATTTTTAAATAAAAATTAAAGATTTTGATTATTTTATTTATTATTCTTCTAGCTTAAATATCTCTCCTTTTAAAAAAGAAGTATGCTAATATAAATGGAATTATTATCCATATTAGTTGGATTATCAGAAGAAAATTCATACTCAACCAATCTGGGGGTTCGATTTGAAATCCAAAAGCCTGGTTGAGATTAAATGCTCGCATAACAGCCATCTGATTTGTATCACCAGGACTAAAAACGATTGAAGCCCAGAACCATTCAGGAAGTTCCAAGATACCTCCTGGTGTAAAAAAATCTTGATAATTACCACCTGTTGCAATGTAAATACTCATAATTATGAGACCATAAATCATTGCCCAAAAAAATAAAATTACCCCCCCTGCAATAGCTCTAATACGGGTTTTACTTAATGCAGAAATAAAAATAACCACGCTTAAATACATTAAACCAAGGAGTGAGGTAAGTCCAATAAATGCTAAATATGCCACACCTTCCTCAGCACCAACGGTCGCTGCAATAATCATTCCACCTAGACCAAATCCTATTAAAGGAGTGACAGCTAATACAGAACCAAGTCCTAGAAATTTACCAAATAGAACCTCTATTCTCCTAACAGGATAAGAAAGAACAACATAAAGAGCGCCCTTTTCAGCTTCACCAGCAATTGTAGAGAATCCAAGCATTATTGCAATTAATGGAACTAGGAGAGCAGAAATACTAAGTAGTGTAACAACGGTCTCTTCCATTCCTCCAAATTCACCCTGTCCACCAGCTACATAAGAGGAGGCGATTGTTAAAATTATAAAAATTATTGATATTGCAATTATCCATTTACTTCTAATGTTATCCATGAATTCTTTTTTTGCAATAGTGTATACAGTTTTAAAATTAAAACCTACCATTATTCACCACCCTCTATTAATTTTACAAAAGCATCCTCAAGAGATGGTTCGATTGTTTTAATATTATCTATTTTAAGTCCAGTGTTCTGAAGAGTAGCAATGATTTGACTCTTGATAGAAGATTCGCATGTTATATAAAGTGTATCACCTTTGGCGTTAGCGTTTTCTACTCTTTCGATAGTTTTGATTACTTCTGGGATCCTTCCATTTAATCCTTGAATAGAAATTTCAAGACGGGGTTTAATACGTAAATATTTATTCAGATTAGCTACCGTATCTTCCGCTATAAGTTTACCTTTATTGATAATAGCCACCCTGTCACAAATATTTTCTACCTCACTTAGAATATGAGATGAAAAAAGTATTGTCGCACCTTGCTTATTTAACATCTTTATTTTTTCCCTAATAATTTTAACCCATCGTGCATCTAAACCAGCCATTGGTTCATCAAGAATATAAACTGGGGGTTTACCAATCATTACTTGTGCTACACCAAGCAACTGAACCATACCTTTTGAGTAAGTACCCACTTTTCTATCTATAGCATCTTCAAGGCCAACTTCCTTTATGAGGGGTTTCGAAACAGCTTTATCAACACCCCATAATTCACAGAAGAAATTCATAGTCTGCAAGGGTGTAAGATTATCATAGAATGCTACTCTCTCAGGGAGAAAACCAACTGAAGCTCTTGCTTCAATACCCTCCTTTTTTATATCATGTTTATTGATTTTAACATTACCTGAATTCATATGAATTAAACCAAGTATTGCCTTTATTGTCGTAGTTTTACCAGCACCATTAGGACCAAGAAGACCAAATATCTCTCCAGTTCTAACATTAAATGAAAGATTATTTACCGCTGTCACATCTTTATATTTTTTTGTTAGACCACCAACTTCTATTGAGAAAGATTGGGTTGGTACTTGTTCAGTTACTTCTGCTGGAAATTTAAATACACCTTTTGTATTACATTTAGAGCAAGTAATCTGAACTTTTTCTCCAGGATTACCTTGTATTGTAATCTTGTCTTTACAATTAGGGCACATTACTGTTTTTGTAATCATGAATTTCGACCTCAGTTGTTTGGTTTTTTGTAATGCATTAATAGTTAATTAATTATGTTAAATAAATTTTTTACAAAGATAGAATTAAAATTTGTAATATTCATTTATACAAGTATTAAAACAAAATGAGATAATCGAAAAAGAGTATTATATAAAAAAATTTTAGAGAAATCTATTTAAATTGTATATTAATGCTGATACTTGCAAATGAATAGAAACAAAGGTTTTGTAGTTTCATTTGAACCTTTGAAACTTTTTGTTTTCGTTCTTTTGTTATCACTCAGGTATTATAATCTGAGGAGGTAAAAAAATGAAAGGAACTGTTAAATGGTATAATCCAAGAAAAGGATATGGATTTATACAAGGAGAAGATGGAAAAGATATCTTTGTTCATCGATCAGCTATACCAAACGGAACATATATTAATGAGGGAGACAAAGTTGAATACGAAATTGTAGAATCAGAACGAGGGCCAAACGCAAAAGACATAAAGAAATTGTAAATAATTCAATTTTCAGGATTATATAACTTTAAAAAATATCTTAATTCTAACTTTTTGGAACCTAATTTTCTTTCTTTTATTCAAAAGAAGTTACAAATATTTAAATAGAAATAGATAATAGCTCTTTTTACGTAATGATAAAAGGGATACACTCGCAAAGCACTCGTGTTTACTATTTAATAAGTTGGGAAGAAAAATGAAAGTTGTAAAAGAAGGAGATGAGGTTAGTTTATCTTGCGAAGTTAAATTAGAAAATGGAGATATTTGTTATAAAACTGAAGAGGAAAATTACCTAAATGTTGTTGTTGGAAAAGGGAGATTTCTTCCTTCTGTAGAAAATGAACTAAAAAATATGCAGGAGGGAGAGACAAAAACAATTTATCTTGAACCAAAAGATACATTTGGCCCATATATCGACAATCTTGTAATAGAGGTTCCGAAGGATAATTTTCGTTATAATGTAGAATTAGATGTTAATTCTCGAGTAAAGATAAATGCTCCTTCTGGAAAAACTTACTACGGTACTATTACAAAAATTTCAGATGATAATCTAACCTTAGATCTCAATCATCCTTTAGCAGGAAAAAAAATTATCATTACTCTGAAAGTTATTTCAATTGAAGATGAAAAAACTTCGAAAAAGAAAAAATCGCTATTTAAACCGAAAAAACCAAAGAAACCAAAATCGAAGAAAATCTCCTTTAACCCATTAAAGACCAAATTGGGCTCTTCCAAGAATGTCTAATATCTTTAATACTAAGATTAATAACTCTTTTCTTATCATTGACAATAATATTATTGCCTTTTGTTATTCCAATTTTTTTAAATGGTGAATGATGTTTATTAAGCAACGATTCAAATTCGCGATATTTTTCATGTTTTACTTCAGTTAACCACCTTGTATTTGATTCTGAAAATAATTTAAAATCAGTTCGTAAATCTGTATAAATTTTCGATAGATCAATCTCTCCACCAATATTGCCACCTATTGCCATTTCAGCAAAACAAACACCCATTCCACCTTCACTTATATCATGACATGATAATATGTATGTTTTTTCTATCGATGATAGAATTCCATTCGTACAATTTTTTAGTATTCTAGCATCAGTTCTTGGAATTTTTCCACCATCAATTCCAGAAAAGTTATAATATTCTGAGCCGCCCATTTCATTTTCAGTTTGTTTTCCTACCAGATATATTAAATTTCCTTTTTCTTTGAAATCAGAGGTTATGCATTTCCTTATATCAGCAGCAATTCCTAATCCCAATATCAATGGAGTTGGTGGAACTGCAGTTTTTATCGATTCATTGTAGAAACTTACATTTCCAGATATAAATGGTAAAGAAAGTGATCTGGCCATATACCCAATTCCTCGACATGCTTCATAGAATTCTCCCATTCGTTCAGGTTTTTCAGGGTTACCAAAATTAAGGCAATCTAGAAGGGAGTCAGGTTTAGCACCAACAGATATAAGATTGCGACACACTTCATCAACTGCTGAACAAGCTCCCCAATATGGATTTTGTTCCATAAAACGAGGATTAACATCAGCAGTTATTGCTAATCCCCTAAAAGAATTCTCAAGAGGTTTTATAACTGACGCGTCTCCATGCGATTCGAAACCGAGTTTCCCCTGGAGTGGTTTGATAACTGTATTTCCTCGAACCTCGTGGTCATATTGTCGAATTACCCATTCCTTTGAGGCAATATTAGGGGAATTCAGTATCTTTTTTAATGCATCATTTAGGTCAGGCATCTTGAAATTTTGTTCTTTCCTCTCATTATTTTCTGTTTTTGGGAGTATAAACGGCCGAGTACAATCATCATAAACAGGACCGCCAGTCAAAAAATCCATATCCATTTCTAAAATTAATTCATTCTTGTAAAAAACACGTGTTTTTTGTTCTTTTATTACCTTTCCAACTGGGATAGCAGTAACGTCCCATTGTTTACATATATGTAGAACTTTTCCAACATTTTCTGGTTTTACAAGAAACATCATGCGCTCTTGACTTTCCGAAATCCAGATTTCCCAAGGATGCAAACCTTCTTCCTTCAATGGAATATCATCAAGTTGGATTTCTGCACCAAGACCAGCAGAATAAGCAAGTTCTCCACAAACACACGAAAGACCACCTCCCCCGAAATCCTTTAATCCTTCAAGTAGTCCTTTTTTATTACATTCGAGTGTTGCATGAATTACTGGTTCTTTTGTAATAGGATCTCCAACCTGTACAGCAGATCTACTACTTTCTTCACTTTCATCTGTAAGTTCTGCTGAGGCAAATGTTACGCCATGAATACCGTCCCGACCTGTATTTCCACCAACATAAATATATACATTTCCAGGAGCTTTTGCTCGACTATGAATAAGCTCGTCCTTTTCCATTATCCCAACGCAGCCAACATTAACAAGGCAATTACCTGTGTATCCCTCATGGAAATATACCTGACCAGATACTGTTGGAATACCGATGCGGTTTCCGTAGTCTCTGATTCCGTCAACTACTCCTCTAAAAAGATATCGTGGATGTTTAACCCCTTTTGATAAATAGGAAAAAGGAAGGTTCAAGGGACCAAAAAACAAAGGATCAATAAAAGCAATAGGTTGACTTCCCATACAGACGACATCTCTAACAATTCCACCAATGCCAGTAGCTGCTCCTCCATATGGTTCAATAGCTGAAGGATGGTTGTGCGATTCTAACGCAGCGCAATAATAATGATCATTATCAAATTCAATTACTCCTGCGTCTTCACGTGCAACTATTTTCTTTTCTTCAATTCCATAGATATATTTCTGCAATGGAACCTTTGAAGATTTATAGCAACAATGCTCAGACCATGCTTGTCCAAGAGCCTGTAATTCAATATCTGTAGGATTTCTTTTTTTTGTTTGAAAATAATTCTTAATTCGTTTCATCTCTGTTGTATTAAGTGCAAGACCCATTCTGTCGCTTATTTCTTGTAATTGATTATCTGTTGCAGAGAAAAAATCTATCTCATAGCAATCAAACGAAGTTCTCTTTTTTTTAAATAAACTGTCTAACTCCAATAATACTCCCCGATTTTATTTTTCTTCGATTTCAATTATATAATTATGAATAACTGGGTTTGTGAGCAATCGCTGGCACATTTTTTCTACATCCTTTTTTACCTTATTTTTATCTTTACTTTCTATTAAGAGATCAAAGGTTCTGATTGTTTTTGCGTCTATTACTTCATCAAAACCAAGCAAATGAAGTGCCTTAAGCGTATTTGCTCCTTCAGGATCTGATACTCCTTTTTTTAACATAATTGTTACTTTTGCTTCAAACATTAAAATCTGTGAGCAAAATCTTAGAAACTATAGATTAATGTATCGCTTTTCATAATTGTTGAAAAACTTCTTTAATCCGATTTCGAAAATCTTGTATACTTCCTTCGTTTGAAATAATAATATCAGCTGAAGCTATAACATCACCCAGTCCCCATTGTAACTCTCTTTTATCTCTCTCCTGAAAATTTTGTATATTGATAGTATCATCTTTTCTTCTACGATTTAAAGATCTATTTTTTCTTAATTCATCAGGTGCATCTATAGCAATGATCGCAATATCGGTGCCAAATTCTTTTTTGAAAAATTCTATCTCCTCTATACTACGTATTCCATCAATAACAATCTGATTTAGTTTATTTTTCGCCTTAATTGCATCAACAGTTCGGCGCGCCCAGATATCTTTGCCATATTTGTTACGCATGCTATTTGCAATTTCTCCAACATTTTTATCATTCAACTCTAATCCTTGATTTCTTGTTTCTTCCCATATCATTTCACCCATTCTTATCACTGGTATGCGTTGATCTTTAGCAATCTTTACAGCTTCTGATTTTCCTGAATATGGCATTCCTGTAAATGCAATAATTTTCATTTGTTCCCAACTACATTACAATTAAGTGCAGGGGGAGCGATTTGAACGCTCGAAGACCTACGTCACAGGGTCCTAAGCCCTGCCCCTTTGACCGCTCGGGTACCCCTGCGAATTGGGATACTTTAATCAATATATTACTGAAAAATCTTTTTAAAGAAAATTTTTTTTATGATTTAATCTTTAATTCCTCTAATTAAAATTCGTTCACCATATTTTGCATAACAATCTGTACAAAATTTGCGTGCAATCAGCGAATGTATATGTTCTTTTACTCCTTCTTCTACATAATAAACCTTATCCGGAGCAATTTTATTTTCACAATTAGTGCATACTGCAGGAAATTTTGATTGTTTTTTTACTAAACGAGTTTCAATTTCCATTTCTACCATGATTTCTCCCCATATCTTCATTTGTGTTGTATTTATAATAGTTTTCTTTTAATTTGGAAATTAATTTTTTACTAACAAGCAATTTAGTGCAGCTACTAACTTTAAGTATAAGAAACAGTATTCACGAAAAGTAATTCGTGTATATGGCGGTGGAGTCGACTATCCATCATAGCGAGTATCTATCCATGAGGAAGGTGCCTATATGGGTGGGGTAGTCAGGAAATCCCGACGGGCCCATAACCCGTAGATCAGTGGTTCAAATCCACTCCCCGCTACTTCCATTTTTGTAAAATTCACTAAGGTGAATGTTAATAAAATGAAGAAGCTTCTGGGTTTTAGTGACTGGAAAATCCGTTAAACGATTTTGGGAAATAGACCTATTACGTGGTATTGCAGTAATAATGCTGATTTTTTTCCATTTTTTGTATGATCTTAATCATTTTAATATAATCCAATTAAGCTTATATTCTGGCTTATTTCTTGTATATGTATATTTAGGTGGTACTCTTTTTTTTATATTAGTCGGCATTTCTCTAACTTTAAGTTATTCAAGAGTGGGGTATAAATTAACAAAAAAAGCGTTACGATTGAAATATCTACAAAGAGGATTAAAGATATTTGGATTAGGATTACTAATAACGCTTGCTACATGGATTTATCTACGAGAAGGTTTTATTGTTTTTGGAGCACTCCATTGTATCGGATTATCAATTATCCTAGCATATCCAGTTTTACGGTTTCGATATCAGAATCTGTTATTAGGAATTATTCTTATCTCTATGGGAATAATTTTGAAAAATTTCACTTTTGATTTTTACTGGTTACTTTGGATTGGTTTTACCCCTGCTTCATTTTATACAGTTGATTATTTTCCACTATTGCCATGGTTGGGAGTTGTATTAATTGGTATATTTGTTGGTAACAGCATATACCCAAATTATAAAAGGAAGTTTGTTTTGAAAGATTTTTCAAAATACAAATTTATTCATGTTTTTTGTTTTTTAGGGCGCCATTCATTACTAATCTATTTACTGCATCAACCAATAATAATAACACTTATCCATCTTTTATATAAAATTTAAAACTCTAATCCAAGTGAAGGTACAATAACTCCCTTACCCTTTTCAATTCTTCCAACTTGTTTTACTCTTGCTTGGGAATATTTTTTTAAAATTTTAATGGCTTTTTCAACATCTGCTGATTTAACAATAACTACAAATCCCATTCCCATATTGAATGTTTGATACATTTCTTTATTATCAATATTACCTTGTTTTTTAAGAAAATTAAAGATTTGTTGAGGTTCATATGGATCTTTAATAATAAATTTTACATCTTTTTTTAATCTAGGTAGATTTCTTAGTCCACTACCTGTGATATGTGCCAATCCATGTACTTTAATTTCTTTTAACAGTTCCAATATTTCCTTTACGTATATCCTTGTTGGAGTAAGTAATACTTCACCAATTGTTTTATTTGGGTATGATCCATCAGGAAATTTATCAGAATAAGTTAGGTTAGAGAGTTCTAATACTTTTCTTGCAAGGGTATACCCATTCGAATGAATACCGCTACTCTCTAAACCGATAATAATATCACCGGAGGCGATATTTTCACCTGTTATAATATTACTTTTTTTAACATAAGCTAGACAGGTCCCTGCAAGATCAAAACCATTTATAATATCTGGAAGTGAAGCTGTTTCTCCACCAATGATTGAGATATTTGATATTTTTGCACCTTCTTCTAGACCTTTTCCAATTTCTTTAGTTAATTCAGGTTTCGGATCATCTATTGCTAAATAATCTACAAAAGCGAGCGGTTCGGCTCCTAAACAGATGGCATCATTTACATTCATTGCTATACAATCTATTCCAACAGTGTCCCATTTCTTTACTTCAGATGCGATTTTCACTTTACTTCCAACTCCATCTGTACATAATACAAGTGCATATTCACCAAATTCTATCATCCCTGCAAAATGTCCACCTAGTGGTATGCCTATTCCTTTCCTACGCGATTTAACACTTGAAAGTATTCCCTTTATTGCCCGTTCTTCCTTTTCGATATCAACTCCACTTTCTCGATATGTAATCTTCTTCAAGTTATCGCCTCAATATTTATTCGCGAAAGCACTATTATTGTGATAAACTTTTTGAATAAAGATGTTCTTGTAGTATATTGTGATAAAACTTATGGATTTAGGAGAAAGAAAAGCTATACAAACAATTTCAAAAATTTTAACCAAAGGAGATGCTGTGGTTGGTATTGGTGACGATTGTGCTGCATTTGAAATTGAAAAGAAATATTTACTTGTTACTACAGACATGATTTCACAAAAAACTCATATTCCAAAGGAAATGACTGCTTTTCAAATAGGGTGGTTCATTGTAGCCATTAATCTTAGTGATATAGCTGCAAAAGGTGGGATACCTCTTGGACTTGTTTTATCTTTTGGTTTACCAAAAGAATCATCTGAAACGTTTCTTAAAGATTTAGCAAAGGGAGCAAATGCATGTGCTATAAAGTATGATACAACTATTGTTGGTGGAGATACAAAAGAATCTAGTGATATCACTATTTGTGGAACTGCTTTTGGTATTGTTAAAAAGGAAGAATTTATGTCAAGAATTGGAGCTAATCCAGGGGACGTTATTACAGTAACAGGTACCATAGGAAAAGCAGGTGCAGGGTATTATAATTTAAAAAATAAAATTATAGAAAATAATATATCAAAAGTTTTTTTCGAACCTTTACCAAAATTAAAGGAAGGAAGGATGCTCGCTAAACAAAAAAGTGTAACATCTAGTATGGATATATCAGATGGTTTATCTTCTTCTCTTTATCAACTTCAAGAATTGAATAATGTGGGTTTTGAAATTGATATGAGCAGTTTACCTATATCACAAGAATTGATACGACTACATAAAAAAAAGAGTGATTTGAATATTAATGATATTCTATTACATTCAGGTGGAGACTATGAACTTTTAGTAACTATTCCATCACTTAAATTTGAAAAAGTAAAAAAAGCATTTAATAAAGAGAATATGAACCTTACATCTATCGGTAAAGTTACAAGAAGAAAGGATATTATTATTAAAGATGGTAATATCAAAAAAACACTCGAAAATAAGGGCTATGAACACTTTAAAAACAATATCTTTTGAATTTGAAATTTAGAAAATATGGGTAATAACTGTTAAGAAAATATTTTAAATGGTTAGTTACAACATATTATATGTTAAAAATGGATAAAAAACTGATTGCTGTATTCATAGCAGTTACATTATTTGTTACTTTATTTTCTGGATGTTTAGAAGAAGATAAAGAGAGTTCTAATAAAAAACCGGTTATCAAAATTAAGTATCCAACTAATAGTATGAAGGTTTCAAGCCTTGTAATGATAAGTGGTACATCAACTGATCCTGATGGAGATGAGGATGTAATGCATGTAGAGGTTAAAATTGGTAATAATGAATGGGAAATAGCAGATGGAACAACAAATTGGAGTTATGACTGGAATACTTACGATTTTAATGATGGTACTTATAATATCAGAGTAAGATCCTGGGATGGTGAAAAATATTCTGATATACAAACAATAATTGTAGAGATCTACAACCCTGCAATTATTGAATCTGATTCTCATAAATGGGCAATTTTTATTGCTGCAGCAAATTTTCCGATACAAAATGATAGTAAGCTTGGAAACGGTGGGTTATACCTTGCTGAAGAGATGGCGGCTTATCTTATTGATAATTGCAATTATGCTACCTCCAATATAATTATTTTATTTGATGATGGTTGGATTAGAAAAGAGAATGGTTTGGGTGAAAAATTTCAAACACTTCAGGAACGCAGACATGAATACGATATTACCTATGGAGGCGCTACAAAAAACAATGTTATAGACTCCTTTGAATATATAATAAGTCAGTCTAATAAGTATAGAGATAGTGAGGTATTTATATGGATTTTCAACCATGGCTATGGAGATGTGAATAACACACTCACTGGTGGAAAACTCTTTGAAAGAAGTCAAATTTTCCTTTGGGACGATACAATTAGTGATAAAGAGTTGGGGGATATATTGGGTACGTTAAAATCAACAAAAATTGCAATAATTGTTGATGCATGTTTTTGTGGTGGTTTTGCTGATAAAACCATCCTAAACCTGCCAACTTCTTTAATGCTGAGATCGGGTATCCCCAGACCTGGAAGAATAGTAATTTCAGGGGCAAGTAAATTCCGAACAGGATTTGCAAGTACAACCCAAGGCCCATTATTTTCATTGCTATGGTTTGAAGGTTTGAAAACGGGTGAAGCAGATGGGTTCAAACCTTGGATATCAAAAATTGGGAGACAAGCAACACTTAATCTTTTTAGAGATGGAAAAGTTTCAGTTGAAGAAGCTTTTTACTATGCTCGTTATATATTAAGAACTGATAAAGATTTTAAGGATTTTAAATCTTCGCAACCTCAGATGACTGATAGATATCCTCTCCGAGGTCGTTTTTTAAGTCATAGAGATATGATTCTTGGAGAAGATTAATAAGTTACTATTCTATG
This sequence comes from uncultured Thermoplasmatales archaeon, assembly GCA_964347865.1. Lineage (GTDB taxonomy): Archaea > Thermoplasmatota > E2 > DHVEG-1 > DHVEG-1 > JAGLML01. The sequence goes on from CAYGAC010000044.1 coordinate 99,506, forward strand.
AATTGTCAGAATGAAGGTAGACGCTAAATTTTGGGAATCTAAAAGCGATAATAAGGTTCAGTGCTTTTTATGTCCTCATAATTGCACAATAAATGAAAATAAAAGAGGGATTTGTGGAGTTCGAAAAAATGAGGGGGGGAAATTATACTCTTTAATATACAGTTCTTGTTCTTCTGTTGCAGAGGATCCTATTGAAAAAAAACCTTTATATCATTTTTATCCAGGTTCAGTAGCACTTTCCTTAGGGTCAGTAGGTTGTAACCTTAGATGTGACCATTGCCAAAATTATAGTATATCAAGGGCTTCTCCTGATGACATATTTTTAAAGGAAATTTCTCCTGAGGCAGCAGTAGAACTTGGAAAAAACCATGGGTGTAAGGTTATTTCCTGGACGTATAATGAACCTACAATCTGGCATGAATATACCTTTGATTCTGCAAAATTGACAAAGAAAGCAGGTCTCGCAACAGTGTATGTAACAAATGGATATATTAATGAAGAACCCCTAAAAGAGATATCATCATATTTAGATGCTATGAATATTGATGTAAAAGCGTTTCATGAAAATTTTTACAAAAAAATATGTAAAGCGCGATTAGAACCAGTCCTAAACACCTGTGAAATTGCAAAAAATTTAGGTATTCATGTTGAAGTAACCTACTTGGTTATAACAGGACATAACGATTCTTTAAAGGAAATTAAAAAATTCTGCAAATGGGTTATTGAAAAGTTAGGTGAAGATACACCAGTCCATTTTTCACGCTTTCATCCCGATTATAATATGACAGATGTTCCAGCAACTCCAATCGATACATTAATGAAAATCTATGATGTTTCTAAAGATGTTGGGATTCAATATCCTTATCTTGGAAATGTTCCTCATGGAAAATATGAAAATACGTACTGTCCTAAATGTGGAAACAAAATTGTTGAACGATATAGTTTTTCTGCAAATATTGTTGGTTTAAAGAAAAATAATTGTACTAAATGTGGTTTCTTTATTCCTATCATTACCGATTAATATTTAAAAATTTGTTCTAATTAAAAGATTTATAAATATATTAAACAAAGGAAAAATTTAATAAAGACATAGACATACTTATAAGTAAAGAAAAATAAAAATTTATCTCGTAGCCTACAATAGTGCTAAGGTGGCGATATGATAACTTTGAAAAAGAATGATAAATTGATTATCATTATTGCAGTTGCAGTCATTATTATAGCTGCGATTGGAATTACAGCGTACGAACCTCTGGAACGAAATGATAAGGGATTACCTAAGAGCGCTATGAGTATGTTTGCAGTAACCTGGGAAGAAAAAACAGGATATCTATCAACTATCAGTGAAAGAGCACATAAAAAAACACCCTATGAAAGCAACATATCAATAGATCAAGACAACCTTAAGAGCATCACCTTTAACATTTCTTGGAAAGATGATAGAACATTTCTACTTGGAATATTAGGACGTGATACTCTTAAAATAGAAATTACCACACCAGATGGTGATGTTTATGAAGAATCACTTCAAAGTGACGGTAAGGCAATAAATAACATTGAAATTATCATCAATGGAATTAATACAATGCCTATAACAGAGCCAATAGAGGCAAAAGATTTAGATGATGCAGAACAAAAACTTAAACAAAATCATACTAAAGATAAATGGAAATATGAAGAATTTGGCATAAAGGTTACTGTAACTGTGGGGGAGATTTTAGGTAATTTAAGACGAAGAGATAAGGGAAATTCTTTTAATTTAGAAATTATGTATACATACTACGACGGTTCAGTAACACAAGAAGAAATAAAGGAAACTGGGTCAGATGGAGGTAACAATTCGGCAGATAATTCAGAAGATGAAGAATACACACCTCCCTATTTATCCATGATACTTAGAACTGGTAGTGGTAGGTTAATTTAAACTTTAAACCGTAAGAGAGCGGCAACACCACCAATACCATCAAATTTTTTCCCTGCTTCATGCATTGTATTTATGATAGTAAAATTACTATTTGTCTTTCTTGCAAGTTTTAATAGTTGTTCTCCGGTTTTTGTTCGAATTAAAACATCAGATATGAGAAGTCTTTCCACTGCCCCTTTATTTAGAGCAGCTTCAACTTCAGTTTCCCCATAGGTTGCTAATGCATCTTTTTTAATTTCTTCAAAAAGTTGTTCAATGAATTTTGTCTCGAGTAGAACCCTATTATCTTTTGTTATTTTCTCTACGATACCTGATTTTACCGCTTCATGTATTCCATTCATACCGGCTTGTCCAGATCCATGACTTATATAGTTATCAAATATTTCTGGCTCCTTTGTTTTTCCATATTTAATTAAATTTTCTCTAGTGAAACCTGGACCAATTATTACTAAAGGAGATTCCTTTTTTTTATTTTGCTTTAAGACAGCTATAATTTCACCAAAATACTCATGCTCATATTCTTTACTTTCATACATCTTTCCGGTTCTTTTAGATTCTATATCGGTGATAAATTGAACACCACTTTGACGAAGGATTGCTACCGTGGCTTTATCCTCATCAAGTGATAATAACAGCAAGATAGATTGTAATCGTTGTTTCACTGCTTCGTCAATTCTTTCTAACTGATAATTTTTCCATTCATTTTTTATTATTGATAGTTTTTCCATTTTTTCTGCATCAATATTGATCGTATGGTATGAACCTAAATCTTGAGGGCCTTCTTCGATTGTTCCATGTATTCTTAGTCTATCTGAAAATTCATGAAAATTTATTTTTTCAACTCTAATTCCTAACTTCATTCGTTTTTTTTCAGCTTTTTTAGATCTTATTTTATCGTCCTTTTGTTCATCGGTTCTAAAGGTAATAGCTCGAATTAGATCTCCTTCATCTATTATATTATAGAGATGCCAAATGTCATCAAGATTTTCTGGAATGAGTTTTATTTCACCTTTCTTAAGATCCTTAAAGAGTACCTTCATATCCACCATCTATTAGAATTCAAATCCAATTGTTTTGACAACTTTTATCTCACCAGGTGGAAGAACGCGCTCAATTGTTTGTTCAGAAACATTAAAAATCTCTGTTAATTTATTAGCAATTACACTTTTTTTAATACTTCCGGAAGTTAAAATTATGTATTTATCTGATCTTGTTTTTACTGATTCAATTGGTCCTCCCATTAATTTAGTAAAATTTTTGATATTAATTTCTCCTATTGCAATCTCCATTTTACATTTTTTATAATTTCTTTTGCCACGGATGATAAATGCACCTTTGGGAAGAAATTCCCCACTTTGTGGAGTTTTACTTACTTGTTCTGGTAATACCCAATATACTTGGGCCTCGCCGAATTGCTTCCAAGCTTTTGAATAAGAAGCAGCAAAAATACAGGCTTCTTCCAATGTTTTTTTGGATATTGAAATTTTATTGTCATTTATATCAATACTTTTAACGACACAACTTGGAGCGCCATGGATATCAGCATGTACGTATCTATCTCCTACTTTGAGATATTTTTTTACTACTTGTTCATTACTTTTTGCATCCCTACCTGCAACAACAATGTTTCCTTCTGCTGATAAAAACCATCTGAATTGTTCGAACCAAAATTGTTTATTATTTATTATGTCTTTTTTTATCTCGATAGTATCTTTTTCTTCTAAGGTTTTTATTTCATTTTTTGTTTTATTTAAGGCCTCATGAGCGCCTTTTAATTTTTCTTGAAATTTCTTTGAGGTAAGATATGCATTTTCTGCGTTTTCTGAAACTGTCTTTCTAAAATCTAGTTTAACTTCTCTAGTTTTCCCTATATTATCTTGTAATATAACTATAAGTTCATTTGATGTAGGATCAAAATTTTTAACAATTCTATTTTTATTAACTTGACTGATTTTTTCCTCTTTTTCTTTGTGTGTTAATATCTGGGTAATATCATCTAATAATTCTTGGCATACCTGAAAATTTAGATAGATAATATCTCCTTCTATCTTTTTTTGTTCGATTTTTTTCTTGAAATCTTCGATAGTTTTTTTCTGTTGTAATAACTGCCTTTTCAGCTTTTCAATTTTAATTTGATACTTGCTTTTTTCTTTTTTTTCTATTTTCTTAAAATCAATAAATTCTTGAAGACCTTTGTTGAAACTATCAGTATTTACAAATTCACTTTCTAAATAACTTTGAAATGGTATTGGTATTAAATCTATAGTTTTTCCATCTTGTTTAACAAAAGTTGGTAGAAATGTTTTTTCTTTGAATATGAGTAAGAACTTTTGTAATACTTCATAAATTTTTTTTATGGAATTATCACTCATTTCTTGAATATTTATGTTTTTATCGATATTTGCTCTAATGCACAATTCCTCTGCATAAACGCCACCTAAATTAATATTCACAGCTAACGTTCTTACGAGATCTTTTTTACTTTTTTTCAATAAATCTATAAATTCTTCTTTTTCTAAATGAAAAGGATTAATCTGAGGGGGAGGAGGAATATATACTTCATGCGGTTTTATTGTTCGATGAGCCCAGCGTTGTTTAATTAGCGGCAATATTATTTTTCCATCTGCATCTAACAATATGATATTGCCATTTGAAAATAGTTCGAATATTAAAGTGTAAGTGCTTTTTTTCTTAACAATTTTGATATTTATTATTCTATCAAATTCGTGTTGTTCTATTTCGCTAATTCTTCCATTCAACAAATATTTCCTTAGGGCCATTGCAAACATTGTGGGTTTTTTAGGGGTTACAAATTTTTTTTCTGTTCTACTTAAAAATTCACCATTTCTAACAAAAAGGATTTCTTTTTGATTTGTCTTTCTATTATTTAGTTTTATGAGTAATTCGGATCTTGTAAGTTGATATATTTTATCTATGTAACTACCCTTTATATCTTTTAATTCTGATACAATTACATAGATGTCAAATGATGATAATTCTCGTTTCATTGTTATGAATCATTATATATTTAACTATTAAAAAGGAATGGGATTGTTTATTATATTTAATGGAGGTACCTCTCAAAAAGAGAGATAGGATGCACGGGAGGTAAGAGGTACCTCATTTACAGGAGCAAGTAATGTTGTTTAGTATTTTTTTGAGATGGTGGAACTATAGAGATGGGATTTGCTCCCCAAATATCAACTTGTTCAACATCTTTTGTATTATCATGAATGAAATTGCACTTGGTTAAGTTAACAAATGAGTAAGTGATAATTTTCCTCATATTTTTCCCATCACCATACTTTGCAATGCATTTATGCTTGGCAAATCAGCATGAATTAATTATTATAAATAGTTTTTGGTCTTTGCATGGCATAATTGCAATTCAAAAGAGAAATGCATAAATAGTTAACAAATTATATTCAACCAATGGATGAGTATCAACAAGAGATCTCATTGATTAAAAAGACTTTACAGGAAAATCCTAAGGGAATGACAGTAACAGATATTGCAAGAAAAATCAAGGTAAATCGAAATTCCGTAGCAAAATATCTAGATATTATGCGAATATCAGGTCATGTCGAAATGATAACATTTGGTCCAGCTAAAGTCTTTTTCCCCGCACGCAGGATACCCGTTTTACATTTGTTAAATTATACTTCAGATTACATTTTAGTTTTTGATGAGGATTTTAAAATTACAATGATTAATGATGCACTGTTAAATTTTATGAGAATAGAGAGAAATAATATTATAGGTCAATCTGTGATTGAAACAATAAAAGATTTTTTTAAGGATGAAGGGGAGCTATTGGTGGGAATGAAAGAAGCTCTTAGTGGAAAAGATTTTTCACAAGATATAGATTTTACAGAAAAAGGTAGAGAGTTATACTTTAAAATCAAGATAATTCCTACAACGTTTGAAGATGGGAGATGTGGTGCAACTATTATTTTGAAGAATAATACAGACAGAAAAATTGTTGAAATTGCTCTTCATGAAAGCGAAAAAAATTTTCAAAATCTTCTTAAAAAAATGAAGAAAAAGTAAATTATAAGTTAGAGTTGGTTAATAAAAAAATAGTTAAATTAATCATAAACGCTGTTAGTACAATCAGTGTTAGAATAGCATTTGTTTTTAGATCAAAAATATTGATCCATTCTAGTATAGCTATTATAACATATGCAAGGACAAGCATTACTATAAACAGTAATATAATAATTCCTATTGCATCTAAAATAATGGGATAATTTTTTACAAATTCATATAATAAAATCCAAACACTCGCAAAGAATGCCAGTAGCCCAACTGTTATTTGTGCTTTTGTTCTCTCCTGCATAGTTTTTGGCAGTAGTTTTTTCTTTATAAAACTTTTTAAAGGTAGTTAAATCTTAAATTAAAACAAGACATTATTATAAACTTATTTTAATTGCTAATTTAACTGCCGAAATCATTGTTTCCAAATCCATACCATCAGGATGCTGGGAAGATAAAAATGGAACGTGTATAAATCCTGCTTTTGTTGGTATTTTATTTTCTTTTATATAATCTAATGTACCATATAATACGGCGTTACAAACATAAAAACCCGCATGAAAACTTTGACGGGATGGGATTTCTACTTTTTTCAGTTCTAAAACTATCCTTTTTGTATGAAGTGGCGATATACGTATAAGAGGACCACAAGGATTTAATCTTTTAGGTATGGGGAAACTATTATTATTTCGATACAACCATCTTAGATTTATTCCACATTTTTCTACATCGATTTTATGTGTAACTGGAGATAAACCTAAACTTATTACAAGTAATGGATTGTAATCAGTAATAGCTTGTATAACACATTCAATCGATGTGGTAAAATTTACCGGTAAAACTATTCCAATAATTTCTGCACCTTCAATATTTTGTCCATTTAGTGTTTCGACAATCAACTGAGAAGGATTAATCTTATATCCATTAAAAGGTTCAAAACCTGTGATTAAAACAATTGGTATGCAGGAAACGAATTCATTATCGGTTTGTAAATCTAAAAAAGTAATATCATAGGCTATAGAGGATGAAATTGTAAGAAAAATTGATACCAAGATAATTAAATTTTTAATTAACTTCATCAATGTTTTTATATGCTTTAATAGTATAAAACTATTATTCTTAATACATATTAAATGTGACAGATATCCAAATTCCTACATAATGTGTAATAATTATTACTAATAATGCAATAACAAGATGTTCAAGAATTGCTTTCCAAGGTTTTGCTTTTCTTAATTTTGCAGTAGTGTAACTAAAAATCGTAATAAGAGAAAGACCCCAGATTAAGCTTATAATTATCGCTGTATTTAGCGGGAGTAATAAAATAGGGATAATAAATGATATTGAAAAAATAAATTTTGATAAAAAAGTAGACGCTGTTGATTCCCATATCTCTTTATTATCATGTTTACATTCAGATTCTTCACTAATATGAATACCTATTGAATCAGAAAATGCATCTGCTATTGCTATTGTAATTATTCCACCAATAATTGCAATCCTTGAGTTTGTTCCAGAATATAAACCTACAATAAGGCCAAGTGTTGTGATTATTCCTGAAGTAAGGCCAAAACTGAATCCTGTTTTTATAGAATGTCTCATAAAACAGATTAACAAAATTAAATTAAAAAAGCTTTGTTAATAATTATATATAAAATTGAAAAGCAATTTTAATTTTTTTATTCTATTAGACAAAAGATTAACCAAGCTTATTAAATAATTAGATTATTAACGATTCGTAAATTTAGAAGGGAAAATACCAAAAAAATAGGATTGGCTGGAAAAACTTGAATGAAGATAATGAAAAAAAAGATAAAGAATACAAATTAATTATAGGAAAGGTACCTACTCTTACAAAAAGAAATGTATTTTTTATTTTATTAGCATTTTTTTTGCTTGCATTACTTTATTTAATTCCTACTCCAGAAGGATTATCAAATAATGGTAAGATTATGATTGGTATTTTATTTATGGGAGGGGTTTTGTGGGTTACTGAGCCAATTCCATTAGCTGTTACTGGTTTGTTAATAATAATCATTCAACCTATATTAGGTGTTATTCCTGCAAAGGATGTTTTTTCATCATTTGGGAACCAAGCTGTTTTTTTCTTGATAGGTGCATTTATATTAGCTGGTGCAATAGAAAAACATGGGTTGCATAAAAGAATTGCATTGAGATTACTCAGTTATTTTGAAAAAAATCCAAAAATTTTTACTTTTGGAGTAATGGCATCCTGTGCATTTTTATCTTTTATAATGCCTGAACATGGAGTAGCTGCTCTATTTTTACCTATTGTGGCATCAATTTTAATAGCCATGAAAATTACCCCAAGAAAAAGTAATTTTGGAAAAATATGCATGTTATCCATTGCATATGGCTGTTCCATTGGTAGTTTGGGTACGCTTGTGGGTGGTGCTAGGAATCCATTGACAATTGGAGTGCTATCTGATTTAAATCCTCCAATAATAGTGACCTTTTTCGATTGGATGACCTATTCAATGCCTGTAGTTTTTTTTTCCTTACCCTTAGTTTGGCTTGTTCTCCAAATATCGTTCCCTATAGAAATAAAAAACATTACGACTGCAAAAAAGGAGATTAATAATCAAGTGAGCATGGCTGGAAAAATGAGCAATAATGAAATAATTGTATCTTTAATTTTAATTTTAACAATTTTTCTATGGACTTTCTTTTCATCACCAGAGTATTTTGGACTAGCGGTTATTTCAATATTAGGAAGTATTTTATTGTTTCTTACAGGAAGTATTACATGGAAAGATGTTGAAAAAAGAGTTCCTTGGGGAATAATATTGCTATATGGAGGAGCAATAACACTTGGTGTTGGTATGCAAGAAACAGGGGCTGGTGCTTGGATGGTACATCGTATATTTGATGTAACAGGTGGAAATATGTTTTTAATAATTTTAGGATTAATTATTTTTACAATTTTATTGACAAACATTATGTCAAATGTAGGAGCAGTAGCAATACTACTACCCATAGGACTTGCCGTAGCAACTGAAATTCCAGGATTAAGTCCTCTGCTCGCTTCATTAATAATTGCTCTAAGTGGGGGATTAGCATTTATGTTTATTATTGCTACACCAGGTAATGCAATTACCTATTCTTCTGGGTATTTTTCAAGCAGAGATTTGCTTAGAGCAGGAGTTGTCGCAAATATTATTTGTATTGGAATTATATTTTTAATAGCAATTTTTTATTGGAAGGGTGTATTAGGAATATGATAAGTACAATTAATTTTAGGAGAAGGGGGATGATTAATTACTATGTTTAAAAATATTTTAATTCCAATCTCTTCGGAATTTTATCAGAAAGAAATATTTCAGATAGGAGCTTTTATTGCTGAAAAATTTGATAGCACGATAACATTACTATATATTATTGAAGAAAAAACCTTAAATCAAACAGATAAACTTACAGATGTTTATAGAACTACACATGAAATAGAAGAAACAAAGGAAGATATTATTAGAAAATATATAGAATCAGCAGATAAGATTGTTTTTCATGATGCGAATCTTTTTTTCAAGAGTAAGAATATTGCATTTAAAGAAGAAATAATTGAAGGGGAATTTAGTACAGTTATAAAAGGGCAGTTGAATAAAAATCAATACGATTTAATTCTAACTGGTTTTGAAAAAGAATGTTTGTTAAATTACCGATTATTGGATGAAGTAAATATTCCCGTATGGATAGAAGCGGGCCATAGAGATAAGTCCATACTTGCAGTTTGTTCCAATCTCGCACCTAATCAAAAAGTTCCTGATTTTAGTATTAATATTTCTAAAACCTTAGGATGGGATTTAAATTTGTTATATGTAATCGATGTTCAAGATAATGTAGTAGTAGATGAGATGGGCAAAAGATCAGGCAAAAAGTCAGAAAAAATATTGATTGAAAAAGGTGAACAATTTATTCAAACCATGAAAAAAAAAGGAATAGATGGACAATTAGTACAAGGTAATTTGGAAAAAGAAATTGAAAGTGCTGCTGAAAATCTTGGTGCCAAACTTGTTATAATAGGGAGAGAACAAAAAAAGAAAAATATGCTAGGTTTTCCGATAAAAAGTGTTAAAAGGAAAATGGCAGAAAGATGTAAATATTCTTTATTATTCATTAATTAATTGTGATATTATAATGTTGTCAGAGGTTATTAGTGTGTTACTGTTGTGGATATAAGTTCTCCTTGAACAATTCCATTTGGCATGGCTATATCCACCTTAACGACATTTCCAACCGAAGGAGCATAATAGTATTCAAAGAAATCACCAATTATTGAGGTGATTCTCCATGCATCAAAAGTTCCTGCTTCGACAGTGATACTTTCTGTACTCCAGCACCAAAAGGCCAGAGGTGTCCATGAATAATGTGTTTGGAAAGTGATAGGGATATTTATCAGGCCAAATATTCCACCTAACTGTGAATTCATTTTAATATCGACTTCTGGTAATGACCAGGTTTTTAATGCATATAATGGGAAATCAAAAATGGGTAATTTGGTACTAAAATCACCGTCTATAGACCATTTAAAAGGAATTGGTAATGCTATAGGTAAAGGAGAGATTTTTGCCATGGTAATACCTTTAATTTCTCCAAAAACATCCTCAATTTCCAAGTCGGATTTTGAAAAATGGATAGATCCTTTTAAACGAGTCAATGCAGGATTAAATGTACCCTCAACATCTAATGTCATAGAAGATGAGGAAAGATAAATATCATAATCTGCAGTAAGTTTACCTGAAAAGTCCACCTTATAACTACTGCCGCTAGTTTCATCAACTGTCAATTTAAAGTCATCAATTTTTCCACCCATAAACATCTTTTGTCCACCGACATCATAGTCTACATTAAAATTATTTAATGTAAAAGTCCAACTATCTCCAACAACCCAAGTGGGCACATCATCATCAAAAGAAGTTGAATTTTTTGAAATTTGATTATCTTTGATAGCATTTACCATTACTGTAAAATTAAATATTATCATCGTACAAAACATTATTACTAAGATTTTATTCTTCATATTTTTCCCCCATGTTATATTAATATAAAAATGTGTATTTAAATTTAACGTATTTATGATTGTATAATATTAAGTGCTATTAATTTTATAAGTCAGAAAATGTTATCAATTTGCATATGAAAAGAGATGAGAGATATGAATAAATATATAAAAATAGGTTTGTTTGGTTTTTTAGTTTGGCTAATACCATTCTTAGTGTCGTTTCTAATATTTGGATTTCATGAAGAATATAGATCTTTATTTGAATCGATCATGGCAGTTACTGTAACATTAGTTGTTGTCATTTTTTCATTACTTTATTTTAAAACAGTTGATAAGGAGTATAGTAAAGAGGGTATAATCATTGGTATTATATGGATAATTATCTGCCTACTAATCGATCTGATAATTATGGTCCTGCTAGAAAGTCCCATGCAGATTTCAATAGGAGATTATATGATGGATATTGGATTAACATATTTGATTATTCCTATTATTACTATTAGTCTTGGATTGACTTTAGAAAAAAGATGAATATATCTTTATAAAAACATTTATTCCTCCATAAATTTTATATCTATGAATTCCTATAATATAATGAAATGGCTGCCATTAACAGAAAAAAATACCTTGATAAACAAAGAACTGAATGGAGAAAGAGTCATAGAACTCTAAATGGAAGAATTATAATCTATCCTGATAAACCACCTGAGCATATAAATGCTCGAGCAAGTAAATTATATAACTGGTTTTGGAAAAATATACTATTAGAAATCAAACCTCAAGAAATTCCGGCAATAATCTCTGGTATCAAAGGTAGAATTAAGTCTGAAAATGATATTAAAAAGTTTCAATTTTACAGAACAATGATTGGAATGGCAGAAGATGCATATCAATTCAAGACATTAGAAGATATTAAAGATTATGACAGAGAATTACAATTAGGAACAAAATTAATATATAATTCTGGAGAAGGGATTATTTTTCGGTGTGGAAATATATACACCACCGACTATAATGAAGATGAAAGTAAAATAATTTTACGAGACATCGAAGGAATAATTGTAGATGCTCTTTTTTCAGAAGATAAAAAACAAAAAGAAATAGTCAGAAATAACATTTACAAAAAATGGAATTATATTAATAAAACTGGATTCGCCAATAAATAATATAATGAGGAGGAGTTTTTTTAGGTACTTTTTTTATTGATGTGAATTCTGTTGGATAGACTTGGAATTTTCGATTTCTCTAGTTAAAGCAGTTGCGAAATTTGGTATTGCATTTGCAATATCAGTAATAGTCACAATTCCAAATATTTCGTTGTTTAATATAACTGGTAATTTTTTTATTTTATTTTCCCTCATCACTTCAACTGCTTTTTCTACACTTGTTGAAGCGTGTATTGTTTTAATATTTTTAGACATTATGTCTTTAACCTTTGTTATATCTGGATTTTTTCCATCAATAATAACTCGTTCTATAATATCTCTCTCAGTGAGGATTCCTAGAACTAGTCCTTCCTTCATTACAACAAGACAACCTACACCCTGTTCTTTATAAATTTTACATGCCTCTAAAACTGATTCTTCACTTTCCACTGTAACAACATTTTTGGACATTACTTCACTTACTAGCATATAACTATCACTAAATTCAATAAACTGAAATTTATTTATAAATACCTCCTATTTACATTAAATTTAATATTCTTTTATGATATGTTGAAATAACAAAAAGCATTCACCAAAAAAGAAAAATTAAAGTATTAAATTACAAATGTTGTAAAAAGTAAGAATTAAGTTCAAAGTAATAGAATTTATAAGTAACATTTAAATCATTTGCGAAAACCTTATATTACCTTTACTTTTTGCTAACTTGGGGGCTGTAGAGCTTTAAAGAGAGTTGTTCATTTTTCATTCAATCTCACTTTACCATCCTTTCCTCCTCTCCTCATAGAAAAGCTCTACCACTCTAAAAATTTATTATTATTTCGTCTCTTATTAAAATTATAATAATGAGTTTTTAAAAATTGATATATAATGTAAATGGGGAAGAAGGGGGAGGTAAATAGAATGAGTATTCTAAAAAATTTAGTTCTTTCCCCATTCTAACTTATTTAGTTTGATAGTGCATATAGATTCATTATATAAATTTTTCCATATATATTTTATATATTCAAAACTGAAAATCTTTATTAAAAATTTTATTCAAAATTATTTTTCTAACAGTTTTTAGATCTGAATCTAAATAAATTGCTCCAATTAATGCCTCTAACGAATTAGCAAGATTTGTACGATTTTTCGCTCCATTTTGTTTTATTTCACCTTTCCCCAGTAATATGAATTTTCCTATACCTAATTTCTTTGCTATATCAGCTAAAAAATTATTATTAACCCCAATAGATCTTCTACGAGTAAGTTCGCCCTCAGAAAAATATCTATTGCTTTTATATAATTGCTCTGCTACAATAAAATTAAGAATGCTATCCCCTAAAAATTCTAAACGTTCGTTATATTCGAGAGGCGTTTTTGCTTCAAAAGCATAGGTTTTATGCGTTAATGATTCTTCTAGCAATTTCTTATTTTCAAATTTGTAACCGATTTTTTCTTCAAGAATTTTAAAATTATTAACTTTCATAATAAAACACATATATAATAATCCTAAATTAATGTATCATAAAAAATTGATATATCTCAATAATTCTCTAGCGATTTCTTTATCATCAATCGAATTAATAAATCTCTCTTTTGTTTTATACGGTCTATTTGACAAAATTCTAGTAGCCCTTTTTTTACCAACACCGGGAATTGCCTCAAGAGTTGTTCTCGACACAGTGTTTATATGAATTGGAAATGGAATTGCTGTAATAGATCTGTACCCATAGTCTATCAATTTTACATTAAAAAATTTGTGTAAAGGGAAAATACCTGGTATTCCAACAAGCAATGGATAGCTTCCGATTTGTCTACCAAAAGTTAATTTACCATCATAAATTTCTGTAAAAACATCTGTTAAAATTGTGCCTTTTGGAACGATTTTTTCAAGCATAGGTCGTTCAATATTTTCTCTTATTTTCTTTTTAAAACGGCGAAATTCAGTTTTATATTTTTTTACATTCTTATTTCCAAATGTAAATATTTTTGTACCTGGAATTGGTATAACCTGACGAAGATTGATTCTACGGATTTGAAGATTTTTATCACATATTTCCTTTAAAAAATTATAATCAAATTCAAATGTTTTTTTTGTTTCTCCTTCTAATCCATAGACAAAATTCAAGCCGGGTAACAATTCAGGTAAACCATTGGCACCTCTTTTTGTGCCAATCTCATTTAAAAGTTTTATAGCTTTCATAACCTCGGCTGGTGATGCTTTGAGGTTATTTTTTTTAATAACTATAGGATCAGTACTTTCAACTCCTAATGCAGCAACGTCACCAGAAGTGTGATACTTGATAATACTTTTGGCAATTTGTTTACATTCTTTTTGATATCTGGCAATTATTCCAGGGTTTGCATTATCAATATGGAGAGTTTTTAAATTAGGAGCGTTATTTCTAATTCCCTTAAACAACTTTTCAATTGCAACAGGATTTGGTTTTGGAAATTCATTATCATCTGCATCTTTTGACATATATGAAAAAATACACGGTTGATTGCCAATTCGAAAATGTTGAATTGCCGATTTATAAAGTGAACTTATTTCATCTAGAATATCTTTAATAGCTCTAAATCTTGGTGGACCTTTACTCGGTTCACGACAAAAAGAGCAACCTCCAACAATACTTCTTGGACATCCTCTGTATGTTTCAATCTCTGCAATTAAATAATCAGGATAAAAGGGATGTTGATTTACTATATTTGAACCGAATATTGCATAATTCCTAATTGCATTGGGTTTCGATCTACATTTGGATGGATCTATATCACTAATTTTAAGATTGTTTCTTAATAAATCCACTATTACAATTTCCCCATCGCCATTTGCAATTATGTCAAAAACGTGCTTAACAACTTTCGTTTCTCTAACTTGCTTACCCCCAGATATTCCAAACCCGTATCGTGCAGCAGGTCCGGTTAATACCTTAATTGGTTTATTTAAACCATGTAAAATCGATATAATCTCATTAGGGCTTATTGGATAACCAGATAAGTATCTCCCAGGTACAGACATACCAGCAATCACAATAAGTAAATTAGAGTTAGACAGAATTTTTGAAAGAGAAATGTCTTTGCGAATTTGATCTATTGTATAGTAAAAAATCTGAGCATTTTTATAATGTTTCCAAATTGCACCGGCAATATAACGCGGATATGGACTAATATAAGGTGGAACGCCAAGACATGTGGGCTCATCTACATATCCATCAATTATTATTGCTTTTAACATTTTTTATTATAACATATCATTCACTAAAAAATTTATTGTTTTAATACCTTCGATGAAATAATTAAAATTAAAAAGTTAATAAATATAATTTAACTTAATAATATAATTAATGGAATTTCTCCATGATATTAAAGAATTTTTATCAGTTATAAATAACGAATGTTGCAAAAAATTTATATACTATTTATGTATATTTTCATAATAAGGGGGTCAATTTTTTTGAAAATGATTCCTATTACATCATTTTCCTCCCTTCTGACCCCTTTATATATTCAAATTTTTTTAATATAAAAAAGGATTTAACAGATTTTTAAGAACAATATATTCACACATTTTAAATTTCGCTATTTTGTTAATTAGAATAATTTACCTTTTACTAATTAAACGAACTCTGATTTGCTCTTTGACCATGGTATTTAAATAGATAACTTTATAACAGGGACTCTGATACGGCGTGAGAATTGGGTGTAAATATGATTAACGCGTACATTTTATTAATGATGCAAACAGGAAGTTCGGAAAAAGCTATATCGGAGATGAGAAAAATTGAAAATGTAGAAAAAATCTCGGTTGTTGCAGGAGAATATGATATAGTTGTAAGGGTACGTGTAAAAAGTCTAGAAAAACTATTGAAGGTAACAAATAAGCTTCAAATGATAAATGGTGTGAAAAAAACAACAACTCAAGTAATAGAAAAAGAAATATCACTATGAAAATAAGAAGAAAATATCTCTTTTATGTATTAGCATTTTCATCCTCAATAATTATTGCCTTAGTTTCGACAATAGATGCAGGAATTAGTCAACTTTACATACCAGATGCATTAGCATTTGGTTTTTCATCTTTTCTAGTTGGAATAATTATTACCTTAGTCCTTGTATGTGCATTTTCAATACCTGTTAAGGGGAGAAGTCTTGGCTCTAGACTTATCGATCCATCTTTCAAAAGATTACGTTTCGTAAGAAAGGAAGAATTAAAGTATCATATAATAGCATCCTTAGGAAATTCTATACTAACCATTGGTTATCTCTTCTTACTATCTATGTTCAAAGATCCTTCTACTGTGCTCCCCTTTTCACAAATTGTTATTTTGTATCTTATTCTCATTGAATCAATTACTGAAAAAAATATACCGACACTTTCAGAAATTCAGTCATCTCTAATTGTTACGTTTGGAGCTATACTTGGCTCAATATCCTTAACAGGAACTATTAAACTTGAATCACTAGCAATAGTGTTTCTAGTAATAAATCCTGCATGGATTTTATTTTCCATTTATCAAAGAAAATTAAAAATTATGAAAATCAATAATAGGCCAAATGATTCTCTAAATATTCGTTTTTGGAATGTTGTATTTGCATGTATGTTTACCGTATTAATTGTAATTATTTATGACATCATTTATAGAACGAATCATTTTTTAGGGGGTATAACGGCATCAATAGAATATTTTAATTGGGTCGCATTATCAATGGGAATTACCTTTTTTTCATATGTATTTTATATTCGCGCATTAGGGATTGGAAAAGCAAGTGTAACACAAGCAGTTAGAGCATCAACTGTTTTCTTCGCTATTCCTTTTTCCATTATATTATCATACTTCAATATCATTCCGCCATTTTCAACAGATCCGACAATGATTTTAATAAAAATTATTGGAACGATTTTAGTCATTCTTGGTATAACTTCATTTGCACTAACTCTAGTAAAAGCATATATTTTCATTAATGTCAAACCCGGATACTCTATAGATGAAACAATGAAAAAATTATGGAATATCAATGGTGTAACACGAGTAACTGCGATTGCAGGTTCTTATGATTTTATTGTGAAGATTAGAATACGTACCTTAGTAAAAGGATATGAAAGAATAATCCGCAAATTAGAACAAATTGAAGCAATAAAAAAATACAAATGGGAGTCAGTTCTTAAAGAATGGGAAAACATATAATTCAACACTTAGGAAAACTATTTCATTATTTTCTTTATTCTTCCTCTCTAAGGTTTAAATATGATTGATAAAAGATTGGAAAAATTAGCATATATATTGGTAAATCATTCATTGAAACTAAAGAAAGATGATTTGTTTGTTATATCAGGTGGTATTATTGCAGCTCCTCTTATAAAAGAAGTATATAAGCAAGCGATAAAAGCTGGTGCACATCCATATATCAGAATAGGAATTGATGGTCTAGCTGAGATATATTATAAAAATGCTTCAGAGAGACAACTCAAATTCATGTCACCTATAGATAAGTTTGAAACAGAACGTATTGATGCGCGACTTGGTATAATAAGTTCAGAAAATACAAGAAGTCTTACAAATATTGATCCTGAAAAACAGGCAATGGCTAGTGTTGCCCATAAGGAAATTCATGAAATATTTCTTGAGCGAGCGGCTAAAAAAGAGTTACGATGGTGTGTTACGCAATATCCAACCAACGCAGCTGCTCAAGATTCTGATATGTCACTTGAAGAATATGAAGATTTTATATTTAAAGCAGCTCATGTAGGGAAAAAAGATCCTATACGCTATTGGAAAAATGTATTCAAAGAACAAGAAAAAATTAGAAAGCTACTTGAACCTAAGAAAAAATTGCATATATTAGCTAAAGATACTGATTTAACAATTACTGTTACAGGTAGAAAATGGATTAACTGTTATGGAAAAGAGAATTTTCCTGATGGTGAAATATTTACTGGTCCCATAGAAGATTCAGCAGAAGGACAGATCAGCTATTCTTTCCCTGCTTCTCATGGTGGAAGAGAGGTTAATGACATTCAGCTATGGTTCAAAAAGGGCAAGGCTGTCAAAGCAAAAGCTTCTAAAGGTGAGAAATTTCTAAATTCTATGCTTAATATGGACAAAGGATCAAGAAAAATTGGAGAATTTTCCTTTGGTACAAATTATGGTATTAAAAAGTATACAAAAAATACGTTATTTGATGAAAAAATCGGAGGTACAATTCACGTTGCAGTTGGTAGTGGATATCCTGAAACTGGAGGTAAAAATAAATCAAGTTTACATTGGGATATGATGTGTGATTTACGGAAAAACGGCGAAGTTTATGCAGATGGCAAACTTATTTATAAAAATGGTAAGTTTTTAAATTTGTAGCTTAAAATCAAAATTTTATCAAATTAACTCAGATTTGATTATAAAAAATCTATAAATAAGATATCTTCATTCCTTGTTTTACAATGTGCGGAATAATTGGTATTATTGGGGGAAAACCAGTTTCTCGTCTTATCTATCATGGTTTATTTTCTGTACAGCATCGTGGCCAGTCTTCTGCTGGAAAATTAACGTATGATGGAAATATCCATGTAACAAAAGAGGTGGGATTAGTACGGGATGTTTTTAATGACGAAAAAAAGATAGATACTCCAGGTAATATCGGAATTGGTCATACCCGATATTCTACTGCAGGAATGGACGATATTGAATCATTAAAAACAAATGCACAGCCCGAATATTTAGTAAATCCTTTTTTAGCAGTAGTCCATAATGGCAATATTTACAATTGTTCTGAAATGGCAAAAAAAACAAAGAGAAAACCACGAACAGATTGTGATATTCAGTGGTTATTATTAACTATGGCAGACTATCTATACAAAAAAGAGTTAGATGCAAATGTAATTTTTGATGCTTGTGAAAAACTCATGCATCAACTGAAAGGAAGTTACTCTGCATTATATGTCGCCGATTCTGGAGATAACCCTTTTCTTTTTGCCATGACTGATCCTCGAAAAATTAGACCATTAGTCTTAGGTAAATCAGATGATTTATATTGTCTTACTTCAGAAACACGAGTTTTTAAAAAAATTAATTTTGAATATATAAAAGATATTGCTGGAGGTTCAGTAGTTGTAATTGATAAGTTTGGAAATGTTCATGAAAAACAAATAATAAAAAAACAAGAGCTGCCATGTATGTTTGAATTTGTTTATTTTGCAAAACCTGATTCACGGATTAATAAAAAATCAATACACTTAGTACGTGATGAGATTGGTAAATTACTTGCTAAAGAACATCCTGTTGAAGCTGATATTGTAGTTCCAGTTCCAGAATCTGGAAGAAGATATGCTCATGGTTTTTCCAGAGAATCAGGAATATCCATAGATGAGGGAATAATGAAGGATAAGGATGAACGTTCTTTTATACATCAAACCCAGGAAACTAGAGATAAAGTAGTTGAAGAAGGATTATCATTTCTTCGTTCGGTTGTGAAAGGAAAACGAGTTGTTTTGTTGGATGATTCGATTGTCAGGGGAACGAATATTAGGAAAATTGTTCGCGGGATAAAAAATGCCGGTGCAACAGATGTTCATGTGAGAATTGGTTGCCCACCTCTCGTTGCTCCATGTTTTCTTGGAATAGATATGAGAAGTAAAAAGGAATTTATTGCTCGTGATAAAAATGGTGAAATTAGAAAATTAAATGATATTGCTAAAGAAATTGGTGCTGATTCTTTGGCTTATATAAGTATACCTAATTTAGAGAAGGCCATTGGATCCCATATTTGTAAAGGTTGCATAGACTTTCCTGATGGATACCCTCCAGAAATGCAAAATGATGTAAAAAATCTTATTAAAAATGATGCTATATTTGGAAGAGCATATGAATGTATCTAGGAGTTAAACATTTATATCGGTAATATTATGATTGAAATTGTTAATGGTACCCTAGAAGAACAGATTATAAAAATTTTACAAAAATTATATCCAATAACTGTGCAGGACATTGAAGAAAAACTTCATGTGTCAAGAAGAATGATTTTAAGAGTTTTACAAAAATTACAAGTTAAAGGTATAGTACAGCTTGAGCCCCTCAGTGATAAAACATATATTAGATTATTACGAAACGATTTTAGTTTTGTAGGAAAAAGAAGACAACGGAAATTTATAAAGCATTATAAAGGGAAGAAAAAACAAGAACCAGAAGAATATGAAGGCATAATGTATTCTTAGATTGTTATAATTAAAAAATAGGAAAAAAGATAAACTAATATATTGTTTTGCAATGCAACTGAATTAAACAATTTTTTAAACGAATTTCATATTACTGTGGAGTAGAGAGATGGAAGCGTCAGTTATTGAACTTAAAGAAAAAATAGATAGTGAAAAGTATCTTAATACAATTGGAAAACCAAAAATTGCATATTTTTCAATGGAGATTGGTTTAGATAAACGCATCCCAACGTATAGTGGCGGACTTGGCATTTTAGCTGGCGATACATTAAAATCTTGTGCAGATCTAAATGTACCTATAGTTGGTGTTACACTGCTTTGTGAAAATGGATATTTCTATCAAAAAATTGATGAAGAGGGAAACCAAATCGAGTTGCCAATTAATTTTAATATCAATGATTTTCTTACTCTTCTCCCTAGTAAAACAAATGTGACAATCGAGGATAGAATTGTTGGTATACGAATTTGGCTTTACTTAATTAAAGGATTAACAGGATATTTAGTTCCAGTTTTTTACCTTGACACCAATGTTAAAAGTAACAATGAAGTGGATAGAGAAATAACAAAACAACTTTATGGCGGAGATGATAAATATCGTCTTGCTCAAGAGATTGTTTTAGGTATTGGTGGAATTAGAGCATTGCGGGCGCTTGGTTATAAAACAATTGACAAATATCATATGAATGAAGGTCATGCCGCACTTGGTACATTAGAACTTTATCGAGAATTAGAAAATATTGAAAAGGTAAGAGAACAATGTGTATTTACAACACATACCCCCGTTGCCGCAGGTCATGATCAATTTGATCTTACTTTTGTAAAACCTATGGTAGGAGCGATTTTACCGGAATCTATTATCAACGAGATTACATTTGAAAATAAACTAAATATGACTAGACTTGCTCTTTTTTTCAGTCATTATGTTAATGGTGTTGCAAAAAAACATGGCGAGATTTCGAGATCGATGTTTCCAGGTTATTCAATTGACTCTATTACAAATGGTGTTCATACGCCTACATGGGTTTCTGAACCATTTCAAAATTTATTTGACAAGCATATGCCTGGTTGGCGATCTGATCCATATATTCTTAGATCGACATTTAGTATAGATAAAAGTGAGATTTGGGCTGCCCATGTAGAAGCTAAGAAAAAACTTATAGATTTTGTCAACACAAGATATAATGTTGGTATGAACTATGATGATTTCACTATCGGTTTTGCTCGAAGACAAACTGCATACAAAAGACCTGATCTTTTACTATCTGATCCAGAAAGACTCGGAAAAATTGCTGAAAAAATAGGATCAATACAAATCATTTATGCTGGAAAAGCACATCCAAAGGATGGGTCTGGTAAAGAAGCCATAAAAAAAATTTATAATGTTATGCATACAATAAATGGAAAAATAAAAATTGTCTATATACACAATTATGATATATCTATTGGAAAATTAATGACTGCAGGTGTGGATCTATGGTTGAATACTCCTCGTAGACCAAAGGAAGCCTCAGGAACTTCTGGGATGAAAGCTGCACATAATGGAGTTCCACAATTCAGTACATTAGATGGTTGGTGGCTAGAAGGATGTGTTGAAAACATCACAGGATGGGCTATAGGCCCAGAAAAAACACATGAAAAAGAATCTGATGATGAAGTCGATAGAAATGATCTTTATAATAAACTTGAAAATTGGATAATTCCAAAGTTTTACAACGATAGGGACAACTGGATAAGAACAATGAGAAGTTGTATTGCTATAAATGCATCGTTCTTTAATACAAACAGAATGATTCAACAATATGTTTTAAATGCCTATTTTATGTAGTAAAATATTCTCATATTTTGGAGTTATGTTTTCAATATCTTCTACCCATGAACGGAGTATTTCTGCTACGCTCCAAGCTTGTGTAATACAACCGCGAGGAAGGTATGGAGAATCTCCATCAAATATTTCATAAATAGAACCATCCCAATTATCACCAAAAATATCAAACATAGGTTTTAAAAAATTCTGAAATGCATATTCTCTCCATATTGGTTCGTGGTTCTTTATTTTAATGAATGCTTTAATAAATGGGCCTAAAAGCCAGGGCCATATCGTACCGTTATGATATGCAATATCCTTATTGTAATCACCAATATATGTTCCTATATATCTTGAATCGTCTTTTGATAGGGTTCGTAAACCAAATAATGTAAGTAAATTTTTTTGAACATCATTTACTATCTTTTCTTTTCGATCTTTATCTAACATAGAAAAATCAAGGGAAACAAGAAAAATTTGATTAGGTCTAAACGACAGATCTTTTGAATCTATGACATCATATTGCTGTACAAATTGTATATTAAAACTTTCTTTTACTTTTTCTGCTAAATCAGAATAGATGTCTTCCTTATTCAATAATCCAGCAAAATTACTCATTATTTTTAGGGCGTTAAACCACAAAGCCTGAATCTCAACTGCTTTTTGTGAGCGGGGTGTTGGGTAATAATCTCCAATTTTTACATCCATCCAAGTTAGTCCTTCTTTATGACTAATTAAGTAATCTTCATCCATATGAATGTTGTAGTCTGTTCCATTTCTATAATTATCAATTATAGAATGTAATACCTCCCATACCTTTTCTATAAAATTTAGATCATTTGTGTATTTCATATATTGATATATTCTATCTATATACCATAATGAAGCATCAGCTGTATTATATACAGCTTTGGAATCTCTATCCATAAATGCATTTGGAATTAAACCCTTTCTACAATACCTGCTAAAACTTAAAAGTATATTTTTTCCATCATCAAACCTTTTTGTAATAAAAGCAATTCCTGGAAGAGATATCAGTGTGTCTCTTCCCCAATCACTAAACCAATGATAACCAGCTATAATCGATTTATTATTATCTTTTTTTACAATGAAATTATCAGTTGACAAAACAAGTTTGTAAAATTTTTTAGGAAGTTCTGTTCGTTCTAGTAATCTTTTCTTTCTTTGAATTTCCTGTAAATATATATCTAAAGGATTTTCATATAAATTATTTTCAAGTGTGAAAATGACATGGTATTCACAAGAACTTTTGATAGTTTTATAGAAATTTCCAATATGAACACAATTATCTATCCACGAATCATTTCTTTCGCGATCCTTTTCGTAATGATATTCTATCCAATTTTCTTTTGGTTTATACAAACAATCTCTCAATATAATTTTAAGCGTTATGTCTACGTTACTAGGTTTTATACTGACTCCATGTTTGAATAAATTTTGATCATAAGTAACATTGTGTTGTTCATTTGTATCATAAAAATGTCGGGAGTTTATTACAGGTTCATGTGTAATTAAAATTGGTTTATCTGTTTGAATTTCATATTTTATAACTGTCGTATTTTTTTGATATTCCATAAAAATTGTTTTTTTTAATTTTACATCTTCAATCTCATAGAGAAATGATGGATATATATTAAAATTAAAATTACTTTTATAATCCCGTAAAAAATAAACTTTACCCTTTATATTGATAATATCATACATATTTGATACAAACATCCACCTATTTGTTGGTGGATTCAAACTTGCCACTAATAAACCATTATATTTTCTGACGTTATCATTAGAATAAGCTAAAGAAGCATAGCTTCCAAGACCATTTGTAACTATCCATTCTCTCATAATCAACTTAAGAATTCCAGTTTATCACATTACTTTATGTTTAAAATCTTGTAGAATATTCATAAAATTTATAAATCCATCATAAGGAGCGTCATAGGGGCTAAAATATGCATGAACATTACCATCTTCATATCCTTTAGTAGAAACATAATATAGATGGTCAGACGTTTGAAGTAACCGCCAAGCATGTAATAAATCCTCATTGCCATGGTCTCTTAATTTTTGTCCAATATTTTTTAATTCATTGAAGCATGCAATTTGCATATCATTGCCAAGCCAAGTAGATACATCACGATCTTCATCGGCCCATGAAATTGCCCAAGGGACATCAATATCACCGACTGTTTCATGTCTTTCAATTGCTTCATCCACAGTGACAAAATCAAGATTTCCTTGACGTAAAACTTCCTTAGGGAGATTCTTGATAAAATCAAAAATACCTGTTTCAGTCCATTGATGTTCTCCAAATGTTTCATAATCCATAAATAAATTGATTATTTCTCCTTCACAATGGGACATCCAATGAGCATATTTATCAGCTGTTAATGGGAATCCTGGCCAATCACGTGCTGAAAATCTGAATCCTACGTCATCACTTAATTTATAATTTCGTAATAGAACCTTAAGGTCAGCATTAATTGGTTTGTATAAAAAATTTGGTGAACGCCATCCTAAAATCTTTTCTGTTCCCTCAGTAATAATTCCCTTATATCCTAAATCTTCTATTTTTTTTGCAATACGATTATCGTAAATTGCTTCAGTGTTTCTAAAAACTTTAGGTTTACAACCAAATATTCTTTTAATCATTCGGTTATGCATTTTTACCTGATCTTCAAATTCATCTAAACTTTCAAATAATGAAGATAATGAATGAAAGTAAGTTTCTTCAATTAAATCAACAGCACCTGTGTTATGCAAGTCTTTAAAACTATCAAGAACTTCTGGTACAAATCGTTCACAATATTCAACAAATGTTCCAGTTATACTAAAAGATATTCTAAATTTACCATCAAATTCACGTATCAAATCAAGTAATAAATTGTTTGTAGGAAGGTAGCATTTCTTTGCTACTTTTTCAAAAATCTGCTGGTTTAGTTTGTCATTAAAATAGGTAGAAAAAGATTCGTTTTTTTCTCCAATATTAAAAACAGAAAAACGGTTTAATCTCATCGGTTGATGAACTTCAAAATAGAAACATACTGATGTCATTATGTAATTCCTCTATAAACATCAATTGTCTTTTCTGCAACTCGATCCCATGTAAATAATTCAATCTCTTGTTTTGATTGTTTACTCATTGTTTTTCTCAATGAATCATATCTTAACAAAGCTATAACCTTATTTGCCATTTCATCTGTATCCCAAAAATCAACTTTTAAACAATTACGAAATACCTCAGATACACCTGCAGTTTTTGAAACGATCGTTGGAGTACCAGCAGAAATAGCTTCTAGTGCCGTTATCCCAAATGGTTCACTCACAGATGGCATAATATAGACACTTGAAATTTTGTATATATGCTTGACTTCTTCTTCAGTAAGTTTGCCAGTAAAAATAACTTTATTCGAGATTCCAAGGTTAATTGCTTGACTTATTAGATCTGGGAGCATATCTCCGATTCCTGCAACAACAAATCGAGTGTCCTCATGTTCTAAAATTTTTTTTGCTGCTTTTAGGAAAAATTCTGGTCCTTTTTGAATAGTTAGTCTGCCTAAAAATAAAACAAGATTCTTTTTTTCACTTTCTCCAATTGGATATACAGCGTTATGTACAACAGTAATTTTATTAGGATTTATACCATATTTTTCAATGATTACTCTTTCTGTGAAATGACTGACTGCAATTATTTTATCAGCTTTTTTCATACCTTCTTTTTCAATGTTTATAAACCAATCATTTGGATACAACCAACCGGATCTATCATATTCAGTTGAATGTACGGTAAGAACAAGAGGGATGCCCATTTTTTCTTTAAGTGCAACTCCTGCTTTCATTGTTAACCAATCATGGCAATGTATAAGATCATACTTTCCTTTTACCTTTTGTACCAGAAGATCGTTATATCTGTAAACACTTTCAAAAAATTGACCTGCTAATTCTTTATTTCCTGGACGATCGTAAGGGAATATTTCAGTTTCTCCAACTTCTTTGATTACTAAATTATCCTTATCACTACTTGGTTTATGTTTAGTTTTAGGCATGTAGAAATCTATAGATATGTTTTTATCTGCAAGACTTCGGGTAAGTCCATAACAATGGGTTCCCAAGCCACCCACTTTAAAAGGTGGGTATTCCCATCCAATCATCGCGATTTTCATTATTTTATTTCCTCACCAATTATCAGAGATTTTAACTGATACTTCGAATTATTATGCTAATATCATCTCTCCTTTTTATTCTAATTCAAACTAGCATCAATTTTATTGCTATAGTTAGGCAACCCATTACGGGTAAAGCTTACTTCAATCTATAAGCTTTTCGTTTTTTTATACTATTAACTCTAAATAACTAGGTCAAAGTTCACTTGAATGTATATTTTATAATTATGGAATATTTTTACTTATTATTTATGATATACTTTTTTAGAATATAATTTTATCTCAAAACTAATACATAACTATCTAGTTATAAAAAATTATATGTCGCTGTCACCCAACAAGATAACTTGGTTGGGTGTGATTACAAAACCATTCTAACAATGCAGCAGTAGAGTAGTAATGTAATTCATATCGCGACAGGTGTTTGATACCGTGGTTGTCCTCTTTTTCATTTCTTGACATTTCGTCTATTTGATCTGAGAGGGACCCTAACCGATATCAATTGTCGCCTTGACCTTGCTTCTCCAATCACAAATCATGGAGCTCTTCGAATCAAGGCAATTAAAATCATGATATTAGTTCTTAATTAAAGTTTCGCTCTTTTTTATTTATACTTGTTTATTTCGTTTCGAAGTAATAATGCTTCTTCCCTGGATTTTTCTGAAAAATTCTCTTCTTTACCAGCATAGATTATTCCACGAGAGGAATTAATAATTGCCATTTCACCTTTGGCATTAGTCCCATTTTTTACAGTTTTTTCAACATCTCCACCTTGTTTACCTATACCTGGAATGAGTAGAGGAATTTCTTCTCCTAAAATATTACGAATTATTTTTAATTCAGAAGGATATGTTGCACCGACGACTGCCCCACAATTATTGTTTTTATTCCATTCTTTAATTTTTTTCGCGACAATTTGATAAAGTGGAGTTGATGATACAATTAGATCTTGAAAATCACTTGCTGAATCATTGGATGTTCTACAAAGAATAAAAGTACATTTATCTTTATATGATAGAAATGGAGTTACTCCATCTATACCTAAATAAGGATTAATAGTTACTGCGTCAGCATTAAATGTTTCGTATAAAGTTTGAGCATATTTGTTTGCAGTATTACCGATATCATTACGTTTTCCATCTAGCACCACAATGATATCCTTTGGGATATATTCAATTGTTTTTTCTAAAAGAATTAAACCATCCGATCCAAAAACTTCATAAAACGCCATATTCAACTTATAAGCACAAACAATATCTTTTGTAGCGTCGATAATCGATTTGTTAAAATCTAAATATGGTTGCTTACTTGATTCAATTAAAAATTGAGGCATTTTTTCTTTATCAATATCTAGACCAACGCAAAGTAAGCTACTGTTTTTATGGGAGATACCTAATAATCTTTCTTTAAAGTTCATACAATAAAGACAAATATAAATTCCAATATAAAAAGATGCCATCCAGTTAGTTATATAATGTCTTTTCAAATACAAAATCTAAATGGAAATTATTTATGGCATTTGCTCTTGGGGACTTGGTCATTCAACTAGATCTTTACCAATATTAAGAAAACTAATAAAAGAAAACAACAATCTGACTATTGTATCCCATGGGAGATCCTTAGAATTATTGAAAAAAGAATTAGGGAAAACTGCTAACTACAAGGACATACCTGATTATCCGATGTTACTTTCAGAGAATTCTAGACAGTTTATGGCGAAAAGCGTAATTTACTGGCCTTTATTTATTAAAAGGATAGAATCAGGTTTAGTTCAACTCTCGAAAATACTTAATAAAAAAAAATATAACCTAATTATTTCTGATGCTCGATACGATATATATAGCAAGGAAATTCCTTCTTTTTTTATCTCTCATCAAATGCGAATTATGAATCCTCTTCGTATAAAAATGTTTGAAACTGGAAGCGAGCTATTTAATCTCTTTTTTTTCAAAAGATTCTCAGGTATTATCATACCAGATTATAGAGAAAATAGTTTATCGGGAGATTTATCACATAATTTAAAAAAAATTGATGAAAATAAACTTCATTATGTTGGTGTTCTTTCTGATTTTAAAAAGAGAAGAAAAAAGAAAGATATCGATTATTTTGTATCAATTTCTGGTCCCGAACCTCAGAGAAGTATTTTAGAAGAAAGATTAGCGGGGCAAATTCAAGATTTAGATGGAAATATTGTAATGACTCTGGGAAAAGTTGAAAAGTACTCAAAAATAAAGAATGAAAATATAACTACCTATTCATTTCTAACAAAAGAAAAAAGAGAGGGACTTTTAAATAAAGCGAAAATTGTTGTTTCAAGATCGGGATATTCGACAATAATGGATTTAGGAATTATTGAAACAAAAGCTTTGATGATCCCAACACCTGGTCAAATAGAACAAGAATATCTGGGAACTTATCATAATGAGTTAGGTACTTTTTATTCTGTAAATCAAAGTAAAATTAAGCTGAGAAGAGATATTGAAATTGCGAAAAAAACTACAGGAATAAAAAGAAAATACGATGTAAATAAAACTGTTGATAATGTTATTGATGTGATTTATTCTAATATGTAACTCCTAATGACTTTATATATCATAACTAATATACACAAGAGAGATGCTGTTGATGACTATGCCAAAATCCAACGAGCTAACAAAAAACTGGTTTTTCTGGTTGATTGTAATAACAATAATAGCTATTATTTTAAGATCAATACCTGCTTGGACAAACGCTGCTTGGGGATGTGATTTCGGAATTTATTATGGTCTTACAAACTCTTTTGTGAAGAATCAGGAATTGTTTAATCCATATTACGGTTGGGGTGGATCATATCAATATTTCCCTGTTCTATATGCAGTAACAGGTGCTGCCCATTGGATTACAGGTATCGATGTTTTAACTATTATGCCAAAAATCGCACCGATTTTTGGTGGTCTTTCGGTATTGTTGTTTTATTTTGTTGTGTATAAATTATTGGGGGATAGAAAGAAGGCTCTTCTGTCTAGTCTTTTCCTAGCAGTCATGCCATTTCATGTGTATCAAACAAGCCATGCCTCTCCATTAACTCTCGGTCACTTTTTTATGATGTTTTCCATTTATCTTTTCATAAAATTTAGAGAGGATATAAGATTCATAATTCCTCTTTTTATCTCAACAATTCTACTAATTATGTCTCATCACCTTACAACATATATTTACTTGATTTCCTTAATATTCATTGTATTTGTTGAAAATACAAGCCAAAAGGATTGGACACCTTTTCTAAAAAAGGATATTAGTTATATATTGGTTACAAGTAGTCTGATTTTTTCATATTGGATATTAATTGCCACACCAGTCTATACTAATTTTATGAGTGGGGGATTAAAAATAGGAATCATTAGTGTAAGTTCCAATTACACCATTATTTTGTTTTATCTACTGTTTTTTTTAATGTTTGGAATTGTTTGGTTAAAGAGAAAATTAAATATTTTCATTATAAGAGAAAAGCCTACTTCAAAGTCAGTCTTAGCAAAATTTTCTATTACAATGATTATAATTTTAATTGTTATGAGCATCTTTTCTGTAATAAAAATACCTTGGACAAACTTTAGTTTTACACCATTATCGATTATTTATTCAATACCATTAATTCTTATCTTTGCATTTGGTTTGGCAGGTTTTAGATATACTCGATTCATAAAAAATGGAAGTTTTATTCGAGGATGGTTATTAGCAATATTTGTCTCTTTTGGATTTGGAATTATCACCAACAGTTCAACAATACTGCCACATAGACATTTTGAATATTTGATGGCTCCCCTTAGTATTATTTCTATATTCGGAATAAGGGGAATTTTCCTCAAACTGAATTATGAAAAATTATCTAAGATAACTGAAAAGTTAAGTTATATGAAAAAACCATCATTTTATTTCTCTAATAAACCAAATATATTACAAAAGAGGCAATTTCTATATATTGCTATAATCTTATCTCTCGTTACTGCAAATGCCGTATCTGTTTATCCGTCTCATGTAGCTTTAAATGCATCATATGAAGCTATATCAAACGAAGATTTTGCAGTCATAGAATGGATGAACGGTAACTGTACAAAAAACGGAACTGTAATAGCTTCAGATCATCGTCTTGCAAGAGTTACAGAAGCTATAGGATTTAATACAACTTTAGACGATGCAAGCATTATCTGGATATCTGAAAATGTTACTGATTATTTGGATGAATTGAAAGGAATTGGTAAAAATTATAGCAAAATCACTCATATAATAATTGACGATGTAATGAAGGATATAGTAGTCCACGTTGGTTTTGGTAAAATATTCTATATGACGAATGAATCGTATGAAAAATTTTCTTATCAACCTTTTGAACTTGCCTATAGAAATGCGACTTTAAACCAAGATATGGAGGAAGTGCAATGGACGGAGGTTTATCTTGTTAACTGGACATATATAGAAGAATTTTTGGATGGCCCCTAAATTAATTTGTTTTTATGAAGTTCGATTACCTTTTTGTATACTTTTTCATATTGACTGCCTACATAGTTCATTGAATGCTTTTGGATGAGCTTTAAACTATTTTTACTCATCTTATTTTTAAGTTTTGTATCTGATAGTATATTTACAATGTTTTTTGCTAATTGTTTACTGTTTCTTGGATCAAATAAAAGACCATTTTCTGAACTTACAAGTTCATGTACTGCACCTATATTTACAACAACGGCTGGCAATCCTGAAGCAATTGCTTCCATTGTCACGATACTTTGAAGTTCAGCTTCTGCAGGCATCACAAATAAATCAGCCAACGAATAAATGTTGATATAATCCTCCCATGCTAAAAAATCTATGAATGTTGTTTTATCAGATATGTGCAATGTTTCTGTTAATTTTTTCATTTTTTGTTTATATCCGCCCCCTGACCCACATAAAAGAAAATGAGCGTCTATTTTTTTCAACACGTGAGGTATTGCTTCTATAAGAACATCTAGATTCTTCTCACTGCTCATTCTTCCTGTATATAAAACAACATTTTCTTTTGGTATATTGAATTTTTTTCTCAGATATTCACCATCGTTATTCGGATTGAAAATCTCTATATTTACTCCATTTGATATAGGAGTTATTTTTGTCTGGAGTCCTTTTTCAATATACATGTCTGCTCCTGTTTGTGTGGGTACTGTTGCCCAATTTACTAAATTGAAAAAATAAACGAGATATGCCCAAGAATATTTTTTAATAAGATTATAATATCTGGAGTTTATAAAAGGAGAGAGCATATTTTCTGGTAAAATATGAATGGATCCAACCACAGGTATACCAAACTTTTTGGCATAAAGGAGGGTACTTATACCAATCGGATATGGTGAGCAAATATTTACAATATCAGGTTTGAAAGATTTAATGATTCTATTTAATTGAAATAGTGGAAATGGTGAAAAATGATACTTATTGTTCATATAAAATGGTAATATTAATCCCCGTGTTCTGAATATTGTTGATCCTTTATCTTGTTCAATATTTTTTTTATAGGAAAGACCTGGTGCTATGACGCCAACTTCATTTCCATGTTTTACTAGTTCATGCACGAGACGATGCTGTGCAATTGCTCCACCATCAATATTGGGATAATATGATTCAGTTGCAAATAATATTCTCATAACAATCTATATTCCACTTTAATTTGTAATCACACAGTTAATAAATAACAATTACTAAAAGGAAATTAGTGGACTATTTAAAAATATAAGGACTCAGCGAAGATGCAATTGAGGGGGGAGATGCAAAAACATCAGTTGCAAAATACTGATACCAACCACACATTCGTTCGCATTTTTTCATATCATGTCTCGCTTGTTTAGCCCCTGGTGTTTTTAAAAACTCCATAAAAGATCCGTCAGTAAAATTATAGATTCTTTCACCAACAGTTCTGCATGGGTAAAAAAGACCCCCATCAGAATCGATTATTATTGAGGATGTTGAACATCCATGTGGTTTATTGATATTATTTAAAAATCCATTTGGGGTAGTAATGGTATTTTTATATATTTTTTTTAAACGGATAATTTCACTCCTGAATTTCTCAGGATCGGGATAATAATCATCTGTTCCATCTAGATGACATGCTGGCATAATCACAGTTCTTGCTCCCGCTTCATATATTCTTTTTACTTTCTCCTCAATAGACATTATTGTGTCTTTTGTTACCACAATCTGTATACATATTTCTGGTCCATAGCTTTGAAATTCTTCTAATCTATCAAAAAATTCTAGATTCGCATGCCCTTCGTCGATACTTATGTGAAGATAGTCAATATGTTTACCGTATTCTTCCATTGGTCTTTTATCGAGTAAATGTCCATTTGTTGTGAAAAATAAATAATAAGGTTTTTTGTACGCATATTCTAGAATCTCGCCAAGATCTTTTCTTACTAGAGGATCTCCTCCTTCAATGCTTAAGACTATGATACTAGAATTGCCAATATTGTCTAATAAGTTAAAAACTTCTTCTTTAGGAAGATCCGGGGTTTTTTCCATCCATACATTACAGAAATGGCATTTTAATGAACACTTATGAGTAACCTTAAATGAAGCGTAAAATGGATAAATATTTTCTCCAGATAAAAAGTTTGTAAAGGCATATCTCATTGTTTTTAGATATTTATCAAATGGTAATTTTTTCATAATTACACAATAACCGTGTAGTAATATCTTATCGCACATAAGTTTTTTTATTAAGACTTCAATTTCAGAACCACAAGAATCATAAACTGTTTTCAAAATAAAGGCTTGTGAATCTTAAAGAGAATAAGCCAAAAACAATGAAACTTTCAATAATAATTAGTCTTGTTTTAAGTATTGCAATCATTATACTAATTTTGTACTTAACAATTGATACAAACACTTTGACATATTTATCAACTCATCAGATACGTTATGAATTCTTTTTTGCCGCAATAGTGGTAAATATTATTTATTGGATATTGTGGGGTGTCAGATTAAGAATTCTGAGCAATGCCATCGATGAAAATGTTAATATTAGCATCTGGGAATCAACAAAAATAATTATTGCAAATCTCTTTTTAGCTAACATTACACCTTCAATGGCAGGAGGAGAACCAGTACGAATTTATCTTTTAAACAAGAATGGTTTAAGCGTTGGCAGTGCTACTGCATCAGTCCTGAGTGAGCGATTGCTCGATGCAATATTTCTTCTCTTATGTGTCCCATTTGCATTTTTAATTTTTAGAGGGCGCATAGAGATAGGGGTTTTGAGAATTGGACTTACAATAGCAGTAGTTATTTTTATAATGGCACTAGTGGTTTTTGCTTATGCATTAAAAAACCCAAATAAAACTAAATCCTTTTTAATTTTTTTAAGTGATAAAATAAGTAGATTTTCTAAAAAAAAGGATAGTAAAAATGTACGTATAGAGAGGATAAAAAATGAGGTAGATAACTTTCATAACAGTATGATATTTTTCATTTCTACAGGAAAAAAAGCTTTTATGAAAGCTGGTATATTTACCGCGATATTTTGGATTACGGGGTGGATGATTCCTCCGCTAATTCTTATGGGTTTAGGATTAAAACCGTTTATTATTGAATCGACAGCAGCTCAAGTACTATTAATAATAATTGTAATGATGCCCACAACACCAGGAGGTGCAGGTGTTACCGAAGGTAGTGCTGCAGTTTTATACAGTGTATTTATCAGTTCATCTCTTGTTGGTATATTCATTATTTTGTTTAGATTTATAACTTACCACATGGGCCTTATAGCCGGAGCTATATTTCAGTATAGAATATTCAAATCTGTTGCATCATTTTCATTAGATGCGATAAAAAAACAAACATAAAGAGTTATAATCAGATATAGCGACGTCACATTTTAATAATAGAGATGATATTCAGCTCATCCTATGAAAAAAGCTGAGAAATGCATAACTTGCGGTAAAGGACTTCTTGAACGGGGAAGTACAACATTTCAATGCCCAACGTGTGATTTAATTATAGGGAGATGCAATAGTTGTAGAGAGCAAAGCATAGAATATGTCTGTCCAAAGTGCGGATTCAAAGGTCCATAGGGGGTTTATATGGGGGAAGTAATAGCACTCATTCGTCTTATGCCAGAGGGAGTATTAAGCGATGATGAAATACAATCAATTATTGATGAAGTAAAAAATGTAATTAAAGAACCTATAAAACTAGGAAAGGTTGAAGTTAAAGATATTGCTTTTGGTTTGAGAGGTTTGAATGTGACCGTGTCTGTCCCGGATTCAGAGGGTGGACTAGACCCAGTAGTTGAGATTTTTTCAAAAATTAATAAGGTTGATAATGTTGAAGTAGTTGATGTAGGTAGGATCTAGGTTGCTGGTTTATTAGTATAATCGATAAAATTATCTAAAGCTGCTTCGCCAATTTCTGTTGGGTAGTAAACAGGGTATGCAGAATTACTAGTGTCCCCATCAATTAATTCTGCCATAAACATTTTATTAATATGCCATTTTACTACGTGATGATTTAGTTTTAGTGCATGTGCAATTTCAAGGAGATGTTTTCCTGGATTTTCCTGAAGGTATCGCATTATTTCTAAAGCGTTTTTATTTCTAAGTATTGCTTCTGCAATTGCTTGTTTTCTTGATTCTATACCACCCTCAACAAGATAATAAACCTTTTTTCCCCCTATGTATCTACTACGAACTAGATTTGTCTGCTCCAATTTACGTAGATGCCATGCAGCGTTACTTGGTTTTAAATCAAGTTCTCTAGCAATTTCTCTAAGATGTGAACCTGGACACTCATCAATATATTCATAGAGATTTTTTCTAATCTCCGTGTCAAGTACGTTTTCAGGTGTTACATATTTTACTCCACTTGCTAAGAAAAAGAAACCAGCAATAATTGCAATAGCAGCTATAATAACAGCTAATGTAATCATAATTGAGCTGCTACCATCTGGTCTTAGTAGTGAAGCATTAACACTTTCTACCGCAATAAAGAGAGATAAAATAAATAAAACTGAAATAAATTTATTTTTAAAACACATTGATTATCCCATCCTTTTTTTGCACCCTAACTTTTATATAAATATTAAAAAGCTTAAAAAGTTTACTTATGAGTAAAATAACCAATTATAGCATTTTTTTGTTTTTCGATTCTTACAAAACCAAATCGTTCAAACTGTACAATTTCACCTGTTTTTAATTTTGCAATCGCTTCTTCTGCAAAACCTTCAATTTTTTCAAGACTATCTTTGTTATAATTGCCATTCAAATAAAGGAGTCCCGGGATAAAAATACTCATTTTTACAAAGTTTTCAGTTGTCCATTGAATCTTTGCTGAATCAGTTAATAGCTCATCACCAGCAAATTCCGTTAAAATTTTATCTTTTTTTTCTTTTATTTTAACATTATACAGATCTTTTAATCTAAAGGTATCTCCTATGTTTATTTTTTCGATATCTTCTTTTGGAACATAAAAGTTGGATCTGGTTTTAATTGTTCTGCTTCCAAGTTTTTCATTAGTAGGATGTAATCGTATTTTTCTCACACCAACTTGTGCACCTTCAACATTGAGTTTGATGGGATTTTTTACAAAGAAATATCTTTTAGCAATAGGATCAATTATCTTTCTATTGAATGCTTCTAAAATACCAAATGTTACAGATGATTCAACTTTTGAGATCCCTTGAGATAGGATAAATTGTTTGATTGCTTCTGGCAAGATACCTCTTTTTTTTAATCCTCTTAATGTAGGTAATCTAATATCATCAAATCCTGAAACCATTCCTTTATCAATCAATGGTTTTATTTTCCGTTTGGAAACTGGCATACCTTCGATAGAAAGACGAGAGAATTCCATGAGATGTGGTTTTCTTAGATTAAGAAGTTCAAGTAGACGAAAATAACATTCGTCTCGGAGTTCATATTCCTTTGTTCGGAAGGGATGGGTTACTCCACTTAAACTATCCTCAACTGCTCCAGTGAAATCATATGTGGGCCAAACTCGATATTTATCCCCATGTAATGGATGCTTTTTTTCAATAATTCGAAACAAAGTTGGATCGCGCATTGCAGTATTTGTAGAACTTAAATCTCCTTTAAATCTAAGAATTACACCATCTATATTGGAATTAATCATACTTCTCCAACGTTCAATATTTTTCCCACTAGTGTTAGTTCTACAGTTACATTCTTTACCAAGAAAGCGATTATTTTTAATAATATCAGGAGCGCAGTTACAAACATATGCATCCCCTTGATTAATTAATTGCTTTGCTAATTTATAGTGTTTTTCAAGATGATCTGATGTGTGATATTCTTCATCCCATTCTAAATCTAGCCATTTTAGATCTTCTTTTTGTGCATTATAAAATTCAATCTCAGCATTCTCTGGATTTGTATCATCAAAACGTAGGATAAATTTTCCATCATACATGTGTGCATATTCATAATCAACTATAGCCGCTTTAGCATGACCAATATGAAGATATCCGTTTGGTTCTGGTGGAAACCGAGTAACAACCTTTCCCATTTTTGCATCTGGGAGCTTAGGTAATGAGAAATCTCTTTCTTTTCTTTCTTTCTTTAAAAGTTCGGGAGCAAGTTTTTCTAGCTCAGTTATCTGCTGTTCAATAGGTACCTTATTAATTTCCGAGCAAATCATACTTGAAATCTTATAAATTTCATTTGGAGAGAGATCTTTATCTTTAAAATCAGCAATTACTTTTCCTGCAACAGCTTTGGGATTTGCCGTTCCATTAAATTGTACAGCATTTTGAAGAGCGTATTTTCGTGCGGATTTTCTTATTTTCTCAACTGACATACTATTTTTCTCTTTGTATCGAATAATCAGCTAACCTCTCCAAAATATTTTTAGCTTCTGAATCTTCAAGAAGCTCTAAAGCATCTTTTGCTTTTTTATTATAATTTAGTGCAGTATTCCGTGCATAATCTATAGATCCCATCTCTTTAAAAAGAGTGAAAATTCGTGTTATATCATCATCCGAGGCTTTTTTATTTCCAAACACTTCATCCAATAGTTTCCTGTTTTCGGCAGTTGCATTTTGTAACGTATGGACTGCTATGAGGGTTTTTTTACCATTTCTAATATCATTTCCAATATCTTTTCCTAAAGTTTTTTCATCACTACTGATATCAAGATAATCATCCCATATTTGAAATGATAAACCTAATTGCAATCCATATTCTGTTAAAGCATTGATCTCTCTCTGGTTTCCCCCACCAATTATTGCCCCTCCTCTTGCTGAAAGTTCGAATAATACTGCTGTTTTTTTCTGAACCATATTAAAATATTCTTCTTCTGAAATCATTTTTCTTTTTTCAAATTGTATATCAAGTTGTTGTCCTTCACATATATCTAATACGCATTTAACAAGGCTATAATCAAGCTCTTTAAACATGGATAAATCTACTGACAAGTCATGAATAGCCTCAAAAGATTTGGCAAAAAGAAAATCTCCAGTGAGTATTGCTGTAGGTTCTCCAAATTTAACATGAACTGTTGGTAGATTTCTTCTCATATCTGATTTATCCATTATGTCATCATGTACCAACGTAAAATTATGAATTATTTCTAACGCTGATGCGAATGGTAGGACATTTTCTACATCTCCAGAGACACTTTCACATGCAAGCATAGCTATACATGGTCTAAGTCTCTTTCCACTACCTAATGCAATATGTCTAGCTGCATCATAAAGCTCTGCTGGTATGCCCTCTGGCAGATATTTTTTCCAATGCTTGTTAAAAGCCATACATCTTTTTTCTATTTCAGCATTAAAGTCCATACTCCACTTCCGCATCAGATAATTTTTCAACATTTTCCGCTCCTATTAAAAACATAGCAGTTCTCAACTCTTTAATGATTACTTCTAGTTCAAAAATTGTAGATTGTTGATCTTGGGTTGCTGGTTTTAAAAGAGAATGAGCAATACCTGCGGCATTTGCTCCTAATGCTAGGGCTTTTGTTACATCCAGTCCATTTCGAATACCGCCAGTTGCAATAATTGGTAGCTCCCAATTAGTAGCTTCTCCAACCTCAAGGATTGATGTTGGTGTTGGTATTCCCCAATCCCAAAAGGTTTGTCCTTCTCTCATATTATGCTTATCTCCTTTAATTTTAGCACGATAATATTCTACTGCTGAGAAAGAAGTACCACCGGCACCACCTACATCAATACCTGCAATATTTGTTTTTTTAAGGCGTTCAGCGACGTTATACGAAATACCTGCTCCACTCTCTTTTACTAATATTGGTATACCTAATTCTTTCGAAAGCATACCTATAGTTTTTAAACAATCCTTCGCATGAGCTTCTCCTTCAGGTTGAATGACCTCCTGTAAAAAATTTAGACAGACTGCAAGAATATCTGCATTTATCATATCAACTATTTTACCAGCATTTTCTAAAATTTTTTTCTTATCCCATAACACTATCTGAGATGCTCCAATGTTTGCGATTTTTAAAGGAATATTATAATTGTTTATTATGCTATAAGTATCTTTTAATTCATAATTTTCAAGAGCGGCTCTTTGGGAACCAACTCCCATTGCAATGTGAAATTTTTCTGCAGCGGCAGCAAGATTTTCATTAATTTTTTTACCCTCTGAATAACCACCCGTCATTGCAGATATTACCAAGGGTGCTCCCAGCTTTTTTCCAAATAATTCAATTGATAAATCAATTTCATCCTCGTTTATTTCAGGTAATGCATTATGAATGAGTATAACATCATCCCAGTAATTATGATGCGCGGATACATTTTCTTTTAATGATATATCGATATGCTCACGTTTCCTCTCTTCTGTTTGGTTCATTTCTTTTCACCTAAAATTAACGTGTGTTTTGTTCCTTTTCCAATCAATGTATAATATAATCTGTTATCTATATTGCCATTCAACATAACAACATCAATTCCTAAATTAGCAATGTTTTTAATAGTTGCAATTTTACCTTCCATTCCTTTGGTTACATCAGCATGACTATCAGAAGAGGTAATTAGGTTTTCTAATTCATCTATTGTAGATTTTTCAATAAATTCTGCATTTTTATTTATCTTTGGATTTGAGTTATATAATCCATCTTCATCTAAAACGAAGATTACTTTTTCAGGTTTAAAATGTTCTGCAAGCATTTGTATCAAAAGATCACCTGAACAGATAGAAAAACCTAGTTTCTCATCTAATACTACATCTCCAAAGGTTACTGGAGTGAAACCCTTTTCTAGATATTCTCTGAATACATAATAATCCATCTTCACTGGTTTATGATTATTGAGTTTTAATATAACATGTGGAGGTATTGATACAGCTATAATACCATTTTCATGTAATGAGTTTAGTACCAATGAATTTAATTTTTGAACCATAGCATGGGTAAGTGAAAAACCTTTTAGCTGATCTTCGTTTTTGTGTCCCTCGTTCAACATATACTCTTTTGCAAGAATATGTCCGAATGATCCTGCTCCATGAACTAATATAACTTCCTTATTTGCCTTATTTACTTCGAGAGATAGTTTATCCATTATTTCTTTCTTGAACTCGGATTTCTTCGATTTGTCCGTTATTACACTACCACCAAGTTTTACAACAAACATCTTCTCCTACATTCAACTAGCAATAAAAAAGGATTTTGATATAGTATTATTATTTTTCCTCTTTATTCATTGCTTTTTTCTTTAAAACAGCAATAGCACCTATAATGATAATTAATATGATTAATACCAGTAATAACCAAGATATTCTTTCTGTAAAGGTGATTTGGACTATTTTGTGTGGATAATTAGTCGCTCCAAAGGGCATATGGCCATCAAGTTCAATATCAGCATCATATCTTAATGTTTGTGGTTTTTCCCAAGTATTGGCTTTACTGAAATCGTTATTTGGTACATACATTCTTAGATTGGGATCCCCAAAGTAAACAACATTTTCAGCTGAATCCCACCACCACTGTGGAGGGCCTCCGTTGTCTCCAATATATAAGATGCCAGTATGCTTCATCCCCTTAACGTATGCCTCACCTACCGTATTACCCAAAATAATATCTCTAGGTATCGATTGGCGCCATATTGCTCCATACCACGAGGTCGGCCAGGGATCTTGGACTTGAAATACAGAACCATGTCGTATCATCATCAGATGTAAGTAAGTAGTTGATGTTTGACAAATACTTGTAATGAAACCTACTGAATGAAGATTATCCATTAAAATTTCCATGTCTGATGCATTTTTATCAGCAAGGGGGTATTTTGAAAAGGCAATTGTTCCAGTTAGACCATCGTATAAATTTTCAGTGTTTAATCTGAAGGGTATTATTCTAATAATATCTAATAATGTGTTAATTCTTTCTCTAATCGGTTTTCGAGCAAGTACATAGTCCATTCCAGTTGCCGGGAAAAATAATCCATTAATATTTGTAAAGGGCAAAATTCCTTCGAAGTCCATAGACATAGTATCTGGTTCTTTTGTTGAATCAAGAAGCCAATCATATCCTCTCCAGGGATTATCTTCTTTTGTTGCCCCGGCAAATATTCCTAAAATTCTGTTTTTCTTAAATCCTTCCTTAGGGTCCCAAAAAAGAGTAGAGCCACATTGATACTGCATACCATGTGATGCATGTATCCAAAGTATAACCCCCTGATTTAGATTATCCATAACTGATTCAAGTTTTGTAGAAAAAACAGCATCAAAACCTCCTTTATTAAGATAAAAAGGGATGACTTCTGATTCTGTCATATCTGGAAAATAACTGCCATCTTGATTGTAATACTTTTTATTTATTCCTTGATCAATAGAATTCATGGTAGTATCCACTCCAGGAGTTAAACCGTCAGCACATTGATACTTTGAACCATAATACTTACTAGCTCTTTCATTAAATCGATATTTATGAGTTACAAATGAACACAAAACTGGGTACTCAAAATTTTCTTTTTTTGATTCACGCTGTATGCCAAGTGTATTAAAAAGTGGATTTCTCAATAATCCTCTAATACCGGATCTAACACTGATACTTCCATTAATTAGCTCTACTGTATGATCAGACCCAACTGCTGGATTTACAAAAATTAATCCCGGGTAAAAAACGGAACGGCTGATCCAATATGCTGCATCAATTGGGGTACCCCATATCCTACCAGTTTTTGCTTCT
This sequence comes from uncultured Thermoplasmatales archaeon, assembly GCA_964347865.1. Classification (GTDB taxonomy): domain Archaea; phylum Thermoplasmatota; class E2; order DHVEG-1; family DHVEG-1; genus JAGLML01. Next base: position 140,995 of record CAYGAC010000044.1, read on the forward strand.
CCTACAAAAACACGATCCCATGGTATACCAATATCATATTGACCTGCTATTGTAATAATTGTTTCTCTTCCTTCCTTATCGAAACCATAATCCTTTAAAAAATTATATGCTCTTCTTCCAGTCAATACCATATCAGCAACAGAAGGAATATGAGCGTAACGCCCAGCTACATAATTTCTCCAAAATTCAGTATGTCATACCACCGCTGATGAAAGCTCTGGATGCGTATCAACAATTAAGATTGGGCAACAATGGTGAGCAGCTAGATATGCAGCAGGTCCTAAAAATAGTGCAGCTTCAGTTTCACCTGAAGGTTGTAATTCTCCCATGTACCAATAAGTCCATGGATCAATAGTTGCAAAAATTAAATCATTACTTTCATTAATAGAATCGTCAACGTTCATTTTTTTTATCGAGCGGATATAATCATAAATTTGTCTTAAATCAACAAAATGCTCTGTTATTTTAAATGAATTTTTTATCTTTTTAATTACTTGAGTTGATAATTCTTTTCCTATGTCTATTAAATGGATATTTTTGATTCCTAATTTTAACAATGCTTGTTCAGTTATTTTTGGAAAATTATCATGGGAAATATAAAGCAGCGGAGCATTCATGGTGCTAGCAAGTATTGCTCCTTCAGTTGCTGAAGTAAGTGCATTTCCTTCGGTTTCGGAAAATTTCTGTTTCCATTCATATTCAATTTCAAAATCAATAGAACTTCTTACTTCATCCAAAGTAAAAACGGATATAGAATAATTTTCTCCTGGATTACATTCTCCAAGTTGATTTATGTGCATTTCTTGCATCTTCGTCCTGCTTTTATTTATTGAGGTAAAAATTACTTCTCCGCATGGACCAATTAGTGAAAAACCGAGGCATACATCAGGATTATCCCACATTAGTTTAAAGGTGGCATCCCTGCAACCAAATGGTGGGGTATCTGGTATAATAAATTCTACACCAGAATATAAAGTGACATCTACATGATAATTTACCTTTGGACTTAGTGCTTTCAATATTGATCCTTGGACAACAAATATTCCTCCCAATCTACTTTTTCTTGGAGCTTCACCTTCTGTTGGAAAATCTGTTATGCCAATTCTCCATGAACCAGAATTATAAACATGACCATACGTATATTCATGACCTTTTGGAGAGTATATATTCCAATTAGCGATTGCTGCAGATTGCATCCATTCTCCTTTCTCTTGACAGAATAATTGTATATCCGGATCTCCTGTGGGAATCATTACTAAATCTCCAAAAAATATTCCATCCCACCACACTTCTGCCTTGATATATTTATATTTACTATCTACAGTAAAATCATGATAAATAGGATTTAAAGAATTTGTTTGTTTTAACTCAAAGGTGGGAAGATCGTATACATTTTCCGTTGGGAATTTTCCTTTTAAAGTATTTGAAAAAATATAATCAGGTTCTTCAAATTCTTCTTCAATTACTGCAATGACTGCGTTATCTGAATATGACCAATCATGGAGAGCGATTTAAGAGGCAATCTCAAAGGGAGTTTTACCTTCAATTGTAATATATTCTGCGGCTGACCATTCTTTTAATTTTTCGTTTTCAACATTTATACAAATTATTTGATCTAGATTACCACCACAGAAAGAAGACCAATCCACCATAAAATAATCAATTCCAAGATTTGCATTCAATATCTTCTTCTTTTGTTCTTTGAATGTCACGTCTTCTTGATAAAATAAAAAAGTGCTTGATAACAATTGGTTTCCATCATTAAAAACAGTAGTCGGAACAGATGCAAGGTATGCATAATCATCTAAATAGTTTTTATCTTCATAGTTCACAAACGTTGCTTTTTTTAAAGGAACTACTGATTTATAGGAAACACCTTTGGAGTAACCTTCTGTACGAATACTTTCTCGTAGGGTACTGCTTGCAGGAATAACTAAACTTGCAAGGATGATAAATAAAATAAAAATAATAAAAAATATATTAAGCTTTGAAATCACCGTATTCACAATGTATTCCTCCCGAATATTTAGCAGATAATTAAATAAAAATATAAATTTATTATAAATAATTTTTTATGATAAAATATCATCAGATAATAAGAGAATAAAATAACGTCTTAGAAGATTATTTTCGTTTTGAAAATAGTGGTTTATCTTTATTTTGTTCGTGTATTAACCAAAGAGCTATAGGCATACCAAATCCAGGATCTTGCATGACACTTCTTGACCATTCCATCATGTCATTTTCTGATGTATTTTTAGAGCAATCTTCACAAACAAAAACTTTATTATCAAATACAAATCCTGATTGATGTTCGTGTAAATGAAATTTATTTCGGCATATTCCACAAATTTTTTCAGGCATATAAACTCCTCGTTAACACGCTCTAAATATTGCTTATTTAAATCTTCAATGAATTTAGAGATTAAAATCTTTTGGATGAATAAAAAAAGAAAGAGAGGATGGGATGAATCTGAAAGTTTAATTGGCAGAAATGCCAGCTTAGGAGGAGGCTGGCATGTCCCCCGTATCTTACGTCTTATTGAATCCGTAAAGTCTTTTCTTGTTTATATATATGAGAAGGGGTTAACTGAAAGTATTTACTGGCATGGATTGCATATTATAGAATAAATTTAACAGATTTTAACCAAATAGAATTAATTTCTTAAAACTAAGAAATAACATATAGTTTATATTAACTAATCAAAGAAAAGATGAATATTTGAATACCCTTAGCATAATCTATTTCGTATAATCCTTCATCACATTCTACTGTCACTGTTATAGCTATTGGTCCCAACCCAAGTATCAATCCATAATTTGCATAAATTTTACAATTAATAGCAAGAGTTTCTACTGTACCGGTCGAATTTTTATTTATTTTACTCAAGATTCCACCAATTACAGTCATTGTCCATTTTACATTTGTCGCTTCAGCATTTCCAATATTTTCAATAGTTGCAATAATACCAACTGGACGACCTTTTATCGATATTATATCAATTTCTGGTTTTGTTTCATCATATGCTTGTCCGAAGTAGATATCTCTATCATCACCTCGGTTGTCTTCCCAAACTGCATATATTCCATCTTTTCCTTTTCCAAGATCATGAGAACCAAATTCAGAAACTGCTTGACTGTCTTGCACTTTTTGTTCTTCTATCCAATTAGCACCGCCATTTTCAGATTTTTTACAATAAACAGCACCATCTTTCACATAAGAACAAACAAATACATTTCCATCAAATGTAACCTTTACCTCTGGAAATTTGGCTGAATTAACTACTGTATTTTTTTGAATAGATGAAAATCCGTTATCTGAATAGAAACAAACAATGTTATCTTCTTCCTCGCAAACAATGATAATAGCATTATTATGTGCTTCAATCGATGGATTTGAGAGGTTCGTAATACCATCACCAATAGACCAACTTCCAATATGTGGATGATGATTTTGGGCATCCCATTCTCCAAAATTATCCTTTCTCACCAGTAGGTTTGCATCCACTTCATTGTCCCACACAGCATAAGACATTTCTGTTACTTCATTAATTGCTATATCTGAATTAAGAAAATTATCACTCCATATATATGTCAACACACCACCATATTCCCCATTCTCATAATAAATACATGGACAGGTAGGTGAATACCAGGGAGATAATATATCACATACAAAGGATATACCTCCAAAATTCCATGATTCACCTACTCTAGTATAACATGAAATAGCAGGAATCAAAAAATTCTCACATTCACGAAAAGGATACCATTCATCCAAAATTCCCCTATAATCTATATAATGAGGTAGATCATCTGAATATATAAGCCATATCTCATTATCCCATTGTCCATAATCTTTTAAAACTGTAGCGTAGAAACCATTATCATTTGAATCTGCATCCGGAAATTCACATCCTACTGATTCAGAGAAATATCCAATTTCTTCCCAACTCACGCCATTATCTAGTGAACACCAAAAATCTGGATAATAGTCAACACCATCCCATGTACGCTCAAAACATGTAAAAAATCTACCTCTATTGTCTCCAGCTAGGATTGGGTGAAAATCATCATATTCCGAATCATTTATAATAGTGCTATCGCTTTGAGTGCCAGAAGTTTTTAAAGCTTTCTCTAAAGTATCTGATCTTGATTTCTCACAATACAAAAAATATACCTTTGTATCAATTTCTCTAGTCTGTAATGAGGTTTCTTCTATATCATTTGAAACTCCTACGAAAGATGATAATAAAAAAATCAAAAGTACAATTATCGGAATGAAGTTTATTTTCAATTTTAATTCCTCCCTTCCATTTCTATAGGTCCTTTACTATATAAAACTTCGTAATATCTTTTATCTTTTTAAATAAGTAAGAAAATAAAACGTTTATAAAAAACAATCTGATTTAATATCATTATAATCAGTAAAATAAGTGAAATAGATGAAAATTCTATCATGGAATGTAAATGGAATAAGGGCCGCTGAAAAAAAAGGTTTATTTGACTGGTTTAAAAAAGAGACACCAGATATTATGTGTTTACAAGAAATAAAAGCTATACCAAATCAAGTACCTTTACATCTACGTAATACTCCTGGTTATTATTCTTATTGGAATCCCGCTGCTAGGAAAGGATACAGTGGTGTAGTGACATATACAAAAGAAAAACCAAAAGGGGTAATAAATGGATTTGGCTTTGAAAAATTTGATACTGAGGGGCGTATTGTCATAACAATATATTCCTCATTCATATTATTCAATATCTATTTCCCTAATGGAAAAAAGAATCAAGAAAGATTAGATTTCAAACTAGACTTTTATGATACATTTCTTGCTTTCACTGACAATCTAAAAGCAAAAGGAAATAATATCGTAGTTTGTGGTGATTTTAATACAGCACATAATGAAATTGATCTTGCCAGGCCTAAAGAGAATTCAAAAATCTCGGGCTTTCTACCCATTGAACGTGCTTGGATAGACACTTTTATTGACCACGGTTATATTGATACTTTTAGACATTTCAATAAGGAACCTGATCAATATACGTGGTGGGATTTTAAAACTCGAGCTCGAGATAGAAATATCGGATGGAGAATTGACTATTTTTTTGTCAATAAGGAATTTTTACCACATGTGAAAAAAGCATTTATCCAACAGGATGTTTTAGGTTCTGATCATTGTCCAATTGGTATTGAAATTTCAATTTAAAATGCTGGAGATAATATGAAAGAGTCGCTTGATTTTATTTACAAAATTCAAAAAGAACTTTCAATTTTTGGTGGCATTGGGGCATTACTTGGATGGGATCAAATGACCTATATGCCGCAAAAGGGATTCGCCGAACGATCAGATCAATTATCTCTTATCTCAAGATTAGTACACGAACGTGTAATTTCTGATAAATTATGGAATCACATACAAATTCTAACAAAACCAAATAATTTTTCTATGCTTAAAATCAATGATCAAATTGTTGTAAAACGGTTAAAAAAAGACGTTGAAAAAGCTCGTAAAATTCCATCTACTTTCATCAAAAAAATGGCTAAGACTACCAGTCTTGCATATGAAGCTTGGGAAAAAGCTAGAAAACAAAACAAGTTTAGTATTTTTTCTTCTCATCTTGAAAAGATATTGAATTTAGAAAAGCAATATTGTAATTATATTAATTTACCTGGTCATCCCTATAAAAATCTTCTTAATGACTACGAAGAAGGCATGACGGTAAAAAAACTCAAACGAGAATTTTTACATTTAAAGTCTCAATTAAACAATATCCTTTCAAAAATAAAAGTAAGTGATCAATTTGTAAAACAACAAGAATTTAATATCAGGTTTGATCAAGAAAACCAAGAGAAACTTTCAGGATTTATTATTAAAAAAATGTTGCTTCCAAAAAATAAAACAAGAATTGATGTATCAACACATCCCTTTACAACCTCTATGAGTAATAATGATGTTCGCATTACGACTAATTTTAGTCGAAAACAACCATTATTTGCATTTTTATCAACAGTTCATGAAACTGGTCATGCATTGTATGAACTAGGAATGCCTAAAGGCATTTACAAAGATACAGTTATATCAGATTCACCCTCATTAGGACTACATGAATCGCAATCTCGATTTTGGGAGAATATGATTGCAAAAAATATCCATTTTTGGAAATATTTCTATCCGATTTTCAAACGAACTTTTCCTAAACAATTCAAGCACATTAATTTTGATGCTTGGTATTTCTATATAAATCAAGTTAGACCATCCTTGATTAGAATCGAAGCTGATGAGCTAACCTATTGTTTGCATATAATTCTGCGTTTTGAACTAGAACTGGATTTAATAGATGAAAAAATAACTGTTGAAGAGCTGCCAGAAATATGGAATGATAAGATGAATGAACTACTTGGAATTACTCCAAAAAATGATAAGGATGGAGTACTACAAGATATGCATTGGAGTGGTGGTGAAATTGGTTATTTTCCAACCTATGCAATTGGTACCATATATGCATCCCAAATATTTAATCAACTTATAAAAGACCATCCGGAAACGATTGAAAATATTGAACGAAGTAATTTTAAACATATTCTAGTATGGTTAAGAAAAAATATACATAACTATGGTCGAAGTTTAAATGCTGATGATATCATCAAAAAAGCATGTGGAACAGGTTTAAATTCAAAAGTTTTTGTAGAATATCTAAAAAATAAATATTTTACTCTATACGAAATATAATTTTCTCCTTTATGCTCCGAATTTTTTCAAACGCATAGCATTTGCTAATGCAACAGGCATAATATCCACTGCTGGGAACCGTGGTCCGAGTCCACCAGTCATGCATGCGCGCTCACCAAACTGATCCACATTATCAGTCCGACAAAATTTAGACCAAAGTAAAATAGGTACAGGGTGCCAACTGTGTGATTTTAATAGAGATGGTGTTGAATGATCACCAGTTACAACAATAACATCGGGATTTAAGTCTATTAATTTCGATATCTGAACATCTATCTCCTCGATTGTTGCTACTTTACGATTAAAATCACCATCCTCTCCTGCACTATCACTTCTTTTTACATGCAAATAGAAGAAATCAAATTTATTCCAATTGTCAATCAAGGTATTAAATTCATCTTCTACTGTTTGACCCGTTTGTAATATTTGCAATCCTAATAATTTTGCAATACCTCGATACATAGGATAAGATGCGATTGCTGCACCTTTAATGCCAAAAACATCTTTTATTGAGGGAAAATCTGGTTTTTTAGAAAAACCTCGTAATAATATCATATTAGCTGGATGATGATCTGATAAAATTTCTTCTGCTTTATTTAAAAATTGATTAATTAGGCTAACTGTCTTTTCTGCATCTGGTGATAAAGATATAGGTACCAGAGGTTTTTTCCCGATCCTCTGAGGATCGGTATCAATAATGTGATCAGAAAGCCCTTCTCCTCTCAATATTAATAGTAAACGATATTCTTTAACTGTTTCAACAAATATTTCAACATCTGGTAACTCAATATCCCGTAATAATTCACATAATTCTTTGTTTTTTTCAGTTGGAATTCTTCCTGCTCGTCGATCTGTTACTAAACCATTCATATCAAGAGTGCAAAAATTACCACGAGCTGCAATATCTTGAGGTTTAAGTTCGAAGTCTATTCCTAACGCGGACAATACTCCTCTTCCAACTTGGTATTTAATCGGATCATAACCAAATAATGAAAGGTGTCCAGGTCCACTTCCTGGAGTGATTCCAGATTTTACAGGTTGTTGTAATCCACATATTCCTTTTGATGCTAATATGTCTAAATTTGGTGTATTAGCTGTTTCTAATTCTGTTAGATTATCTGTTTCTCTTGGAAGTCCACCTAATCCGTCAATAACTAATAATACAATCTTTGTTTCGGATGGTTTTATTAAGTTTTGAATAAAATCTAAATCCATATCAGAGTCACTTCTCTCCTCAAAATTAATCTGTTTTTTTTATTATTGAATACTTGTGCTCAATCATTAATTTTCTTAATAAATGTTATCATAATTATTTAAAACTGATTAACGGTGGTGTTATTTCTATTTTTGATAAGAAACAAAAATTTTTGAAACCTGGTAAACCATAAATACTATTTTTTATATTAGCCTATTTATTTTAAGAGATTTGATAATGTGATCGAGAAGAACGTTCGTTGTCCAAAGTGTCATGAAATTGTTTCAATTTCTGGTGAACCTGGAGTTATTCTTTCAGTTATTTGCCCAAAATGTGGCAGTCATGGAAAAGTCACTTTTAAAAAACCAAGCATGTATCGAGACTATGCAATAGAAGTATCAAATCTAAAAAAGGTTTATAGTGACCTAATTGCAGTTAATAATATATCATTTTCAGTAAAAAAAGGTGAAATCTTTGCGTTTCTTGGTCCTAATGGTGCTGGTAAGACAACAACTGTAGAAATTATTGAATCAATACGTGAACCCACTGCAGGTAATATAAAGATATTTGGTAAAGATATAAAGACATCATTTGATCAAGTTAAAGAAATAATTGGTGTTCTTCCCCAAGAATTTTATTCTTTTGAAAGACTTACTGTTCGTGAGACACTTATATATTTTTCATCCCTCTATATGAAGCATGCAGATATTGATGAAATAATTAAATCCATGGATCTTAAATCTAGCGAAAAAATGTTATATAAAAATTTATCAGGTGGATTGAAACAAAGAGTTGGTGTGGCTATTGCACTTGTAAATGATCCTGATATTGTATTTCTTGATGAGCCCACCACAGGTCTAGATCCAAAAGCTCGTAGAGAAGTTTGGAAGGTTATTGCGGGATTAAGAAATCGAGGAAAAACTGTATTTCTTACCACACATTACATGGAAGAAGCAGAGTATCTTGCAGATCATATTGGAATAATTCACAAAGGGATAATAATAGCTGAGGGATCTTTGGAAGAACTTGTTAATAAATATGGAAATGAAAGCATTTTAAGGATAAAAAATTGCAAATCTAAAGATATTATTGATGTTTTAAAAGGTCATAGATTTGAAGTTAAAACTGAAGGAAATGGTGATATATCTATAAAAATAGAGTATAAAGAACGTATTGTTGAGATTCTATCTATTTTAAAACATGAATGCATAGAATATGATACCATCGATATTCAACGATCTAACCTTGAAGAGATATTTTTAAAACTTACTGGTGCAAAACTATCGGAGGGAGGGAATGAATCTAAAATTCATTAAAACGGATTTAATATTAGGGATTAGATCATGGCTTAGAAGTATTGGAACTGTCTTTTGGACCATATTATTTCCAGTTCTTCTGATAATGATGTTTGGTGCAATATTTTCTGGTGTAGATGATGTTGAATATGATTTAATTATCCAAAATCTTGATGAAACTGATTATTCAAAAGAGTTTGTTAATTTGTTAAAAAATAATATAACTATTTTTAAAATTGACGAAATAAGTAAAAATAAGGATTTAGCACAATACATGCGTGATAATGATAATCTGTCGCTTTACAAATACCAAATGATTTTGGAATAGTTTTGCAACAATATTTTATTGATAAAAATGTGACCGTTAATCTAACATTCTATTTTGATCCCACTGATACCAGTACTGTTCCTATTATACGAAGCATTATAACTGGTGTACTTAATGAATTTAACGATGCAATCACGGGAAGTAATAGTTTTATTGGATTAGATGAAAAAAGTACAATTGGTGAAGATTATGATTTTATCGATTTCTTTGTACCAGGAATGATTGGTTTTACTATTATGACATCTATGATTTATGGAAGTATTGAACGAAATACGAAATATCGAAAAGATGGGATTCTAAGGAAACTTTTAACTATGCCGGTGACAAGGGTAGAATGGATTATCTCAAAGATGCTTTTCATGCTTTTTTTATCCTTCATATCAACCTTAATAATTATTTTAGTTGGCATTTTAGTTTGGGGTCTTCATATTCATATAAATATCTTTTTCTTTATAATTATTATATCTACAAGCTTTATGTTTTCAGGACTAGGAATGATTATTGGTAGGTTTGTAAAGGAGGAAGAAACTGCTGATATGGCTGGGGGTGCTATCACTTTTCCTATGATGTTTCTTGCTGGAACATTTTTTCCACTCGATCAAATGCCAACATTTTTACAATCATTTGCACAAATTCTACCATTGTATTATGTGAATGAAGGATTAAGAAATGCAATGATTTATGCTGATTTAGAAAAAACCCTTTACTTCACAGCTTTTGTTGTAACATTTGCCTTAATATTTTTTATTGTGGGTGTTTTTCTTACAAAATGGAGAGAAGACTGATTTATTCAAGGTAATTCAAAATGGGTGTTTTTAAAAAAAGAAAAGTCTAGATTGCTCCAATCATCGAAATCGCCTTTACCATGGTTGCCATCGGAAAAATCAATAATTGTGTATGTATATTGATAGTTCATACAGCTCTTATAGTTTTTATATTTCCACCATTGCACTGAAAATAATCTTGTTGCAATCATATTATCATTTCCCCCATGATCATCAACATTTAATCCAAAAGTATGTCCCAACTCATGTAATGCGCCTCCAATAATATATCGCTCTCTACTATATATTGATGGATTTGATTGGATCATTTCTGCTGAAATTTGGAAAGAATCAAGATGATTCCATCCAATAAATGCAAAGCCTGGACCTGCTCCATAATCGCACACTAAACAATAATGAAAAATTCCTTTTCTTGGATTATTGAGATCATTATGTAAAAAGTATTCCCAGTAAAGATCGCGAAGATCTGCATATGAAAAATTCGAAATATATGGAATCTCCTCTCCACCCTCAAGATTACTCCTATCAACGTGGAGTGAAATATTATGTTTTGTAAAAATATCAATAATTTTATTCACATAATTCTCTGAAGGTTTATTAGAGGGATTATCTGGATTTTTAACTTCCACCCAATCAAATTCTAAAAATACATCTTTAAAATATGGATTTGAATCCCATTTATCGGTGTAACATTCTTCGATATTATTCAATCCATCTGCATCAGGATCGAGGATTTTATGATCATTCCAAGAGTTTTTATCATATCCCCATTTTTCCTCCCACCAATCTGGAACATAATCATTATCACTATCTATTCCAGGAAGTTCAATTTCAACATATCGAGAATGATTAATTTCAATGTTTGCTAGTTCATAATCTATTTCCCAATCAGTGCCTGCATTCCCAACTTTATGAAAGAGCCAGGGAAAAAAAGTTATTCGACTAAATTTCATAATTATTCTATCTTTTGATTGCCGTTCAAATAATGCTGGTCCAAAACGCGAACCCCACCAGTTATACCTGGCATTACATTGTGAATATTCAGAGTATAATCCGCAAATAGAATTATGAATATTGTTGTTTATTAATTGAAAATTGCTTTTTTTGATTGTATTCCATATCTTAAATTTTCAAAAAGTTCACATTTTTCAATAATCACATTTTTCGAATCTTTATTTAGATTAACACCAAAGTGTGTATTCCAAAATAAGTTACAATTCAAAATGTAGATATTTGTACTGTTGGAGATTTTTGTACCGACACCATTGTGATAAATATTACAATTTGAAATATAGATATCACCACAATTACTCATGAAAAAACCACCTTGATTGTCATTATTGTTGTAAGCAGCACATTTTATTGATTCAATATTTGTGGAGTCGCCGAAAAAGAATGCTATACCGTTTGTGTGTGCATAACAACCAATTATTTTTATTGCATCAGAACTTTGAATATTTAGTCCAAGTCCATTATTACAAAAATAACAATCTCTTATCTGATTGTCTTGGGATGATTGTATATAGATTCCTTCTCCATTATTGTAAAAAGTGCAGTTATTTATTTCATTATAAGAACTCCCATTAATATAAATACCAGTTCTTGTCCTATAAAATATACATTTTGCTATTTGATTAAGTTCAGAGTCGATTATTATACCCGCGTTATGCATATATCCCCCAGAATTCATTATTGTAAAATTAATTAAAAATGTAAAATCAGCGGTTATACGCACAACAAATTCTTTATACATTCCATCAATAATTGTTGAGCTTTTATTTTCACCAATAATTGTAAGAGGTTTGTAAACTTCAATATTTTCATAATATATTCCTTCGAAAACATAGATAATATCTCTCTCAGTTGCATTTTCAATTGCATCTTGAATATATCGAAAAGGAAATTCTATGGTTCCATTCCAAGGTCCCTCTTTATTATCATCATCAACGTAAATATTTCCTTTATTTGTATTCTGCAATTCAACATATCCATCTACACTATCAATAATTAAATAATTAGAGAGAATAAATAAGATTGTTATTAACAATGATACGAATTTTTTTTTCATATTTTTAGTGATAAATTAAAGTATATTTATTATACATAAATTTATCTATATAAAATTAGAATATCTATAACTCTAACAAGAATATAGAAGGTAAAAGTTATTTTTGTTAGTAAGAATTATTGAGTATAATCGCTTATATCAAGAATAGCTATCGGTGCTCGTATTTATTTCACCCTTTAAACTATTGGTTCCAATAAGAGTTTTTGTATCAACTACACCCTTTGTTGCCCGAATTTTATTGATAACTATACTTCCAATTTCATCTATATCATTGCAATTTATTTTCACGAGGATATCATATTCTCCAAATAGCGGATGTACTTCAACTACTTCTGTTATTGTATTGAGTTTTTCGAATACCTCTTTTTCATTTAAGGGACTTATACTCAATAATGCAAATCCGATTGCCATGATTCACCTGAATAACATTTCTATATCATATATTTTTCTTTGTTTTTTTACCAAATTATATTTTATAATAAAATTTTAGGATAATTTTAATTTAGAAAATAAATCTAAATATTAAATTTTTTAACCGTACATTGACGATGGAATTGGTGGCATTGAAGGAGCTGTTGGTTTTGATTGTTCTAGGAATTTTCTGATATTGTTTTCTATTTCTTCAGCTTCTTTATATAACGGTTTAGGATCAATTTTTATTCCAGGAAGCATGACATCTAATTTCTCTAATAAATTACCAGCAGCTCTAGAATCTGGATATGCTGAATGAGCCTCTGCTAAAAGACAGAGTACATCACGATTCATAAGTACGCCTTCATACAATAAAACACCTGAGACTCCTGTAATCATTCCTTCTTGAGTTTCCTCGATTTTGTGCATTTTTAAAATATTTTTCATTTTTTGGTTGCTTGCGACTCCAAATACCTTTAATTTTTGTTTTTTAATATCACCTACTGCATGTGTTCCTTCTAGTACAACTACAGTCTCGCATCCTTTTTCACTCGACCATTCAAGAATGGTATCACCTAACAGTTTTATTGTTTCCATTGGTGGCATAAATTCAGAAATAATTACGGTAAGTTGTTCACAGGTGCCATCAGGACCACATATCTTTTTTCCAGTGTAAATTCTAACTGGAGGAGAGGGAATAGATTTGTGAATTACTGTTGCTGGCATAAAATTATTTGAAATAATTGCTCCTATCTCATTGAGTTTTAATGAATCAATAATAAAACGTCCAGCAATTGAACTTACCAATCCAACCGTTGGAAATGCAACCACAAGCATTGAATTTGAAAGATCAGCTTCTTTATATTCTACAATAGATATTTCTTCCATGGGTTCAAAATCTGATATTTTGTATTTAAACATTGTTTGAAATTTTTGTATTAATATGAAAATAATAACTTTATTCTAAAAATTGTAACTATGATACTGTCTTATTCTACAAGTTCTATTAATTCTGACAATCTTTCAATGGTATAATCTGATTCTATTTTAATACCGACAACAGTACAACCTGCTGCTTTTCCTGCTTGAACATCACTTTCTGTATCCCCTATTAAAAGTACATTTTCAGGAGAAGTATGCAAACGTTCACAAGCCGCATAGATAATTTCTGGATCTGGTTTCGCTTTTTGTACTTCATCACTAGTTATTACAAGGGAAAAATATGTTTCGATATCAAATTTCTTTAATATTTGTTTAGTGCAATCTTTTGGAGTGTTTGTAATTATTGCTTTTATATATTTATTTAATTTTAGTAAAGTGTCTTTAGTATCATTATAGATGTTAACTCTATCTAAATGTTCGCTATATACAAGGTTACAAAAATTGCCAATATTCGGATTAAGTTTCATTTTTCTTAGATTATCTCTAAGATCGTGTCCCCAATATTTTTTAATAAACTCATTTTTACTAATTTCTTTGTGATTAAAGGCTTTAAGAGCTTGATTTAGAGCATTCCACCACGAATCTAATGAATCTATTAGAACTCCATCCATATCAAAAAAGATTGCACTTGGTTTTATCTTCATAATATTGCTTCCAGAAAGAAGTATTATAGAATATAACAAAAATCTTTCTTATAGAATATTGTTTAAATATTGTAATTATTATGATTTTTATGCACGAGTTGAACATCCGCTCTAACGCAAGAAATGAGATGATAGATATAACAGACAATATACAAATGGAAATAGAAAAAGAGGAAATCAAAGACGGTTATGTCATTATTTATGTACCCCATACAACTGCAGGTATAACAATAAACGAAGGCGCAGATCCTAATGTTCAGCGTGATTTAATTAATCAATTAAAAAAGATTGTACCTGAAACAGGTGATTACTCTCATATGGAAGGTAATAGCGATGCACATATAAAGGCGAGTATATTAGGTTCTTCTGCCATAGTTTTAGTTAGAAATAGAAAACTTGTCTTGGGCACTTGGCAGCATATATTTTTTTATGAAGGAGATGGACCTCGAAATAGGAAAGTCAACCTAGATATAATATCATATAAACAATCCTGAGTGAGATGCATATTCATCAAAATTATTCCTCATCTGAACATGAATCACATTCGAGTGGAAAAACTCCTCTAGATATAAAAATTTTACAAATTCTGCATGTTTCAGGTACTACAGACGATCCTCCATTTTTAATAATTAATTCTGCAGATTTATTGATTTCCGCTAGTATGGATTCATCGACAATCTTTATTTTACCTCGTTTTTTTGATAAATACTGACACACTGCTGCCGGAGTTAATCCGAGTTTTATTGCAGTTTCCTTTTGGTTCAATCCATAATTTTTAATCATACTTTCGGCGATTTCTTTTCTGATCACCGGTAATCCATTCCACATCATGTATTCGCAAGGGGTATTTTTCATAAGCTTAAAACAATCTTTATATACTTATAATTAACGGCCGTTAATAAACTATATATAATCTATAAAATTTTGATTTAATTAAAGTAAAATTTTGAAAAAAAATACAATAGAAAAGTTTAAATATTGAAGCTGTATTAACAATTGTTAATTGGAGATGTAAAACAGGGGATTTTTTTACATCTCATCCTTTCCTCCCTTCCTCACCAACCTTTACCCCTGTATAATTTACGTCTCCATTTATCCAATTTTTGGATTGAATTTTAGAATCAGAAAAAACATATTCAAAAATAATTTAATATTTAATATAATATCAAAGTTAGATTTAATACAAGTTGATATTTATGGATGATCTGATACATAAAATCGAATCTTTAAAAAATAATGAAATAGGAGAATTAGTCAATAAAAGGATAATAGATTTTAAAAATGTAAATAAAGAATCAATGTATGAATTATTTAATGAATTGTGTTTTTGTATTCTCATAGCAAATTTTAATGCTGAAAAGAGTATAAATATTCAAAATGAAATTGGGGATTCTTTTTTTACTCTATCTGAAGGAGATTTAGCAAAAAAGCTTAAAAATCTTGGTTATCGCTTTCCAAACACAAGAGCAAAATATATTTCAGAATCATCATTATATAAAGAGTTGGTGCAAAAAAATGTTACATCGCTTGAAGGTGAGCGTTTACGAACATGGTTAGTTAACAATATTAAGGGATTTGGCTACAAAGAGGCAAGTCATTTTCTGAGAAATATTGGGTTTGATGATTATGCTATAATCGATTTTCACATTATAGATATTCTAGTTAGATATGATTTAATTAAAAAACCAAAAACAATAACCGGAAAAAAATATTTAGAGATTGAAAAAATATTAAAAAAAATCGCTAAAAAATCAGATCTAAATTTAGCTGAACTTGACCTTTATTTATGGTATATGAAAACAGGCAAAATATTGAAATAATCAATTTCTATAAGCCCACTAAATGAATAAAATCGATCCAATTTGCGGGATGAAGGGGACCATCCCAGCACACGGTCATTATTTTTGCAGTGAGCATTGCATCAGGAAATATGAGGAGCAACACGAAATTCCAGATGAAAAAAAGTATTGCCCAAGTTGTGCAGTAAAAGCAGGTATACCTTGGTATAAAGAAAAATTATTTATTGTAATATCAATAGCTATAATATTTCTTATATTTGGATATTTTTTAGATCCTGAAAAAAGATATTTCAATGCATTTATTGACTATCTTGAATTGATCTGGTGGGCTATTTTAATCGGTTTTTTAATAGGTGGTACTATTGATTACTTTATTCCTAGACAATATATTGAAAAGTACCTATCAAGACACAGAAAACGAACAATCATCTATTCAATCGTATTTGGATTTTTAATGAGTGCATGCTCTCATGGAATTTTAGCTATAGCTATAGAATTGTATAAAAAGGGAGCAAATACGTCATCAGTGATTGCTTTCCTTCTTGCATCACCGTGGGCAAATCTTCCGATAACGATACTTTTATTCGGATTTTTTGGTGCTAAAGCAGCTTATATTGTGGTATCATCTCTTATAATTGCTACAATAACTGGTTTAATTTATCAACGACTTGAACGACACGGAATGGTGGAATGTGAACAATGTAAACTAGGAGAAGATAAACCAGTATTAACTGATTTTTCTATAATAAAAGATATCAAGAAACGTTGGAAGAACTACAAGTTTAATGCGAAAAACAATATTGCTGCACTAAAAGGGGTTGGAATAGGATCATGGTCTTTATCAAAAATGGTACTCTGGTGGCTTCTTATTGGAATGATAATGGCCTCATTCGCACGTGCATTTATTCCACAACATCTTTTTGAACAATATATGGGACCAACAATAATTGGATTACTAGTAACACTATTATTTGCAACGATTATTGAAGTTTGTTCAGAAGGCAGTTCCCCACTTGCTTTTGAAATATTCAATAAAACGGGTGCGTTTGGGAACAGCTTTACTTTTTTAATGGCTGGAGTTGCCACAGATTATACTGAAATCGGATTAATATGGCACAATATAGGGAGAAAAGCTGCACTCTGGCTTCCAATTATTACAGTACCTCAGATCTTAATTTTAGGTTTTATATTTAATGTACTCCTATAAGTTATGTTTTAAGGATATAAATGAAATATATAGAGATTATTAATAAACTAAAATCCAAGTCAAATCCTGATGCAGTTGCTGGTATGGCGCGTTATGGTATCAGTTCTAAAAATAATCTGGGGATATCAATTTATTGGTTTAGAAACTATGCAAAAGACATTGGAATAGATCACAAACTGGCATTGAAACTCTGGGATTCTGGTATCCATGACGCTCGATTACTAGCTTGTTTTGTCGACGATCCTACGAAGGTTACTGATGAGCAAATGGATAGTTGGGCAAAAGATTTTGATTCGTGGGATATTTGTGATCAAGCATGTACAAGTCTTTTTGACAAAAATTCTCTTTCATGGAAAAAAGTCTTTGAGTGGGCAGAACGTGATGAAGAGTTTGTTAAACGTGGTGCTTTTTCATTAATTGCTGGTTTATCCGTTCATGATAAAAAAGCTAGTAATGTAAAATTTGAGCAATTTTTTCCACTAATAAAAAAGCATTCAATTGATGATCGTAATTACGTTAAGAAAGCTGTTAACTGGGCACTAAGAAATATTGGTAAGCGCAATTTAATACTAAATAAACTGACAATAAAATTATCTCAAGAGATTCTTAAAATTGATTCAAAATCTGCTAAGTGGATTGCTTCTGATGCAATGAAAGAATTGAGGAGCGAAAAAATACAGGTTAGACTTCAAAATAAAAATAAAAAAATAAGGAATTTTTCTTAGATTAAAATTTTTAAATTATTCGCTTATAGCTTCAGCAGGGCATTCCTCAATACATGTGCCACAGTCAATGCAATTTTCTTCATCGACTGCTGCTGTTTCATCAACTTTTATTGCTTCGACTGGACAAGCTTCTTCACATGCTCCACATGCTGTACATTTTTCTTTATCTATTGTTACTGCCATTTATTATGACCTCTTGGGACCGGATTATGGTTTTCATATTTATTTTTTATTGTTATTGAAAACAAATATACTAATTTATTTACTGTTTTGAAGCAATTGCTGACTGAAATGACGGTGTTAACATCTTAAAAGACGCGATAAAAGCTATAAAAATACAACCAGCTGACACTACAAAAGCCAAAACACCAACACTTTCATATAAAATACCACCTATAACCAACCCAATTATACTCGAAAGACTTCCAAAACTCCCAGCAAATCCTTGAACCGAACCTTGATAACGACGATCTGCAATCTTCGAAAGTACCGAAAGTACCGAGGGCCACATCAATCCATTACCTATTGCAAATAGTGTTGCTGCAAAATACAGCAAACGATAATCAAAAAAGATAAACAAAAGAAAATTAAACCCTAGAATAAAATTTCCAATTAAAATCAGATAAGGTTCAGATACAAACTTCGATACACGAGATAATACTGGACCCTGAACAATCACCATTATAAAACTTAAAACCGCAAAAAAAATTCCTAATTCTGCAATCGACCATCGTAAGGTAAGTGCAGAATGAATTGGAAATGATGTATAGAAAATATTAAAGGCCAGATAGATAATAAAATATAACATCAAAAAATATGGGATATATTTAAGTGTCAGAATAGTTTTAAATTGGATTTTCTGAACACTTTGATTAATTGCACAGTCTTTTATTTCCTGACCAAAAATCCTCCGTATTGATCGTCCATTAAATATTCTTTGTTCTACACATGGACGAGACTCTTTTAACCATAAAGCAATAACAAGCAATGCTGAAAATGAAATTAAAAAAGCTGCAATAACTGGAATCACTTCTCCATATCTAGTTCCTCCTAATAATC
The DNA here is from genome assembly GCA_964347865.1 of uncultured Thermoplasmatales archaeon. Classification (GTDB taxonomy): domain Archaea; phylum Thermoplasmatota; class E2; order DHVEG-1; family DHVEG-1; genus JAGLML01. The sequence goes on from CAYGAC010000044.1 coordinate 160,187, forward strand.
CAGCTAGAGCAGGTCCTAAAATAAATCCAAGATTTGCTGATACGGCCATCTTTCCATAATTTGCATTTCGATCTGCATCAGAGGTAATATCCGCAATATAAGCATTAGCAACTGAAATATTTCCCCCCGTAATACCATCCAATGCACGGGCAATAAATAAAATCAACAATGGAATGGTGATGATAAACATCCCAAATACACTTGAGTTTACCTCGAAAAGGGCAATAATTGGAATATATAAAGCAATAAGAAAAAGAATCCATGCTGCAGTAGTTCCTGCTTGACTGAGAAATAGTATCTTTTTTCTCCCATATATATCAGACCATCGGCCAAGAACCGGTGAACCTATTAACTGAAAAAGCGGGTACATTGCTCCCATTAATCCAAAAATGAGAGCGTTTCCACCAAACCGAGTCACTAGAAATACCAAAAAAGGTAAAACTATGCTGAATCCAAGAGTACCTATGAAATTTATCAAAAGGATGGGAAATATTGAAATTGACTTCTTTCCACTATCAGAAATATCTGATAAAACCGTTGGTTTTCACCTGAATTGTATTATAATACAACCCATTATTAAAACTTCGATTTATTGAAGTATCCATTCTACTATTGATTCTGTCATATCCAACTTATAGAAATTTTATATCGTCGATTGGTAAAAGTATATATAATTATATATATTTGAAGGATTTATTGGTTATGTTTTACATAAGTACATTACTAAGAAAATTATCAGCACGTATAGAAATCATTCCACATAATATTGGCTTTACAACTATTACAAATATCTATTTCATCTGGTTGTAATTCATCACTACAAATAACACAGAATCTAGTCATTTTTCTTTTTCTTAATATTTTGAAACCACTCTGTTTCATCCCAAATTTTATATGGAGTTCAAATCTTATTATTCATATCTATCTAAGTTTTTTCATGTACTATATAACATCAAAATATCTAGGATCTTTGGTAGTATTTGAAAATTCTTCAATTGCCTTAAGAATAACATATTATAACTTTTAACATATGGATAAGGTTCAATAATAGAACCATTTAGTGAGGCAATTGCTACATTTCCTGCTTTGTCAAAATGATAGAACCAAAACGTATGTTTCCTAAAAGCTTCAGACCATTGAAGTGTAAAAACATAGTCTGGACCTGAACCATTTATGATTTGATGTAATCCATTGTTGAGATACATCTCAACTCGATCCATTCCCGATGTTGCATCAGTTGCTGAGGTAGTGAAATCTACATACCAGAATCCTCCCTTCTTATAAGTATCCCATTGAATCTCAGCTATTACCGGTGGTGTTAAATCTAAATCAAAGAAGAATTCGTTGGTTGATTCTACATTTCCGACATTGTCAACCGCAAGGTATTGAATTATAAGACTTTCAACTAATTCAAATATTACTGTCACGTAGTCTCCTAGAATAAAATGTGGACCACCATTTATTCCGTATTGTATCTCCTTTACATCAGATAAAAAATCAATTGCCACAATTGTAATATTGATGTAGCTTCCGATACCATAGTTTATCCATTCAGACATGGGGGGATCAAAAAAATGTATGGTAATCGGAGGAGTGTCATCAACTCCAATAAACATAGATTTTATATTGTTATTAGGATACTCATCAGTATCAAGTGACACATTAATCTCCAACAGATAAACACTTTCATAAGCAAAATTCCAGTTGTTAAAATAAACAGTAGTTTCATTGCCAGAATTAAGTTGATTTATGGTGACATTATCATGATAAACTATAGTTTCGTTGTAAAAAATCTTAGCTGTTACAGAAAGATTTGTTTCATTATATGAACCATAGTTTTTGACAATAGCTTCAACTGCTTGAACTCCAGATTGTAAAAATAAAATATCTTGGTCCTGTGGTTTAATTCCTGCCTTTATACACCAGTTTCGATCTATACCAAGGTCAGTAAGTTCTTTCCAAGATTCCGAAATATTGATCCAATCGCCTTTCCCTTTAATAGCTGATTTTTCATCATTACCAACAGGTAATTCAAATATTGAACAATTAGCCTCTACTGAGATCCATACATCTTGTTCTCCATCGAGTGTGATTGGGTTTGACAAGTTTATTTTAAACCATCCTTCACCTGTGACATTAAAAGGTTCTAAAGTAATTAATGGCCCAGGTGATGTTGGTTTTCCAGGACCGTAGATTTTAATAAAACCAGTATGTGTCTCTGAATAGTTAGTATCATGGAAGAATTTTACTGTGGAGAGATTCCAACCCCCGTAATCACCTATTTCCGATTTTGTAATTCTTATTGCTGCTTCAAATTGATTTTCATATGTAATACTCCAATTACGCGGATGATAATGACGGTGAAAAAAAACCCAAATATTATCTCCAAAATAACCAGAAGGTTTAGTAATATTTTTGATACCAACATCATGATTATATGACATATAATCTAATGCGAAATTATTGTAACTCAACATCATTCCTGTACAAGGAATAACACTTAGTCCTATACACAACAGCATTATAACAAAGGTTATGATTTTTTTTATCATCTTTTGCCTCCCTACATTTTCACATATACGTTATAATATATAAATTTTCGTAACAGATAAACAAATATATCAGTTCTGCATTATAATTGATGGGGGAAAATGAAAAGAATCCTTGCTATCGGCGTAATCCTTCTGTTTATTGGAATGAGTCTATCGTCATCCACTGGGTTTAATGTTGTAGAGCAGTCTAATACTACATCTTCTAATGGTAAAACGCTCTATGTTGGTGGTTCAGGTCCAGGGAATTATTCCAAGATACAGGATGCGATAGACAATGCATCTTATTGGGATACGGTGTTTGTGTATAATGGAACGTATTATGAGAATATTGAAGTGTATAAATCAATAAACCTTGTTGGAGAAAATAATAATAAAACGATTATTGATGGCAGTGATGGTGGACCTGTTGTTAAACTATCATTTGACAAGGTAAATATCAGTGGATACTATCCAGCAATCTTTTTTAGATGCAACTTATGGTACAGGGATTGATATTTACTCAAATTATAACACCGTCTTCGGTAATATCATCTCAGAAAATAATGCTGGCATATATTTAGGAGCAGCTCATCACAACATCATCTCAGGTAATACCATATGCTCAAACAACCACGAAGGTATTCTTGTAGGGAATTCCAATAACAACATTATCACAGGTAACAAAATATACTCAAATAAATATTGGGGCATTACCGTTGGATATGGTAGTAAAAACAATACTATAATTGATAACCACATCTCCAACAGCAGTTGTGGTATATATCTATTTTCTACATTATATAATAATATTAAGAGTAACACCATTCAACAAAATGGTCATAACGTAGATTATCCCAATTCTGCTCTTTATCTACGCTACGCTAAATATAATTACATATCAAAAAATATCATTTGTAATAATAACATTGGAATTTTGCTGGTGGAGAAATGTAAATTCAACATAATTTCTCGTAATCATATTAATAATAGTAATTCTAGTATTGATTACGGTTCTGGGTTTATGTTTATTTGGGAATCAATATTCAATATTATTAAAGAAAATAATTTCATTGAAAATAACCATAAACCTACCTTTTATTCTGCATTAATGACCTGTTTTATTGCTGTTCTTTGGCGTAATAATTATTGGGATGACTGGAGAGGATATGGACCTTATGTTATAACAGAAAAAATGTTGATTGGATCCATTCCAATATCTTGGTTTAATTTCGATTGGCATCCTGCATCAGAACCCTATGACATAGAGGTGTGATATGAAGAAAGAAATCCTTATTGCAATTGGAATAACAATCCTGTTTATTGGTGTAGGTATTCAACCAGCTTGTGCAAATGTTTCATTAGATTTGGATAATTCTGAATTTAAAGAAATTATTTTTCAAATATGTAAAACTGATTCTATTACAAATCATTCTATTATGATATCACAGCAACAATCAGATGAATTAGAGTTTCTTATTTATAATTTTAAAGAAAAAATTGATTCTGCTGATACATTTGAACAAACTATTGAAATTTATCAAGATATGATTGAATCATTAGACAGGATTGATTTATTACCAAAGGACTTAAGTGTAAAAAAAGCAGAAGAAATAGTAATTGATGGAAATAAAAAGACATTTGATACAATTTTAACTCCTTTAATTCTAAAAGGATTAGATCTTGGTATAGATAATAATTCGCTTTGTTTACTTTCAGGTGATACGACTGAAACAACAATACTTGGTCCATCAACAATTACATCCGCAATACTCTTTTTTCTTATTGTTGGATTACTTATCGAAATGGGTTTTAAATTCAAATTATTATTCTTTTTACATTGGTTGGTTGAACCAACAATGGCTATTGGATTAATTATTACAGTTCTTACAGTTTTTTTCCCTTTAAAATCGTTTAATTTAATTGGATATGGTCGTTACATAGAACATCCATGGGGCAGTAGTGCTTATTATCCAGCTAAAGGATGGCTTAATACGTTTGGGATATTAGGAAAAAAAACTTGGAATGGACCCTTTTATGGTCAATATCAACCCTTTCCCTATCCTTTTGAAAATCTGTTTTATACAGGAACAATTGGTTTTACAGGATTCAACATACTTAGATTTATTGATGATGATATAAGATGTTTCTCTATTGGAACAGCTATAAGTGTAAAAATTGGAGAACAACATCCTTAGGAAATTAAAATGAATAAGAAAATCCTAATAAGCATTGGAATATCAATCCTATTTTTTAGTGCTGCTATTGCGCCTTCTATAAATGCCAATATCAGTAAAGAGAGTGAACTGGTTGAAATTACCACCGAGATATGCGGACTTGATGGTGAAAAGCATAACGTTCAATTAACACAGGAAGAAGCAGAGGAAGTTGATAGGTTATTTGATAATATTAAAGAAAAATTAGATAGAGCAGAGACAAGGGAAGAAGCAGATAGAATATTTGAGAAAGCCGTAGTGGAACTGGATAAATATGGACTTCTTGGCGGTTTAAGTGTTGAAAAAGCACAAAAATTAGTCACTGGGAAATTAATAGAATCTAAAATAAATGAAAAAATACCACGATTCCTCAATAAGAATAATCTTAGTGAGGGGGAAAATATGTATTCCCTTGTTTATGGATGCAGTAGGCCTATGATATTCATAGCTCCTCATATGTGGATTCCTGCTTTTTTTATTATGAACCATCCAATATTATTGGCGATATTTGACACATTTATTGATATTATACCGTTAATATTACTTGATTCTTTTTGGGGAATTATAATGTTAGCTGTATTACTTTCAATTGCTGCTACGGCTTTTATCCCTTCATTTAGCCCAATTAACCTTTTTTCATATATACAAGTAGGTAGGCCATTCCCTGCATCTGGTACTTTAATTATTTATGGTATAAATGGAAAACAAAATTTTTCTAAGGATTATCATGGATTTATCTGTGGATTCATGGGGATCAAGATATATAATCCTTATTTCATTGATGTCCCGCTCTTAGGTGTTTCATATTGGTCTAAAATTATAACTTAAATTAATTATATGGAGATGTAGAATGAATAAAAAAATACTCATCGGCTGTGTAATAGCAGTTGTTCTCCTGATAATATTAAATTTTCCAACTGTTATTAGTGAATCTGATGATATTATTAATGGTAAAATAAATATCTATAGGAATGCGAGAATTCAAACTAAAGGACGGACTAATGGAATGGTTTTTTGTTTTCCTGGAATCGTTAGGTCATTTGTTAGCTCAACTATTTTTCCTAATAGGATATTTATCTTTCGACCATTCGTATATTATAGTTATATTTTTGGTTGGATAGGGTGGAATCTTCATATTAATAGCGAATATATCCCAAAAGGACATGGTTTTATATTTGGATTTTCTGGTAAAATATGGAATGGTCCTAGGGAACTAATGGAATTTATAGAATTTAATATAGATGGTATTGGTAGACTTATCATACATATATCTGAATGATAACTAAGTTGTATTTGATTTGGTAAGATAAAATGAAGAAATATACTTACATCAGCAGTATCATAGTAGTCACTGTGCTTATTGGTATATTATTTACCTCTGTTGTTGGACATAGAAGTATAGAATCTGATGTGAAGGCATCACCATTATTCAATATCAGAAGTAGCAGGGCGATAGATGAAGAAAGAAAGGATTTTAGGCGTGAGTATATTGGGAAGGGAATACCAACTCTGATAACAATTCCTACTAGAGATAGTATTATAGTATTGATTCGGAAGATTTTAGATGGTATAAGTAAGATGGATGAAGAAACATCCAATAGGTTTGTTAATTTCTTAATAAATCGTCATGGCAAAATGATTAAAGAAGAAAATATACCTATAATATTAAACGTACTTCATCACTTAAAGATTAATCCAGATGAGATAAAGATCCATAATATTAATAAGATAGACAATGAACTTTATACCGAAGAAGGATTTTGTGAAACTGTAGGTTTTATTTGGGTGCCTGGGTGTATAATTGCGTTTATAATTGGTAATTTAATATGGCTGATTCTCTCTTTTGTAACAATACTTTGGGATTGTCTCTAGTCATGAATTCTTCTGGTTAAAAACAACATTGGTAGGAATTATTTTGGTTTATGCTTCTCTATTTTTTTATTTGCATTCCAATTGATTATGGTAAAATAAAGATACACAATCGCTAGTTCTATTGCAAATATAAGAAGGAAATATCCAAAGGTTCTCCCTATTCTTATTAAATCTTCAAAATCTGAGATGTTTAATCCAAAGGTTATAAGTATAGATCCTAAAAATGGTATAAACATACCAATCAAAACAAGTATTATCATTTGAATTAAATCTCTATTTTTTCCCATGTCAAATCATCGATAAATAATTCATTATTAAAATTATCCTAATAATTTAAGAATTTAGTTTATAGCCAATTATTGCATTTTGACCTACGGAAATTCCACCATCACCATTTGGAACACTGTTATGAACAATAAGTTTCAATCCTGCTTTTTTTACTTGATTTTGGATCATTTCTGTTATTGGTATATTATACGAGACTCCTCCCGTCATGCCAATTGTTTTAATATTTTGATCTAAAGCAGTTTTAATTGCTATATCAGATAAACTATTCATGATCACTTTGACAATTGAAAACGCAATATCTGCCTTTTCTTGTTCACTAAAAGGTGGTTTTATCAATTCATCAATTTGATTAAATAAATCTGTTACTTGAACAATATTATTTTTCAGATTAATATCTAAATTATATCTATTTTTACCTATTGTCAAATATTTTTCAAGCTTCATAGCAGGTTCACCACTATAAGTCATGGTAGAACAAATATCAAGATAACTTGAAATCGCATCTAAATACCTTCCCAGACTACATGAAAGAGGAGATTTATCCATTAATTTTGTTAATATTGATGCTTCTTTTCCAGTGAAGAATTTTTCCTTTCCATATTTTTTAAATATTGCATAAACTAACCTTTGTGGATTCATTGTTGCCATATCTCCACCTAATAAAGGGATATATTCAAGATGTCCTATTCTATCAAAACTATGAAAATCTGATAGTAACACTTCTCCACCCCAAAAAGTTCCATCAGTACCATACCCAAGTCCCTCGATTGAAATAACAACTGAATTATCTATATTATTATCAACAAGAAGTGAGGCAGCATGTGCCCAATCGTGTTGAACGTCGAAAATTGGAACAAAAAATTCAGTTGCAAATTTTTCAGCAATCTTTCTTGAATCATAACCTGGATGAAGATCTCGTACAACCGCATCAATTGTAGGTTTTTTCATAGTAAGTTTAATCAAATGACGTAAACTATCCTCTAAAAATTCTAAGGATGCATAATACTTGGAATTACCGATATATTGTGTGGTAAAAATATTCTTATCATGAGAAATTGCACCCGTTATATTTTCATCAGCACCAACACTCAAAACACGATTATTGTATGAAACTGGAATTGGTTCGGGAACAAAACCTCGAGATTTTCTGATAAAAAATGTATTACCATTCCACAATCTTACAACTGAATCATCAATCCTGTTTGGGATTTCTCTATTATGCAAAAGATAAACATCTGCATTCAAAGAAAAAACTTCTTCATTTTTAATCATCATTGGTTCGCCAGGTATGTTTGCTGATGTCATAACTAGCGTATCGGATTTCAAATAGGAAAATAGAATATAATGCAAACCAGTGTATGGTAGAAAAAGACCAATTGTATTTAAACCAGGTGATGCCTCCTCTGCGTCAATCTTGTTGATAAGTACAATTGGTTTACTTTTCGACAATAATAATTTCCTTTCATCCTCTGTTATTGTGCCATATTTTTCAGCAATTTCAATAGATCTAACCATTACGGCAAATGCTTTTTCAGGGCGTCCATACCATTCTCTAAATCTTTCAATTTCATCAATTTTACAGCATAAATGCATCCCACCCCAAGATTTAATAACCCCAATTTTTCCCTCTTCAATGTATTCTGCAAATTTTTTAACTGCATCTTTTTCACCCAAGTTGTGGTTATTTTTATCATACAATCGGAAATGTGGACCACAAATTGGGCATGATATTGTCTGTGCATGGTATCGACGATTCAATGGATCTTTGAACTCTTTTTCGCATTTATCACATAGAGTAAATGCATCCATGGCAGTGCGATTTCTATCATAGGGAACATCATTTATGAGACTGTACCTTGCTCCACATACTGTACAATTAGTAAATGGAAAGTGATATCTTCTATTTTTTTTATCAAAAATCTCATTGTAACAGTCGTCGCACATCCCGATATCAGCTGGGATTAGTGATTGTTTCTCCCCTTTTTTGCTATGAAGTATTCGGAAATCATCAAATGTTCTGTTATCAGGTCTATAATTAATTTCAGAAATCTGAGCTATAGATGGTAAATTTTGCTTAATAAGCTGAATAAACGTATCAACGTTTTTATCGATAACAACTTCTACCTCAGAACCCCTATTTAACACATAACCTTTGAGATCTAAATCCTTTGCTATTCTATAGATTGTTGGTCTAAATCCCACCCCTTGTACTATGCCTTTAAAGATAAGTTTCATCAAATCTTTCCGTTACTCAACAATTAAATCCTTAGCATACTTGTCTGCATCAGCAAGTAAAAACTCATTGCTCATACTAAGGCATTGTGCAGGACATACATCATTGCATTGTGAACAAAACGTGCATCTCGCTAGGTAAATCTTAATCTTTTTCTCCTCAGGTTTAAATTCAATTGCTTCAGAAGGACATACTCTGATACAAAGACGACATCCAGTACATTTTTCTTTATCATATTGAATTTTTCCACGGAATCCTTCGGGTGTCTCAACAGGAGGAATTATTTGTACCTCTCCTTTACCTACAGCCTCTAATAATTTTGTAGTATTATGAGGAGCATATTTTACTGGAAATTTGTTCGTAAACGGTTTTTTGAACATTTGTGAAAATACTTGAGGGAGCATTGAAAACCTCATTTTATCAACCTCCTAGTTTTTTCAACACTCAATCGATGTAATTCTTCTTTATCCAATTCATATTTTTTACCATCTTTTACAATAGCAACTCTATTTGTACATGACATACAAGGATCGGTTGACGCGGCTACGATTGGAATGTCCGCAATCTGTTCTCCTTTGAGCATTGGGATCCAAGGTAATATATTATTATAAGTTGGTGCTCTAACTTTCCAGGTAAACGGGCTATCATTTTCATCGAGTTTAACATAATGTATTACCTCTCCTCGTGGTGCTTCATGCCTTCCAATTCCTTCCCCATTTACCTTTTTCAACTGAGCAAGTAATTTCGCAATTTTAGGTTCAGACACAATATCACCACCAGGCATTTTATCAAGACATTGTTCCATTATATCAATAGATTGTTTAACCTCTAGTAAACGTTGAATAATTCTATCATAAACATCACCATTTACCTCGCCAGTCAGTTTATCGGGTGTAATATAGTCGATGTCAAGATCCCCATAGGCAAAGTATGGTTGACTAACTCGGATATCCTTCTTTATGCCTGAGGCTCTTGTTGTTGGACCAACAGCACATAGCTTTAATGCATTCTCCTTAGTTAGAATTCCAGCTTCTTGACTTCGCATTTTGATTGTTTTGTCATCTAGAAAGATATGTCTGAGTTTTTCAAAATTGTCTTTAAAGTATTGCAGGTCTTTTTTAATTCTAGGAATCATATCTGAAGTGACATCACGACGAATGCCCCCAATCATCATTATTCCTTTAGTAACTCGGTTTCCTGTCAAGAATTCAGTTAAATCGAGTGCTTTTTCCCTCATTTGCCAGGTTAAATAAAGTACCGTATCAAATCCAATTTCATGGGCAGCCACACCTGCCCATAGAATATGAGAACAAATACGCTCAAGCTCTGCTTGAATTACTCTAAGATATTCAGCACGTTCTGGGACTTCAATTTCAGCAGCATTTTCAACTGCAAGTGTAAAGGCAGCAGGATGACAAAATGAACAAATGCCACAAATACGTTCAGCTAGATAAAGAATTTGAACAGGATTTCTTTTCCTAGACGCCCATTCAACACCTCTATGAACATGTCCAAGTTTTACATCCACATCAACAATTTTCTCTCCGTCAAGTTCAAATTCAAAAAATACTGGTTCTTTCAACGCAGGGTGGATAGGCCCAACTGGTATATGGTAAGATGTCTTTGTGGTTGTCTTTTGTTTCATTTTTTCACCTCATGTAAATTTTTGTAAAACTTTTCAGGTCCCGTCTCGTCTCTTCGCCATGGGAAAACTTCTTTTGGAAAATTCTCGGGTACAAATAATCGTCTATCATCAGGAATACCTTTAATTTTAACTCCAAGCATTTCTTGTTTTTCCCGCTCAGTAATAAGAGCACCTGGGATAATATCACATAATGATTCAATTATTGGGTTTGATTTAGGTAGGTCCACAGAGATGTTTAATGTTATCTCACCAAGAGGATCATCATAATATATTGTAAAATGATAGATGAGCTCAATTACTTTACCCAAATCATTTCCTGATGCAATGGCTAGATGTGGATATTGAATTTTAACAAGATGCTTCACTACATCTTTGAATGAATCTTTATCAATCTTCATCCATATGTTTATTGCTTCTTTTTTCTTAGATGCAAAAGCCTTCTTTTTTATTTTGGCACTTTTGATTTTAGTTTTAAATGTATCTTTGAAGTTTTTAACAAGATCTTCTGGAGTCAGTTTTTTAGTTTTGTTCATTTTTTCGCCTCCAATGTTTCAAGTTTAACCCATGCCTTAGCAACAGCATTTATTATATTTTCAGGTCTTGGTGGACATCCAATCACATAAATATCTACCGGAATGATATTATCAATTGGACCAGTAAGATTATAGGACTCATAGAATACATCACCAGTATTACCACAGTTTCCAACACAAATAACTGCTTTTGGATCAGCCATTTGTTCATATATTCGCTTCACTTTATCTTCCATCTGACGGGTTACTGGTCCTGTAACCAGTAATACATCTGCATGACGAGGTGAACCTACAAGTCTAATACCAAAACGTTCAACATCATATCGAGGACATAGAGCTGCAATGATTTCAATATCACAACCATTGCATGATCCAGAATTGCAGTGATAAACCCATAATGCCTTTTTAAAAGCCTTTGTAAGTCCTTTTGCCATAAAAACTCTACCCCGCTATAGTTATCCGTTAGGGAGGTAATTCAAAGGAGTATTAAAAATTTCCGGATTTTGATTTTTAACAAATCCGTGGTACGGGGTCACCGATAGGTTTATGTAAAATTCTTTTTCCGCCCACAATTGTTTGCAAAACAACACCTCTAATTTTGTCTGTACATTCCCCTATTATCGCTGCATTCTTACCAAGTGGATGTTTATTTAATGCAGAGAGAATGTCTTCTGCTTTTTCTTTAACAACCCCAACAACAACCTTTCCTTCATTTCCAATTTCTAGAGGGTCTATTCCAAGCATATTACAAGCCGAATGTACACCATCTGGTATAGGAATACATTCTTCATCAAGTATAATCCCAATATGTGATTTATCACTAAATTCATTTACAGTATTTGCTAGTCCTCCTCTAGTAGGATCTTTTGCAGATATAACGCCCCCCTGGGAAAATGCTTTTTCTATGAGTTTATTTATTGGTGCAACATCTGATTTTATCTTAGTTTCAAATCCATATCCTTCGCGAAAAGAAAGTAAGGCAATACCATGCTCACCTATATTTCCAGATAGAATAATTTTATCTCCCTTTTCTAAATTTGAATCAAGAAGCCATCTATGATTGAAAGGTCTATATTTTTTTACTTCCTCAATATTGTGATCAAATAATTTACTTCTTTTACCTATCCCACTTGTATTAATCATAAATTCTTGTATTGCACCTTTCTCAACAACCTTGGTATCTCCGGTAATAATGGGAACGTCTGCGGCAATTGAGCATTGACCCATACTTTTTACAATTTTTTCAAATGTTTCTATAGAAAAGCCTTCTTCAATTATAAATCCGGTAGAAAGTGCAAGTGGTCGTGCTCCCATTACAGAAATATCATTTATTGTTCCTGAAACAGCAAGTGATCCAATATCCCCACCTGGAAATATAATTGGATGAACGGTATGAGAATCGGTGGAAAAAACAATGTCGTCAATTACTGCAGCATCATCTAACATCGAGAGAGTGACTTCTGCACCGCTTTCTGTTATAAAATATTTTAAAATTTTATCTTTTATCAATTTATCCATTAACTCTCCGCCTGCTCCTTGAGAGAGTTTTATTTTTTCTACCATACTTACTTACCAAATACTATTTTTTAATTTTCTTTGTTATTACTATCTCTTTTGCGGGATTTCCACCATATACTTTATTTTTCTTTAAAACACGATTTTTAGTTACTACTCCCCCAGCAGCAAGAATTGCATTATCTTCCATTACTACACCAGGCATAATAATAGACCCTGCCCCAACTATGCACCTGTTTCCTATCTTAACTTTTTTTATTGTTATTGATTTTTCTTCATTGTTATGAATATGAGCATATAAAATCGCATATTCTCCTATAGTAACATCGTCCCCGATTTCTGTTACACATGGATCTTTTATAACGCCACCCACTAGAGTGTTTTGACCAATTTTCATTCCTAATAACTTCAAATAAATTATTTTTAGATATCCCATAGGAACGATTTCTATTAATTTTCTGATTGGAGTATAAAGCTGACAAAGAAAAATCCATTTAAAAGCTGTTTTATTCTTAGGAGAATACTCATACTGCCCTTCTGAATATTTTATGTTAAATAATTTAATAATAGCACCACTTATAAGAATCTCTGAAACAAGTGAAAACCATAATGAAAATATGAATAAGAACGGTAATAAGATATAATAAAATAATGTATTAAATGTAACAAACTTAAAAACAACAAATATCAATAATGCAACCGGCAACAAACCGATTGAAAAAATTATAAAGCTCATAAATGAAATGCTCAATAATCGAATAGTTGATTTTTGCATTTGCTTGGTAGTTTTCTTTGAAATTTTATTTTTCGTACCATTCATAATATATTGATAATAACTCGAAATCAATAATAAAGTTATGTTTTAAATAAACTAAAAAAGCCTAATTATTTCAAAGAATAATTTTTAGATACTCATCATAAGCAATATTCATATTATCTATATATGCTTGAATATTTGAATTTTGAAATGCAGATACTGCTTTATTATGAAATATTGTTGCGTTTTGATAATGGCCAAGATTCTCACCAGTTAGATTCTTTCCCAGATATTGTTCATAGAGGTGAAATACCATTTGCGTCAAGAAAAAAGCATAGTCTACAGTAAATGCATCGGTTTCTACTTCACCTTCATAAAACATTTTTGATTTACTTCCCTCTTTACAATCTTTATAGTAAGGATGGATGTTTTCGTTATCTATCCAAAGCCATCTTTCTTCTCCTTTCATAAAAAAGAAGATATAATCATTTTTCGTATCATTTTCATCCTCAGGATAGCAGACTCTGTTTATGATTTGTCTTTTTGTTGCATATGGAGTTTTTCCCGCTGTTGAATCGATTAATACCCAACCATATCCTGGACAATAGTACTCAACCATATAGTGCATCTGAGTCCAGAAACCTTGATCATTATGAGCAAGTAGTACTCTAGCTGGAACATTGTACCCTCTAAATAACGCACAAGCTAAATGTGAACGACCGACATTTTCTCCATTTATAAGAAGAGTTGTAAAAGCATCTTGGGAGAAGAAAATGGGTATACTGAGTTGAATTAGAAACAATGGATATCTATGTAATTTGATAAATGGTGCAACTCTTTTTGCAAAACGAATAAGATTATTACTAAAACCATGCAATTGCCATGCTTTTCGTTTGATTAGTATATTATTTACTTGAACGACATCTGTTGAGAAAAGCCAGGTTTTTGTCTCTTTAGGAAGATTACATTTCTTCGGGAATGAAACATAGGTTGGCAAATCCTCAAACTCATGGTTTTTTACGAGTACCCAACATGAGAAATGTAGGAAAAAGCTTTCATTTTTATCCATTGGCCCAAGGCTAAAATTGATAATTTTATTTGGTTTGTTCGTATCATCTTCTATCTGATAGTGTAGGATATCTGCTGTGGTATCATTGTATATTTCTAATAGAACTGGTACTTGGTATTGATAATCGGGAGGGAAAACAAATCGTAAGTTAAATTCATTTACATCGTCTAATGCATTTAGATACACATGATGTTCTCCACGCAATAAATAAAGTTCTTTTTGTGTTTCATTTTTTGTTTCTTGGATATCGTTATCTGTTAATGCAGATGTAGGTATTGTACTTAGTATAACTAATAAAAGAATTGTAATGATTGACAAAATATATTTTACAATATACTTCATAGGGATTTCCTTTTAAATTAATTTATATTATTAAATTGATTTTTATAACTATTTATATCTTTTTGTTCTTTTTGCAATTATTAAAAATTTCCAATCCGATTTTTTACCTTCTTTTTTAATTATGTCAAAACCGGTTTCACTTAAAAATTGTTCAACTTGCTTGATTGAGAAAGCATTTTTATAATAATTGATATGATATTTGGTAACGGTTTTTCCTGCTTTGTTAAGTTTCATATGTAATTTGATTAAATTGAGTTTCCATTTTGGAAAATCTTTATTAAGTGCTTCTAAAACTAATAATCCGTCAGGTTTTAAAATTCGGAAAATTTCAGAAAAACCTTTTTTTGGTTTTTCCCAGGAGGATAGACTGAGTCTACTTACTATTGCATCTGCAAAGTTGTTATTTATAGGGATATTCTCGATTTTTGCCATCATAAGGTTGCAATGTTTGCATCCTTTATCTAAAAATTTTTTATTTGCAATTGAAAGCATATGAATAGATGGATCTATTCCCACTATATGGGCATCTGGAATTAATTTATTTAATTCTAGAGAGAGTAGACCAGGTCCTGTTCCAAGGTCAACAATAATTGGTTTTTTAACTGATTTTGGAATATTTATTTGTGTCTTCTTTGCAAGAGTAAAATATAATTTAGTATATTTTTCCATGTATTTCGTAAATTGTTTTGCCAGGACCTTATCAATTACAAAATCTCCTTTTTTGTCTGGGGATATAGGATTTTTTCTTGATTCATTTATAGTAACAAAAGAACCAATTATACTTGGAGTTAACCAGAATGTAACGAACCAAAAAAACGAAAATCCAAGAGCGTTTTCTTGTGGAACATTAAATATGGAAAATAATCCTATTATTGCTGCCTCTCTTGTACCTAAACCATGAACAGTTATTGGAAATAGGGCAATGACGTTAGAAATGGCAATAATTAAAATAAAGTAATGATAAGGGATATCTACAGAGAATAAGGTTGAGATAAGATACAGTGCAGAAAACAAAAGTATCCATCCTAAAAGGGAGATTAAAATTGGGAAAATTAGATCTTTAAGTGTTGGAATGTCCTTATATAAACTATCTAGGTGTGCATACCATTTATCTTTGTAAGAAGTAAGTAGTTTAGTTTGTAGTAATTTTTTAAAAAATAATTTTCCCATATCCTTTCGAATAAAGAATATCAATAAGCTTATTACAAAAATAAATATCAAAAGAAATATAGGGAATAAATTAGGGAATATACTACTAAGAAGAAGACCTCCCAATATCCCAAGGGACAATAATGTAAGATAATCGATGGTAGAAAATATAACAAGATTGGCAAAACATTTTTGGATGGGTTCTTTACTTTCATCCTTAAGATAAATAGCTCGAGTATATCCACCTAATCCTCCAGGTGTAATAAATCCATAAAAATATCCGATAAGTATATTTTTTAGCGAATAGGTGTAGGTGACACAGATTTTATGTTTTTTAAGAATTAATTGCCATTCATAATTAACGAGTAAAAGAACTGGAATGATTGCAAAGAACGATAAAATGGCATACATTATGTTGATACTAAAAAATATATTTAGAATTTTCGCAATGTCTATAGTCGATAAAATATAGATTAAAATGACAATACCAATTATAGGTAGAAATTTTTTAATATTCATTTCAACGATGTCGATAATACAATTATCCTTTTATTCTTTTTATGTGTTTATTTTCCAGTATTATATTGATTTAAAGTATGATTTTAAAAATTAATAATTATTTTTTGTTAAGAGCATTTATTAAGATAAAGATATATTTTTAAAGAAACAAATATTACGAATTTTTTAAAAGCTAAGGTGGACGATAAAATTTTATTTTGTGAGAGATGCGGAAGACAATTAACTACAATTGATGAAATTAAAGATGGGATCTGTGTAAATTGCAGAGTTACAATGAAGAAAAATATACAATCTGAAAACTTTAGTTGTTGGGCATGTGGAGGTCAATTAAATTCAATGGATGAAGTAGCACAGGGTGTTTGCCATAATTGTAAAATTTCTATTATTAAAAAACTGAAATGAATTCCAACAAATGAAATTATTACTAGGTGGATAAGATTCCTAATTTTTTCATTTTATTATAATTATCTGGATGTTTTTCAAAGTACCTATGAACAGGTTCAAGTATCTTATTTAAATGTTCTGCTGTAGCGTTTTTCAAATCAATAGGATGAAGACCATCAATATATGATTTCTCTAGATTCTTATACGTATTAAATTCTAAGTTTCCACCAAACCTTTCTGGTCGTTTAATTAAAAAGACTTCATCTTTTAATTCTGGAAAAATGACTAACTTACATATCTCTAACACAGGATTTCCTTCAACCTGTTTTTCAGGGCAGAATGCTTTGCTTATCTTCTTTTTTACAACAGCAGGATTATCATGAATCGAGAGCATTGCATCAGGTTTACTTTTACTCATCTTTGCTTCAATTGGGTCCATGCGTCCACCTGCTTGCAAACCAGTTAATAACGGTGTATGAATAGCAACAGGTGTTTTACGGGAGATTTTTTTAGAAATTTCTCTTGCTAACATGTGTGCCCGACGTTGATCCATTCCTCCATATGCAACATCAAGATCAAGATAAAAGATATCAGAAACTTGCATTGCTGGATAAAAGAGTTTTGATAAATCCTTTTCTCCTTCTTCTGCATCCCTACCCATAATATCCATTGCACGTTTAACACGTGCTACAGACATAGATTTAGCTGTTTTAAGGACGGTTTCCCAATAAGTAGGATCGTTTATATAATCACTGGCATACACAAATTTAACTTTCTCTCTATCAACTCCCATTGATACAAAACAATCCTCCATATACCTCCCACAAAGTTTAATTTTTTCAATATCTCCCCCTAATTTATCGTTAATATATGCATGCCAATCAGCAAGAAGTACAGTAAAATCAAATCCACATTTAAGAAAGTCCTTGATTTTATTTGTGCAAATTTTCCAGCCTATATGAACGGAGCCCGATGGTTCAAATCCAATATATGCTTTAGGATTTTTTTTATTGATAATATTTACAAGTTCTTCGTATGTTACAATTTCCTCAATATTATTTGTTAATATCTGTAGCTTATTCATTTCAAAATTAGAATACAAATTGGTATTTATGGTTATTTCGATGTAATCTATATTTCTAAACTGACTGCAAAACAAATGATATCAAAAAACTTATAATACATTGAGAATCTGATCGGAAATGTTATTTTCATCGACTATTTACCTAGTCAATTTTTTTACAATGTTATCTATGATCTTATCTGATGCGCCTAAATAATTTCTTGGATCTAAAACTTTTTTCAATTCTTCTTTACTAAGTAAATTAGTTACAATTTTCTTTTCAAGTAATAAATCTATCAAATTCTTATCTAAATCAGATGCTTTAATCGCACATTTTCTTACAAGTTCATGTGCATCTCCACGGCCCATTCCTTTCTGTACTAATTTTGTCATTACAGCTTCAGCCATAGGTAATACTTTTGATTTTTCAATGTTTTTAATCATACGGTCTGGAAAAACTTTGATATTTTTAAATACAATATTCATTTGATAAATAATCCAGTCAGTCAGTATTAATGAATGAGGTAAAATAAAACGCTCAGAAGATGAATTACATAGATCCCGTTCATGCCATTGAATTGCGTTTTCATAAGCAGGAATTATACAACTTCGGATAACTCTAGCTAGTCCACAAATTTGTTCACACACAACAGGATTTCTTTTATGAGGCATTGTTGAAGAACCGACCTGTTTTTTAGATTCAAACGCCTCTGCTACTTCTCCAATCTCGCTTCTCTGGAGATTTCTAATCTCAGTTGCAAATTTTTCAATACTTGAAGCTATATTTGAGAGAGTTGATAGAAGTTCTATGTATCTATCCCTTCCTACAATTTGTGTGGCTCCTTCTTCAATTCCAAGTTTTAAGTCTCGCATAACCAACTCTTGAATTTTTAGAACATGTTTCCCCATAGCCGCACCAGTGCCTACTGCACCTGACATTTTGCCAACTAAAATGCGTGATTTGCATTCGTGCATACGTTCAAGATGTCTTTCAACCTCCATAGCATACACAGCCATTTTTAAACCAAAAGTAATTGGAATCGAATATTGCCCATGGGTTCTACCGTGCATTATTGTTTTTTTGTGTTCTTTAGCTAGGTTTACCAAACAAATTCTAAGATTTTTTAGCTCTCGTTTAATATAATCTGTTGCTTCTGCAAATTGTAACGCATTAGCTGTATCTACTATATCATAGCTTGTGGCACCAAGATGAACATATTTCCCTGCCTCCTTATTGCAAACTTCAGTAAGTGCTTTTGTTAGTGCCATTATGTCATGTCTAGTCTCTTTTTCAATTTCATTTACTCGTTCAACTGTCACATATTTAGCAGATGCTTTTTTTGAAATTTCATCTGCTGCTGCTTTTGGAATATTACCAACTTCTGCATGTGCTCTTGCTAACGCAGCTTCCACATCCAGTAAATATTGAAGTTTACTTTTTTTGCTGAAAATATCCTTTATTTCATTTCTTCCATACCTAAAATCAATAGGGCAAATTGCATTATCCATAGACACTCTAAATCAGTATAAAATAATAGTTAATGTTTTTTTGGGCTTCCTAACATTATCTCATTTAATATTACTTTTAATTCATTTGCAATATTTTGTATTCTTGTGTAATGTCTACTCAGTTTTCAAACAAGTTCATGTAATTGTTTAATTGTACCCATAATTAGAATATCAGCCCGCTTTTCTTTTAAATCAAATGCATCCTTTGGAATAGCCACTTCTCCTCCAATAGAAAGCATGTCTTGTTTGATAATAATAGCATCTTGAAGAATAACGTTTTCTAACTTAATTGCTTTAGAAATCGCTTTAGGTGCCATGATTTCAATACTTTTCGGATCACTCCCTATCTTTTGAATCTCCTTTTTTACTTCTTCTAGAGTTTTAAAATCTATAACATTATAATTGTGATTGCTCATTTATTAATGAAAATAAGTCTAACTTATAATAAATTATTCAAATAACAAATAGTATTCCCTTTTATCATGAATTAATGTATGAAAGGAAGCTATATTTTATTATTAGAACTGAAAAATTCTACAGGTATGCAAATTGGAAATCTAAGAAATTTAGATTTTAAAAAAGGTTTTTATGTATATGTTGGCTCGGCTCTAAATGGATTAAATCAAAGAATACAACGACATCTTAGAAAAAATAAGAAGATGCAGCATTGGCAAATTGATTATCTATTGGATAAAGTAAATATAATAAATGTTTTTTACAAACCAAGTGAGAACAGAGAAGAATGTTTTATTGCAAAAACATTGATGAAAGAATTATCAATTGTTCCTAATTTTGGCTGTAGTGATTGTTTATGTAAAAGCCACCTTTTTTATGGTTCTTATAAAAAAATAAAAAATGTTGTTACTAATCTAGGAATGAAGCAATATAATATCAATGCAAAATCTTAAAACTGATTTTAATTTTAAGGTTGAAAAGATGGCAAGTGTAATTTATTCTACAATAGGAAATATTAAGGATGCTAAGAAAATCGCACATTCTTTAGTTAAAGAAAAACTAGTTGCATGTGTTAATATTTTACCTAGGATAGAATCAATTTATAGATGGCAAGGAAAAATTGAAGAAGATAATGAATGTGTTTTAATAGCAAAAACAACTGATGAAAATTTACACAAAACGATACAAAAGATACGAGAACTTCATCCTTATGATTTACCTGATATTATTGTTCTACCGATTATTGGAGGGCTTAAAGAGTACCTTGATTATATTAAAGATGAGACGAAATGAAATTTGTTTCTTTAGTGTCAAGTGGAATAGATTCTCCTGTTGCAACCTATCTTCTTTCTAAAAAAGTTGAGGAAATGATCCTTGTTCATGGTGACAATACACCATTTACTGATAAAAAAGAGGTAGATAATTTTATTATTATTGCCAAACATTTAAAGAAAAAAATTCCCGCAAGGATTAAAGTATTTATTATACCTCATGGAAAAACACTTTCTTCCTATACCATAAATTGTACGAATAAATTTACTTGTATTTTTTGTAAACGCATGTTAGTTCGTTATGCTGAAAAAATTGCTGAAAAATATAACTCATTAGCAATAATCATGGGAGATTCTTTAGGTCAAGTTGCATCACAAACTCTTCAAAATCTTCGTGTCGTAGAACAAGCAACAGATATGTCAATATTAAGACCTTTGATTGGATTTGATAAAGAAGATATAATCAAGATAGCAAAAGATATCGGTACCTATAAGCTCTCAATTTCTACATCTTTTAGTTGTGCAGCTGTACCAAAAAAACCCTCTACTAGAGCAAAACTTGAGAGGATTCTATTAGAAGAACAAAAAATTGATATAAAGCAACTCGTAAAGCAAGCAGTAAATAATGCGAAATTAGTGTCTCTTTAAATTCCTTTTTTCAACCACCCTGAAGAAGCATCATCTTTTACATCTAAACTTTTAACATATGGTTTTATATCAATAATAGGTGTTCCTTCTATAGCATCCAAACCTTTTACTATTATTTTGTTATTTTTCCGTTCAACAAGTTCCACCACAGCATGTCCTATAGGATTTGGTCTATGAGGCGGTCTTGTTGAAAAAACACTGTGTGGAATAGTGTCCCTGGGAGTTTTAACTAATAAAGAAAAATCTGATGATTTATGTAGCCAATACAGGATGTGTAGATGGGTAAAACCTTCAATATCCTGCAGACCTTCAAGATAGTCTCTATCTAATTTTATCTCTGAAATTTCATTTTTACCCCGGATTGGGGCATCTGAAATTGTTTTATATAGTGAGTGAACGACTCCAATAATTTTTAAATCAACTGATATTTTTTTCATAGTGTCTATGGCTCCATTCTTTTTCTTTTTATAAGTTCCATCATGTCTAACGGTTTTACCATAGGTTTTGGACTATGATAGACAGAGAGGGTATTTAATCCTGTAAAAGTATTTTCAATTTTATCTAACTCTTTTTTAGATAATGGTTGTATATCACATAGTCGAAGTGGAGTATTTATTTGTACTTCATCTGGTTGAATCATTTTTGCTAAGCGTGCAAGTTCATGTACATAACCTTTATTTTCTTTCATAAACATGATTTGAAGTGCAAATTTTCCATGAAAATTTCTTTTAAGTTCTTTAATTCCTTTAAGTGTTTTTTCAAAAGTTATTTCATTGGCAGGATTGTTAATTTTTTGGAAAAGATCTTGATTAGGTGCATCAAGTTTTGCAACAATAATATCTAAATTACAAAGCGTTTTTCGTACAATTCTATCATAAAAAAGGGATGAATTTGTTAGTATGGCTAGAGGTATATTTGTAATTTCACGTATAAAATCAATTATTTCATACATATTATTTGCTAGGGTTGGTTCCCCCATACCAGAGAAAGTAATAACATCTGGTGTTATTTTTCTAAGTGCTCTTTTTACCTCTTTCTTTACATCTTCTGTAGAAACAAAAATATCTTTTTTAGAAGTAATTTTTTCTGTTTTTTCTAATTGACAATAAATACAGTCAAATGAACAGATTTTTTTTTGAGTACAAATAAGGTCAATCCCAAGTGACCTGCCTAATCTCCACGATGCGACAGGTCCATATACAATTTTCATTATTTGGTAAAATAGTATATCTTTATTTAATTTTGATGTATTTTATTATTAAATTAAGGTTTTTAAGTCGAAAAATCGTATAAAAATCTCAAATAATCAAAAACTATATAAACAACTTCTTACATACTATATAATGTAGGAAAAAAATTTTTATATACAATATATTGTATCTATTGTGATTAGAATGAAGTGCCCATATTGTAACCATACCGAATCAAAAGTCACCGACTCCCGTGATACTGGAACTTATACGATTCGTAGAAGAAGAGAGTGCGCAAAATGTAGCAGACGATTTACAACATATGAATATATTGAAATGACACCAGTGTACATCATTAAAAAAGATGGGCGAAGAGAAAAATTTGATAGAAATAAAATTAAAAAAGGTATAATGAAAGCATTGGAAAAACGTCCAATTGGACATGAGGAAATTGAAGGAATGCTTGATTCAATAGAAGAAAAGATACGACGATGTGGAAGAGAAGAAATTGAGAGTTCTATTATTGGTGAATTTGTTATGGAACTTCTGAAAAAAATTGATCAAGTTGCGTATATTCGGTTTGCTTCTGTTTATAGATCATTTACTGACGTTTCTTCCTTTGAAAAGGAATTAAAAACTCTAACAGATGAAAGAATATCTTAGGAGGAGAGATGTAATTATGATACGGAAAATTAGAAAAAGAGATGGAAAAGTTGTTGATTTCAACCCGATAAAAATAACAAATGCTATTTGGAAGGCGGCACAAGCAGTAGGTGGAAAGGACCACAAAAAAGCAGCAGAGCTCACAGATAAAGTTTTAGAATTTCTTGAAAAGGAGCTCAAACGTGGTGAAATTCCAACAGTAGAACAGGTACAGGATATTGTCGAAAAAGTGCTTATCGAAGAAGGACATGCAAGGACTGCAAAGGCGTATATTCTTTATCGAAAACAACATCAGGACATGCGAGAAGTAGCGGGGCTACTCAAAGATATCGATGTAGTTGATGATTATCTTAGTATGATGGATTGGAAAGTTAAAGAAAATAGCAACATGAGTTATTCTTTACAAGGACTAAACGTTTATGCAACTGAGAATATTGTGTCCCATTATTGGCTTAATAAGATATTTCCACCTGAAATTGGAGAATCGCATACAAATGGGTCATTCCATATACATGATCTTGGAACTCTAGGTGCATACTGTGTTGGGTGGGATCTTAAAGATATTCTTCTCCTCGGTTTCAAAGGAGTGTCCGGTAAAATTGAAAGTAAACCTGCAAAACATTTTAGCACAGCTTTGATGCAGATTGTAAATTACTTATACACGCTTCAGGGGGAGGCGGCAGGAGCTCAAGCTTTATCAAATTTTGATACGCTTTTAGCTCCATTTATAAGAATTGATAACCTTAAATATGCAGATGTAAAGCAGGAGATGCAAAAATTTCTATTTAATATGAATGTTCCTACGAGAGTTGGTTTTCAAAGCCCATTTACAAATATTACCATGGATCTGACAACACCAGGTTATATGGTAGATGAACCAGCTATTATTGGTGGGCAATTGGTAGACGATAATTTTAGTGATTTTGTTGATGAGGTGAACATGATTAACAACGCATTTGCAGAAATTATGTATGAGGGGGATGCTAAGGGAAGACCTTTTACTTTTCCAATACCAACCTACAACATCACCAAAGATTTTAAATGGAACAATGGTGGTCTAGATTCTCTTTGGGATATGACTGCTAAATATGGCATACCGTATTTTTCAAACTTTATTAACAGTGATATGAAACCAGATGACGCTCGTTCGATGTGCTGTCGACTTCGTTTGGATAATAGAGAGCTTCGGAAACGAGGAGGAGGTCTATTTGGTGCCAATCCAAAAACTGGATCTGTTGGTGTTGTTACAATAAACATGCCACGAATTGGTTATTTAGCTAAAGATGAAAATGATTTTTTTAATAAACTTGACCAACTAATGAATCTGGCTAAACAAAGTCTTGAAATAAAGCGAGAAGTTATTGAAAATTTAACATATAGTGGTCTACACCCCTATTCACGGTTTTATCTTTCAGATGTGAAGAAGACTTTTGGCGAATACTGGAAGAACCATTTCTCAACAATAGGTCTGATTGGTATGAACGATGCAATACTTAATTTCATGAATAAGAGTATAGGTGAAAAAGAAGGGAAAAAATTTGCAGAAAAAGTCCTTGATTATATGAGGAAAAGAATAGCGGATTTTCAAGAAGAAACTGGGAATATTTTTAATTTAGAAGCAACTCCAGCAGAAGGAGCGAGCTACCGTTTAGCTAGGATTGATCAGGCAAAATATCCTGATATTAAAACCTATAATAAAGAGGTATATTCAAACAATGAGGGGAGGGATGTAGATCCGTATTATACCAATTCTACTCAACTACCAGTCGGATATACCTCTGATATTTTTGAAGCACTTAATTTGCAAGATTCTTTACAATCTAAATATACCGGTGGTACAGTATTGCATATCTTCTTGGGAGAAGAAGAACCTTCACCAACTGCTACAAAAAAACTAATAAGAACAGTTGCAGAACACTATTCCTTACCCTATTATACAATTACTCCAACATTCAGCGTTTGTCCTGAGCATGGATATATTGCTGGTGAACATAGCCATTGTCCAACATGTAAAGCGCAGAAAAAAACAACGGAATGTGAAGTATATTCTCGTGTTGTTGGATACTTGCGTCCCGTTAATCAATGGAATAGGGGTAAACAACGAGAATTTGCAGATCGTAGAACATTTGATACAATGCAAAAAATTATGGTTGCAAAATGAAGATAGGAGGATTTCAAAAAACTTCACTACTAGACTATCCTGATTATATTAGTGCAATAATTTGGACTATAGGTTGTAATTTTCAATGTCCCTTCTGCTATAACAAAAATATCGTACTTGGTAACGTGAAACCAATTCCTGAGGAAGAAATTCTATCTTTCTTAAAAAAAAGAAAGGAATTGTTAGAAGGACTTGTTATTACTGGCGGAGAACCACTGTTACAAGAAGACATTATAGATTTTATTTTGAAGGTTAAAAAACTAAAATATCTAATAAAAATTGATACAAACGGCACATTTCCTGAGAAATTGAAAGAAATTATAGACAAAAATCTTGTTGATTATATCTCCATGGATATAAAGGCTCCACAAAATAAATACAATAAATTAGCAGGAGTTACTGTAAATCTTAAAGATATTAAACAATCAATTGAAATTATTCAAAATAATGCACCTGATTATGAATTTAGAACAACATTTGTTCCTGGATTGCTAAAAAAAGAAGATTTGCTCGAAATAGCAAAATGGTTGAAAGGATCGAAACGATTTTACCTTCAGCAATTTAAAAGTGATATACCATTATTATCAGCAAAACTTGATAACGTTGTACCTTATTCTAGGGAAGATTTAATAACAACATTAGAAGAAATAAAACCATTTTTCAAAACATGTGACTTGAGAGGTGGTTAATTATCGTAAGCGAAGAAATTATCGATGATATGAATATAGCTCGAGAAATATTGTTATCAACAGGTTGTTCAATAGTGGTTGTAAAAAATGATACTGTATTAACTCAAAAAAAAGGAGATGGGATAAGACCTATTTTAGAGGCAATTGAAGAATTAAAACAGAACATAAAAGGTTCTATAATCGGTGATAAAATACTTGGAAAAGCATCGGCTCTACTCTGTGTGTATTCTAGGGTGAGCGGTGTTTACTCATTACAGGCAACAAAGACTGCTATTGCTGTATTGATAAGGGCGGGAATCCCGGTTCAAACAGATGAAATGATTCCATATATTAAAAACAAGAGTGGAGATGATCTTTGTCCTTTTGAAAAAATCCTTTTAGGTATAAATTCTCCTGAAGAAGCATATAGAATTCTGAAGAAGATCTTATCTGAAATCAAATATAAAAAATAAATATCAGATAAACGTTTTGGAAATTATGGACTACGAATTAGCAATTATTGGTGCTGGTCCCGCTGGTTATTCAGCGAGTATTTATGCTGGTAGATCAGGGATAAAAGCGGTAGCGTTTGATAAAATTAGTGGTGGAGGTCTAGCACTAGTCTCCCCAAAAATTGAAAACTATGCTGGTTTTGAGTCTATATCTGGTTCAGACCTCATGGATAAAATGCAAAAACATGCTAGCAAATATGCCGATATTCGTTTTCTTGAGGAAGTAACGAATATAAAGAAGGATGGGCAATTTACAATTGAAACTACAAATAATTCGTACACAACGAAAGCTATAATTCTTTGTATGGGGACAGAATATCGAAAACTTGGTATCCCTGGAGAACAAGAATTACAGGGGAAAGGAGTTTCCTATTGTGCAACCTGTGATGGGCAATTTTTCAAAGGAAAAAGTGTTGCTGTTATAGGTGGAGGGAACACTGCTGTTATCGAAGCTATATTTTTAAAGCAAATTGGCTGTAAAGATGTTTATCTCATTCATAGACGAGATCAATTACGTGCAGAGAAAGCTATTGAAGATGAAGCTATCTCCAAACAAGTAAAAATCATGTATAATACTCATGTAGAATCTATACATGGTGGTCAAAAGATTAATTATCTCTATTTGCATGATTTAAAGAACGATAAAAAATACAACTTTGTTGTTGATGGTGTCTTTGTTTCAATTGGAGAAAAACCACAAAATGTTCTTGCCAAGAAATTAGGTGTAAAAGTTGATGAAAAAGGATTTGTAATTATTGATAAGCAACAGAGAACAAATATTAAAGGTGTGTATGCAGCAGGTGATATTACAGGTGGTCTCCGACAAATCATTACTGCATGTGCTGAAGGTGCAATTGCTGCACTAACCTCAACAGAAGTATTAGGAAAACAATATCCCTATTAATAATTCAAAGTGTTTTTAATTTCTTCAGATTTTGATTTTTAATTAATTCAACTAGCTTATTTCCGCTTTTTTTAACTTGGTTTGTAATTTTACCAGATATAGTTTTTGGTTGTATTCCAATAAAAAATATGCTTTCTACATATTTTTCAAGATAATCCATTAAAACGGATATGGGAATACCATGAGTACTAATATGCATCCTTCCAATTTTTTCTTTTGGAACAATCCGTATTTCCCCAGGTTCTAGATCCATTTCTACTGCATCAATAATAATTAGTCGTTTTGGATTGTATTTTTTTATACTTGATGTATAATTCTCAGGTACAGTACCACAATTAATGATTGTGATGTGTTTGTAAGATTGTAATTTATTTGCAATATAGTGCCCTATTGCATCATCCCCTCCATCTATATTTCCAATACACATTATCAAATAATCCATAGTTTACTCTATCATACTAAGATTAGTTAAAATTTACTAAAAAGTAATTCTTTGATTAAAGCTTGTATAAAATATGCAAATGCATATCATTATAAAGATGTAATTATATAAGCGCTTTGAAGGCTAATTGGAAAATCTAAATGGCCTAAAAAACAAGGAAATAGAATATGTATAGGGAAAATAGAGGACCGAGATTTAATCGTCCACCAAGAGAAATGCACAAAGTAACTTGTGCAGATTGTGGAACAGAAACTGAAGTTCCATTCAAACCAGATGGTAGCAGACCTGTATATTGTAGGGAATGTTATCAAAATCATAAACCAAAAAGATTTTAGTAAATAGAGGAAAAATTATACTTTCACTGTTCTTTTACATAAAATCTTCTCTTTTATTTTTTTCGTGTTTTAATAGTTGTCGGATTTTTATATAATATATAAATTTTCGTAAAAATTTTGTATATGTACTAGTTTTTTAATTTTTAGTTTTAAATGATTCCCCCAGGATTAAGATATATTAAAAACAAGATTAGAAAACCTTCTCGTTTTTTTGTATTTGAAGTTCCAGTGTGATTTGTGGTAACAGTTACTGAGGTTGGTCCAAAACCAACAATTAGATTTGACTTTACAGTTGTATTTTCTCCAAATGGAATATCAACTGTCCCAGTGGTTTCTTTTCCAAATAGAATTAAACCGCCAGTTAGGAGAATACTCCATTTTACATTGGATGCATCGACTCCTCCCAGATTTTTTATGAAAGCATTAATCTTGAATAATCCACCGGCTATTTCACCAATTTCAATAATTGCTCCAATAATAATTTCTAGTGTTCCCCAAGGTCCCTCAAAACCATATTTATCCTTAGCTTTCACTCTTATTGTATATGATCCTTTTTCCAACCAAGTATGATTAATTGTTACGTACTCACCAGATTCAAACGGACCTATCCAGTCTTCAATATTACCGTCTCTCCACTCAATGTAAAAGGATACATTATCTCCATCGGGATCAATTGCAGAGAAAATATAGTTGTAACCTATTCCAACATCTCCAGATATAGGACCGTCGATGCTTGGTTCTTCAGGGGGATAATTAAAACTCAAGAGATATTTTATCACTTCCCGAATTGTGACATTGGTTGCCTCCATAGCATTTTTAAGGTGTATTCCAGAACTCACATGTATAAATCCTGAAGCTAAACAATAATATGGTTCGCTTGTATCGTTATGAATATCTTGGTACCACATCCCTAGATATGCCATATATTCACACAGATACGCACCAGGATTTCCCGTCCAATCAACCCACGCGGTAACAGTTGTTTGATTGTTAACTTCATCTGCAATCGATTGGACAGGAAGGGTAGAATGACGGACATACCCTGCGGGTTTTGTATGATCTGGTGGACAGGGTGTAGGCTGATAGGGTGGATTGTTATCAGGTGCCCAACTGTTTAAATTTCTTGCATTATACTCAATTTCCCAAGGTCCCGCACCAGCACCAAAACTTATTATTGCAATCGGTTTAATTTCCTCAGTGATATTCCAAAAGTCTTCCCAGGTGTCTTGGTAATCGACCTCAAACGTACCATTATAGGTTCCAGGTTTGGGAAAAAAAGAATAGATATTATAACCCCAACCTTCCCAATTGGCGCCCTTCCAACCACCGGGATTTAAATATGTATTGTTACTAAATGGAGCAATCATTTGACCAGTTGGATTCCAATAACCAGTCAGCATTATATCTCGAAGTTCGGTATTTGATTTTTCAATTGTGCTTTTAGAATTACTACAAAATGGATCAGTACTTAATGCTGTATTAGTAATACTAGTTCCAATGAGTAAAAAAATTATTACGAAAATTAGGTTTTTTTTATACGAATGTACGCACATAATTTTTCCTCCCTAAATATTGTATTAAGAATAAATAGTTTATATGATATATAAATGCTATTATCTGTTATATTCTTAAATTGTTGGTTGTAAATTTTAAGTTGTTAAATTATGTTTAATAAATAATGTTTTTAACAAGAATAATCTTTGCTTTGGAGTAGTATTTATATATAATAACCTTGATAGACATATGGAAAGGGGGAATAACTTGAAAAAGAAAATTACCGTTGTTTTAATTCTTACATTATTGATAGCTTACGAATAATCATGAGATTAAATCGCAAGTGATACATAACATAATCAAGAAAATTTATTCTGGTGATTGATTTTTGTGCATATCCATCTCCAGCTTTGAATCTAAACTTTTAATCTTGGTCTTAATATCGATGTCTTTTCTAGAACAGTAACTATTTAACAAATAAAAAATTCCTATATTTGATAATTATGATGCCTGTTATTAGTTTAAAGAAAAAAATGGATGAAATACGTGGCAAACATTGTTCACCAATTGATGTCGTAAGGGTAAATGATCAAGTTGTGAGGATTTCATATTTGTATGGGGAATTTCATTGGCATAAACATAATAATCAGGATGAACTTTTTTATATCTTAAAGGGTAACCTCGTTATCCAATTAAAGAATCAACCAGATATAATTCTATCAAAAGGACAAATGGCGATGATTCCAAAAGGTGTTGAGCATTGTCCGAAAAGTATCGAACCTACCTACGTTTTATTATTCGAGCCTTTTGTTTTAATATCTCAAGGAGATTAAGTTATTATGCAAAATAACCATCTGCATAAATTAATGCACAAAGTCGATAACATATTGGTTTAAACTTTTATTAATCCATGCTTAAGCTTGCTTAAAGGATTTATACAACTTTGGTATTTGTTATTCTCTGCTTTGATGTGTTCAATTATTTGTTTACTAATGTCGATTAATATAATCTCTTTCTGATAGTTAAGTTTCTTCCCATTTTGTGCTCTAACGTGATTAATAAAGGCATCAATTTTATTCTTCGCAGCATTAAGTCGGTTTTTATCTAAGGATTTAACTGCATTTTTTAATTTAGACATTAAACTCTTCTTCAATCCTTTATGTAAATCCATTTCTTCGATTTTTTCTATAAAATTGTTAGGGTTCTCCTCATCGGGAGGAGTTTCAGGAGTTGGATTATCCCCCCCATCATCTCCTGTATCATTATCGCTATCGTTTTGATCAGGTGGATCAAAGTTGCTACATGCAACTTCGGCATAAACTTGAGTGCAGAATACAGCACTACCCTGATCGCAATAGTCTGCAAGGATCCCTATTCCCAAATCTGCAACATCACTATTATTCCAAACCGTTCCGGTAAAAGGATTTGTTTCCCAGGTATGTGATATTGTCTCCCATTTACCTTTCCCGCTTAGCTGAATCGGTGCAGAATATTCAATAGAGAAGGTTGACTTTTCATATATTAGTACGCTAAATCTTGAACCTATAAAATCTGTAATAAATCTTCCGTACACTGTAATGTTTTTAATCTCTGATATTGCTAATGGAGTAATAAAGTACAAATCTTTTCTTCCGTTAAAAGATGTACTGATATAGGTTTTCGTTTCATCAGGGATTTCATCATCCACTTCTGTATAGCCTCTCCCAGAGCCAGGACCCCATTCAAGAACAATATCTCCTGTCGGTCTAAAAGTATAAATCACACTATTACCATCTATTAAATTAATTGCAGTGGTACTAGAAAATATAATTGTAAACGTCGTTGAAATTAGAATAAAGACTAACAAGTATGTTATCAACTTTTTCATGTTCCTCTCACCCTACTATATCTATTTATTTTTCATTGATTCTATATAAATTTATACTGTAAAAATGTCAAAATGAAAAAACCACAGCCATTAATATCTCCTATTCATAAAATTTTGACATAAAGCTCAATTCTGAGATAATAAGTTAAATAGCAAAAATATCTCTTCTTTTTGTAGTTCTTATATATAGAGGTAACCTCTCTTCGCCTAAAGTCCATTTTTTGCACCTAAAATCTGTCGCTAAAGTGGCTCTAAAGTTGTAATTCTGCCCTAAAGTAATATTTATTAATAAAAAGTCGAAAATATTTTATTAAGCTCTGATTCTTCTCCCAATAACGCTATTTAAATAACAAGAATCAGAATTACCTTACAAACATCGACAATTCACGTGAGAACTTCGAAAAATATTATAAATTAAATCTTCTATGTAAGTGATAAGATTTTAAAGGAGGCGGATAATAAAATGAAAAATATAAAATTAATGATAATATCAATTGTACCTATGCTGATATTAATTACAGCTCTCTCTGGTTGCATAGCACCTAATGCAATACAAACTAAACATTGGGATCACATAAACACTGAAGGAACTGGTGTAAGACTTTGGGGATTTTTAGTATTGGGTGAAAATTTTCATAATTGGGATGGATATTTTGTATATGATACAGAAAGACATGATGACTGGGAAAATTATAACTATCGAGTTGAGGCAGATAATTATGACTCACTTAACTTTTTCTCTGTCGATATTTATGAACTAGATCGTCATACTGAATATCACTATAGAGCAGTTGGAGAGAAGAGAGATCAAGGAAGTACAATAAGAGTAGGACTTGATCGCACGTTTATTCCGGGTGGTCCAAGAGTTATTATTAAAACTATTTCTGATATTGGAATTGATTCAGCGGTTCTTGAAGGTGAATTAACCCATATGGGTGGAGCGACAACATGTGAAGTATTCTTTAGATATGGTACAGATCCGGATAATCTAAATATGGAAACACCTCATGAGACAATGAACTCTACAGGTGATTTTAATTATGAAATAACCGGACTTACAAGTTGTCAAACATATCATTATCGAGCTGTTGCATTAAATGATGCAGATACTTGGGATAGTATATTTATCTTTCAAGTCACCCCAGGAATGCCCATTGTTGAAACTTATTTGCCAAATGGTGTTACAGCAAACTCAGCAACGTACCGTGGTGAATTATTTTCATTAGGTGGTCCAGATGAATGTGATGTTTGGTTTGAATATGGAGATGATAATCCTAATAATCTTGATGAAATAACAGATTCAATTAATTTAACTGTCCCAGGTGCATTTGATATTGAAGTTGAAGGGCTTAATTCTGATACAACATATTGGGTAAGGGCGGTTTCTGATAATGGAATATGTAGTAGTAAGGGTGAAATAAAAGAATTTAAAACATTATCCGGAAACATACGGGATAAAGAACAGATAGTGAAACAAGAACTTGAATCAACATCAACTGTAATTGAAGATAAACAAGTTAATCCAAGTAAGGCAGTAAAATCATTATCTAACCATGTAACAGAATGGATTAAAGCACTAGATGAACCTGAGTCTGAATATTTTATCTCTCAGTATCCAATGTTAAAACGAATGTTAGAGATACCTTTCATTAAATTTCTATTGTAACACTAGTTCTAGCATAATCCACCCCTCTTTTTTTTAATTCTTTAGCAAGAATTATTGTGCAAAGCCCAATTCTGTAAGTTCTTAATGGAATTATATTGTTACATATGTTGCAATAAAAAAATTGGGAAATATATTTAAATAAAAATAATATACCTTATACCAGATATTTTTATATCGGGAGGTATAAAATGAAGAAAATAATTGGAATATTTGTTTGTATGCTGTTGATTGCAACTGCACTTCCTGCAGTAGGAATTACAAATAATAAAACTCAACCTGAAACGGTGGTTGGTGTTTATGACCAAGTACAAGAACGATCTGATGAATGTAAATGGTTTCAGGACGCATGGCAAGAGTTTGTACCTGTTGGAAAAAAGCTATTACATGTTGAAGTTAAAATAAAACAAGGATACGAAGGTTCTCCAGATCTCTTTATGTACATTGAAGACTCATCGGGTGGTATACTTGTATCACTTAGTAAGCAAGCAACTGATATTCCAGATGTATGTGATTGGGTGGTATTTGATATTGATGATATTGAATTAGTACCCGGGGATACATATAAAATTCGTCTTAAATACGATCTCGGAGGAGAATATGCCTGGTGTGGTGCAAATGGTGACCCGTATCCTGCAGGTGATTCAGATCTTGGTGGTCAATGGGATTGGTGTTTCAGAACCTATGTAGATAAATCAAAACCTGTCAATATAAACACATTATTTCTAAGATTCCTAGAAAATCACCCGCATATATTCCCGATACTGAGATATATACTAAAACTATAAACCTACGCCAAATCCTCTCTTTTTTTCTTTTCTAATTCCTTAAAATAATTATAAAAAGCCCACTTCTTCGGCTTTGCCTGTAAAGTAGATTTTTCCCGTAAAGTCAAAAAGATGTTGAAAAACGAGTTATACTACTATTCTTATATGTAGTTTTTTATTTTATTTTGGAATACCAAATATCCAGATTACCTGATCTATCGGAGACCCATGTGATCCACATGATGCCATGGGAGTCTTCTATTATTTTTGAGGTGTAGTCCTTTGATGTTGCTGTGGTAAACCGTGTGGGTGTGGACCAAATGTGACCATTTTCAGAAGTGCAGTACCATATATCACCCTGAATATCAGATCTATCTGAAGTCCATATAATCCAGTATTTATCATCGGAATCTTGAATAATGAAAGGAAACATGTCGGTAGATTTCTGATCTGTCAATAATGTAGGAGTAGACCAAGTAATTTTATCAGTTGAATTTGAATAGTATATATCACATTTCCCCTGCTTATTGGAATGCCATAAAATCCAATAAGTGCCTTCTGAATCCTGAACTAAAGACGGACAATCATCTTCTGAAATTTCAGTTGTAAACTGGATAGGGTTAGACCAGTTTTTTCCATCCGGAGAAATGACGTACCATATTTCTTTGTTTCCTGACCTTTCAGATGAAAATACAATCCAGTAGATGTCTGAAGAATCTTGTATTAAATGAGGAGCCCAATCAGTAGAGCTATTTCTAGTAACCTGGATAGGTTCAGACCAATTTGTTCCATCTTTAGAATTGGAACACCAAATATCATAGTTGTATTTTCTCCATGACATCCAGGCGATCCAGTATTCATTGTTAGAATCTTGGATTAATGAAGGGTACCAGTCATCATATAAATTAGTAGTTAACTGAGCAGGTTCAGACCAGTTCTCCATGTTTAAAGAATTTGAGTACCAAATATCACCATTACCAGACCGGTTAGAACACCATACACACCAATATACACCATGTGAGTCCTCGATTAAAAAATGATCTTCGTCACGAAGAGGGTCAGTAGTGAGTTGAAAACTGACACCTTCCAAATCCTCCTTTTGTTCTTCCATACATCCACTTAACCCAACACAGATAAACAAAACAATTATTCCGATTATTGCTAATTGTTTTTTCATTTTTTCTCACCATTTTTTAAAATCTTAGATAATAATAAATAGTTAATGTTACGAAAAACGGCTTTGTTGCTAAAATCCTTTTTGACTCTAAAGTCAAGATTCTGACTCTAAAGTCCATAATTATAAGGAGAAAAGATTATTAGTAACTTTTTTATAGGCATAAAAAATCATAAATTTATGGCAACAGATAAAGAAATTGTTAAAGAAAGAAGGGGCTTTTACATACATTTTATCATTTACATTATTGTGAATATAGGTATTTTTGCCCAGTGGTGGTACATAACCGGAGGCGAAGGTTTTGCTTGGCCTATTACAACGACATTTGGTTGGGGCATAGGTATTATAGCTCACTTTATCGCTGTTTTCGTCTTATTGAAAAAATAAAAAATGTAAAACAACCATTAGCATGGTTTATTGTGCAAAACCGGCTTCTTCGGCTTTGTCTCTAAAGTCCGTTTTGAATCTAAAGTCGAGATTCTGGCTCAAAAGTCTATAATTATAAGGAGAGAGCGTTTAGGTCGGGATGATCTCTGGTTAAGAAATTTTCCAAAATATAACCTGTATTTTAGTGTTTATCATAGATATATTTTCACATGTCTAGAAAAGCCTATGAAAAAATGAGTTCTATTAATAAATATCTTCACACCTTTAAAACCAGATGCACCAATATTATGTGTTATCGTCCAATCACCATTATGTGTCGAAAATTCATCTAAATCTC
>CAYGAC010000045.1:0-16169 GCA_964347865.1 uncultured Thermoplasmatales archaeon
AAGGCAAATGTCCGTGGGATATTATGCGCTCCCCGAGTCCCAGATTTGGTGAAGAAGTTGTTGTCTGATTATGGTCTGGAATGGCAGGAGGTTGAACGACATATTGTGTTGCCTGATGATTGGCAGAAGACACTCAAGGATTTTTAAAAAAGAAGAGGCTATACAGATACAGAGTATGGGATGTAGGTCATGGCAGAGTTTATGTGCCGGGTATGTGGTAGACCTCTGGAGACTCCAGAGGAGATCGAGATGGGTGTCCACGAGGAATGCATGGATGATGAAGCATCAGCTATGTTGCTGAGTAAGGACATTCCACCAGATGTCAAGGATTTGTAATGGATGAGACGGACTTAACAAAATCCTAATAAAAATAATCATACAGAGATATTTTATAATAGTAATACATATAATTCTACATAAACAAAAGCTGTATGGGGGAAAATATAATTATGAAAAAACTCACGCCACTCATCATTATAAGTATATTCTTATTGGGTAGTTTCAGCACCATAGCACTGCATCAAACCGCTGACACACACCACAATATACAAAGTACCATCACCTTTTCAACACCCACTATACAACCTGTCAATAACCGATATCTCATCTTAACTTATCCAACAGCGTATCATACCCTGAAAATACCCGGAAAACCAGTAATACCTGTTATCACCCACCAGTATGAATTCCCCTTCGGCGCAAAAAACATCCAAATCATCCTTACACCTCAATCGGTAACAAAGCAAACCATTACTCATGAAATACTTCCAGCATCACCACCAAACATTATTGGTTCACCACAAAAAAGAACAACAACAAAAGATAAGCAGCTCTACACTACAAACCAACTTTATCCAGATTCTTGGTATACCACAAGCATCGGCTGTGGACTTAATAATCGAAACCGGCCGGTTACCTTTGTTTCACTCAACATCTACCCGACCCGTTACAATCCGTTCAAAAAACAACTCATATCACTCACCGCAGCAAATATCACAATCACCTATACACCACCAAAGACCACGATATTCCCAGAATCCACAATCTATGATCTTGTGATCATTACCGCTGAGAAATTTGTTTCAGCTGTCCAACCACTTGTAAACCATAAA
Source organism: uncultured Thermoplasmatales archaeon (assembly GCA_964347865.1). Lineage (GTDB taxonomy): Archaea > Thermoplasmatota > E2 > DHVEG-1 > DHVEG-1 > JAGLML01. The sequence continues at coordinate 1,113 of CAYGAC010000045.1, forward strand.
AATAATCATGGTATCAACACCCTTATCAAAACCACTGAATCAATCCTCCAAGAATACCCCGGTGTTGATGCGCCTGAACAAATCAAATTCTTCATTAAAGAAGCACGTGAAACCTACAACACCACCTATTTCCTTTTGATCGGTGGACTCAAGTCACAAATCTATGCACCACCCCGGGATGACCCAAACCAGGGAACCAAGGGATGGTATGTACCCGTACGGTACTCTAACCTCTACGATATCTTTGAAAACGAATCAATCTATGATCCGGGATTTCTCTGTGATCTCTACTACGCTGATCTCTATAAAGAAGGCGGCGTCTTTGATGATTGGAACTCAAATGATGACGACGTCATCGCTGCACGTAACTGTCCAGGGTATCCAGATGATGAAATCGATCTTTACCCGGATATCATGCTCGGTCGATTCCCCTGCAGAAACAAATTCGAAGTCAAATCAGTCGTAGATAAAATCATAACCTATGAGAGCACCATGGCGGATCCCAGCTGGTTTAACAGAATTGTCGCCATTGCTGGAGATGGATTGCAGGATCAAACCGACCTGAACATCATCTGGGACGCAAACACACTTCCCAACGGAGAATACACCATATATGCACAATCAAAAAGTCTCATATCCAACGAATGGGGACCCATTGACAATGTCACCGTCACAATCGATCATTCTCAACCCTCAAACATCACCTTCTCTGAAGATGACCATCTCAGAATTACCACCTACCCCATGCCATCCATTGCTGAAATCACCTCACCAAGCAAAGGAGACATCTTAGGAAACACCGATATCAATTTCACCCCACCACAAGCCTACATGGGCATATACTGGGCAACCGTTACCTACATTGATGGAGTCATGCATATCCGCGGTAAATCCTACGACCCGCAACCCTACGGATTTTACACTGACGTAAAATTCTGGATCACCAACCAAACCGATGACATCATCTTCACCGATCAGCGTAATACCACCCGAGTCTATTTCGACTGCGAATGGACCACTGGAAACAGAGAAATGGGCGGTGGTCGCGCTGGTGCCTTCTACTATATGCCCCAAGCGTTTGAAAAACATATGCTCTGGGCATCAAATGGTAACTTTACCGGTCAAAAAGACGTCATCTCAACGATCAGCAAAGGCTATGGTTTTGCATTCTTCTTTGGACATGCAAGCCCTACCACGATGATTGTAAACTTACCAGGAATGCCAGGAGGATTCGGACGTTCAGCCCGCATCGGTTTGCAACAAATAAGTTTAAATCTGCCACTATTTCCCATGAACAGACTTAGAAATATAAACAAACCCCCAGTTGTCATGGTCATGGGATGTCACAACAGCCAATTCAACAATACCCTCCTGCGTTCTATAACAGATCGTGGTAATACCAAAAAAACATGGGTATATGGTTATCCAAATCCGGAATGTTGGAGCTGGTGGATTACAAAACTCCCGAAACGCGGGGCTATAGCAACCATCGGTTGTACCGGATTAGGTCCAGGGGAGTTCGATGAAGCATTTGTACCGGATACAGGGTGTTGGATATTCCCAGAACTCTTTCTGCAATATGGACAGGAAGGACATGAAATCCTGGGTGATATGCACGAACAAGCCATCACATCATACATCAATACCTTTGGACAAAGTAACATGATCGATGTCAAAATGGTCCAGCAACTTGCACTCTTTGGAGACCCAAGCATGCAAATAGGGGGAATAACCTAAAAAAAAACACACCTTTTATATTAAAAAGCTAACCATCCGGCTTTTAATTCCTTCTCTCCTTAAAAAATAGTTAGCTTAGCTGGGTATTTTAGTTGATTAAGAAACCTATTTTTTAGGGGACTATGTATCAATTGTAAAAAAATGGGAAAGAATCCCCCTTTTTTTAGATGTATAAATTGCCGTTCCGTCATTTCTTTTTATGAACATATTAGAGGGATTCTCCAGTAAACCATCCATCGATGCTTTCACATGTCCAGAGAGCAATGAACCGTTCATTTTTCATTATGTAATTTCCACTGATTGAATGGAAGTTGTCGTTGTAGATGACCACACCGGTGAAGGTACGAAGATAGGTGTTCATTTGCAGGTAGAAATATACTTTTTTGTTGTTATACATTGTTTTTCCATAAATCTTATTTTCCTCTTCAAACCCCTTGAATATTCCCTCCATGTTATTATCGTAGATTCCCCATTTTCCTTGTATAGTGAAATCTTCCTCAGGAACTCCCTTTATTTCTTCTAATTCCGCAGCAACATCTTCAGCAAACAACATATTACGGGCTTTTTTAACATCCGAGGTTGCCATACTTTGTGAAAACAGCGCCATGATATGATCTTGACTGCTCGTTCCAGCGACTATCACCGGAACAGATAGTCCAATTATAAGGATCATTGCCAGTATCTTTATTGTTTTTTTATTCAACCATCTCACCATGTTACTATACGACTCAATTCTTTATTAATAGATTGGTACAATGTTTTTACTATCGAGCTTTTTATTATTAACATTACTTATAGAACTTATTCCTTGGAGTAGCATCCTTGCAGAAAGAAAGGTTATCCACTTTAACACTGGAAACTGTCGTGAAGTAACAACCAGAGGGAGCGTTATCGAATATAAATATCACTGTTCCATCTGAACCAGTGGTGCCCTTGAATTTATACCAATCCTTTTCTCCAACAAGAGATACATCAATTTCAATAGTGGCATCTGAAACAGGATTGCCAAAGTGATCTACGAGAGCAATTCGGATGACAAGATCCTTATCTTTATTTCTACCACCCTTGGTAGTGTACGTTATGGAGTTCACATTCACCATTCTAGGGTTTCCATCAGTAGAGATAAAGTTGCGATAGGCGTTGGCATTGATGAGATTGGCTAACTCCCTATTAAGCCGCTCTCGGTTCGTAATACCATTGGGACTAATTACAAACAACCAACCTTCACCATATGGATCCTGTGTCAATATCTCAAATCTATCCTCCCACCATCTTAAATCGTCTCTAATGGATACCACTCTACCACTCAATGGAGCATAAAACGGTACTTTTTCCCCTAACGCAACCTCTAACTTACCATATTTTTTCATCTGTCGTACTTTTGAATCCAGCTTTGGCAAGGGAATAAAATCCTTAACAATTATAAACGCCGTTAGGTACTGAGCAGAGTACCGTGTTAGACCAACGCGATAGAGTGGAAAGCCAGTTATTGGTGCGATTTCCTGTCGCACCCAAAAGTGTGCATTTAAGGAATGACCTCTAGGCGTGCGAAGACCAGGACCAGGGGCGACAAAATACATGCAGTTGGTTGGAAAAAGGATTTCCTGACTCATCATCGAGCCAGATAATTGAAAAAACTGGCCCGGCAAAATACGGCGAAGAATTGCCATACAAATTCTCTTGTCAATAAATTGCTCTGCAGTAACAGGATCAGCTTCCACAGCCATAACGATTTTCTCAGCGATCAAGTCCGTCTCATCATTCAATAATTGATGGATAGCAGCAATCCCCAAAAATGCCAAGCTACGAAGTTCTCCATTTTTAAATCCTCCAGTCCGACCATGAGGTGGAATGGAGATGATTTTGTGAAAGTTATCGAGCGCATTTGTCAAAATGTGCCGCCCTAATGAAGTTCTTACCGAGTCTCTCAACTGGGACAGTCCACTAAGAAGTTGTCCAAGGCGTTGTTCATCTAATTTTTCTATCACTTTATTTATCTTGTTATCAATGCGGCTTATATAGTCGTCCAACATTGCTCGTGCTGAAGACGCCGTAAGCGGAGTTTCTCCTTTCTTCATCTTCCCAAAGATATCTTCTTTAACTAACCACTGCACAGCTTTTACTATCATATAACTTTCAAGCATATACTTCCTCCTTTTCAAAGTCCTCCTCTATAAGTCATAAGATATTCCCCACAAAACGTAAATGAAAAGATATTAATAGAATTTTGCAACATCGATATATAAAAGATGCCCATGAAAGCCCGCCCATAGGCAATTTTTTTCTACTTATAAGCAAACTCAATATGGCGTTAGCAATCATTATATTGAACAGAATCTTATGTAGTATCTTCAATCGGTGCAGTAGGTGCATATTCTTTAACTGCATTAATTCCATTCACACAATTTTGTTTTGCTGTATACATTTCGCTTGGAGCAATAATTTGGTTATTAGGTGCTATAAGGTAAAAATAGTATTGTCCAACTATTCTTTTTTTTATTTCCTACCAAACATATAGAGTATTAAGTAAGAAGCTAACCATCTCACTTTTAAAATCTTCTCTCCTTAGAAAATAGTTAGCTCAGCTAGGTCATCCATCTCGCTTTTAATTTCTTCTCATCTTAAAAGTATGTAGTGTTTTTGTTACAAATTTTACAAAAAATATATTTGTTGGGATACAAGCGTCTATGTGACGTCGCATCGAAAGTTAAAGAGCCGATTGGTACACTAGGTAATTTTCGAGAAAGTTATGGCAAAGCCGTATAACTATTCGAATTATGATATTGTTCTCTGTCCAATTTTTGCATATTCAAGTATCTCAGGAATATTTTCATCGGGTGTCATATCTATCATCCAATGAAGAAGTTCCCTTTGAATTAGGATCAAACCGCGATTTGTTAATGAGTATGTCTTGGTCTTTTCATCTTTAATAATTAGTGGAGGGTCCATCTTTAGAAAACGATTTAATTTCATATTTAGTTGATTTCGTGGGGCTTTACCAGATATCTTTGGCATATAGAATCCATCATATACATCTGGAGTTTTCTTTTTGATTTTGTGCTCTACCTTCTTCATTACTTGTCTATGCAATTCATGATAATCTCTTTTTCCATCGCTGAAGAATGTTAATAGCTCCATTCCTATCTTCGTTGTTTTTCCACGATTATTAAAGATAACATAGCCATGATTTTCAGAAAGAATATAGTTAAAATGTTTAAATTTTAGGTTTCCATGTTTCCATAGTAGATATAGGATCCCCCTATATGGTTGTTTACTTACTACATACTTTTCACTTAATTTCCGATTCATTTTATACACGTATGTTTGTATTAACATGTATATATTAGTAAATTTATAACTTTTACGATCAAATTATGAAAGACACAGATTTGAGTACCAATGAGACATTGACGAAAGTCAACCATAGAATATTCTGTAAACAAACCAATATCAGTCGATCCCAAGCTGTTAGATATATTTAAACTAATATTTAAGAGGAGAGGGGAATGAAGAATAATTGTGAAATCATTGGAGTTCTTTCTGCCATTGAAACAGAAGAGAACGAACACAAGCTTATTTTTACCATGAAGAAGACAATAAAAATTTCTCTCTACGCAATATCTGTAAAAAAATTACAGAAACTACTTGGACAGAGGATTGGCATTTTAAATATCGATGGTAAGTACCAGATAAGAAAAATTTCAAAGTAATAGTAACATTCAATGGAAAAATGTTCGATATTCCATTTTTAATAAAACAATTTAATAATATAACTATTCCTCAAGTGCACCTTGATTTGAGATTCCTCCTTCGGGAAATAGGTATAAAAGGTTCACTTAAAAATATTGAAAAAAAAGTTGGACTTTCCCGTTCAGAGGAAATCAAAGATTTTACTGGCAGGGAAGCCGTAATACTATGGAATAGATTTCTTAGGGGAAATAACGAGTCTCTGAAGAGCCTTATTTTGTATAATATCACCGATGTATTTAATCTAAAATTACTTCTAGAAATTTATTACGAGGATAAATTCAAACAGTTCAACGATAAATTGGGTAATACACAACAAAAAACATTATTCCATGATAAAGTCCTTTATCGCAATGACTTCCATTCTATTTATCCAACTCCCTCGATTGATTATAGACCAAAGAAATGGAATGTTACGATTAAAGAAACTCAAGATAAACTGTTAAGGATTTTTATTAATAATGAATCGAAATTGGAAATCAACAGGGAAAACATTTCAAGAATGTATATTAATCTGGATGATGTAATTGCTACTATTAAAAGAAAAAAACTAAGACCTATTAGTGTAGGTATTGACTTGACTGGTTCAGAAAAAAGACTTTCTGGTTTTTGTCTACTTAAGGGTAAGCAGGTTCATACTGAATTGTTAGATACAGATGATAAGATTAAATCAAGAACTTTGGAATCCAATCCTGAAATAATATCGATAGACTCTCCTTTAAGTTTGCCTAGTGGGAGGGATTGCACAAGGGATGACTGTGAATGTAGAAAATTTGGTATCATTAGAGAGTGTGAACGAATTCTAAAAGGGAGAGGCATAAATGTTTACCCCTGTTTGATTAAAAGTATGAGAGCTCTTACATTAAGGGGGATTAAACTTGCAAAATTTTTTCAAGAGAAAGGATTTGATGTCATAGAGAGTTATCCTGGGGCAGCTCAGGATATAATGCAAATTTCAAGAAAAAAAATTAACTTAAAAGAATTAAAAACTGGATTGAAAGAATTAGGTCTGGAAGGGAATATTTTTCAAAAGGAAAAAATAGTACACGATGAATTAGATGCATTGACATCATCGTTAGTAGGATTGTTTTATTTAGCAGACAGTTATGAACCAATAGGAAATTTTGATGAAGGCTATTTAATAATCCCAAAATTTAAGAAAACCAACTCGTTGTTAAATAAAGTGAGAGTTTGCCCGTCAAGATAGTTATAGGTGGTCAATTTGGGTCAGAGGGAAAAGGAAAAATTACAGCCTTTCTCTCAAAAAGATATAATGTTGATGCTGTCGTTAGATGTGGAGGACCTAATTCAGGACATACAGTGACCATTAATGGTAAACAAGAGATACTTAGGCAAATACCCGCTGGCGTTGCAAATGAAAAAGTTAAACTCTTTTTATCTGCTGGTTGTCTAATTAATATTGATGTTCTCTTAAAAGAAATCAAATATTTCGAAATTGATGAACAAAGAATAGGTATTGATAGAAATGCAGCGATTGTCAAAAGGGAATATATGGAAAAAGAATCACAGAGTGGCCTTTAAGAGCGAATTGGTTCAACTTGTAGTGGAACTGGTTTTACGGTTTCGATGAGAGCAATACGTGAGGCGAAATTAGCTAAAGATATTCCTAGGTTACAACCATTTATTTGCGATGTTTCCGAAGAATTAAATCATTACTATAATGAGGGAAAAACTATTTTGATTGAAGGTACCCAAGGATTTGGTTTATCAGTTTATCATAGTCCCTATTATCCTTATACAACTAGTCGGGATACAACAGCACCAGCTTTTTTGAGCGAAGTTGGAATAAGTCCCTTAATTGTAAATGATATAATAATGGTTATTCGAACATTTCCTATTAGAGTTGGCGGGAATTCAGGGCCACTACCAAAAGAAATTAATTGGAAAACAATTCAAAAGGAAAGTGGTTATACTCATGAAATTAAAGAATTAACTTCTGTAACTAAACAATTACGGAGGGTTGCAAGATTTGATTTAGAAATTGTAAAAAAAGCCGTGTCTGCTAATAGACCAACTCACCTTGCGTTGATGGGTACAGATTATTTGGAATACAGAAATTTTCAAGTGACAAATTTTGATGAGCTAACACAAAAAACCAAAGATTTTATCTCTTGGTTGGAAACAGAACTTAATGTTAAGATTGATTTTATTGGAACAGGTCCAATGGATGAAGAAATTATCGACCGAACAATAAATAAGGGGATTGAAATTTTTGAAAAATAAACCAAAAGAAAAAGAAGAAAAACCAGAAAAATCTATTCCAATAAAAAAAGAGGAGACTAAAGAAGAAAAACGGGAGTTGTTACCTCGAGCTTTAGAATCTGATCCACTTGGAACACATGGAATACTTTTAAGTGATGAGATTGAATTCTTTGTGGATGAAAATGACTTAATTGACCCATTTGAACCAGAGAATTTAAAACCAGCTGGTTATTATATAAGGGTTGGAGATGAATTTACTTTTAAAGGGGAAACAACAGAATTAGAAGATAAACCTGGTAAAAATGAAATAAAAATACCACCCTTTGAAGTTGCTATTATTAAAACGTATGAATGGTTAAATTTACCTAGATTTCTAGTAGCTCGTTGGAATATTACGGTTGATAATGCGTATAAAGGTTTACTGTGGCTTGGTGGACCGCAGGTTGATCCTGGTTGGAGCGGTCATCTAAATTGTCCAATCTATAATTTATCAAATATTGAAGTAGAATTAAGATTGAAGGACCGTCTAGCAGTTATGGATTTTATAAAAACAACACCCTTTAATGAGAACTCTAAACCATATCCTCCTCTAGACCATTCTAAACGTACCCGATATCAAACTGCAAAATTAAATAGTGGCCTATTTGAATTTAAAAAAGCATTTGATAAAATGAGTAACGATGTTGATGGTATTGATGAAAAAATAGATGGCAAGGTTAAAAGTTTTTATGAAGAAATAGAAAGTGATATTAAAAGTTATAGTAAAAAAATAGATACTTTTATATTGGCTACTTTCACCGTAGTTGCAATATTATTAGCTGCTCTATCTATGATGACAACTTCAGATAATTTCAATCTTCCATCATGGGTCTATCTTAGCTTTGGTTTATCTGTTGGAGCATTGATTATAGCAATCGGAGCATATATGTTTGTCTCCCGAGATATAGCCGATATTATAGCCAAAGCAAAATGTAAATTAAAAGAATGTAAATTTAAAGATTTTAATGATACTTGTAAATTTCCTCAAAAAATTTTAAATATGGTATTAGAAACATTAGTTATAATATTAATTATATTTTTAATAATAATTGCCTTTGTCATCATAGGAGGAAATACATTATTCTAAAAATAATAAGCTTTGAAGGAGGCGTTGGAGCAGGAAAAACCGCTTTGACAAATTATTTTTCAAAAAATCTGAACTTAGGAAAAGTTCTTGAGAAATATGAAATGGTACCGTTTCTTGAGGAATTTTATACCCTTGATAAAGATGCAAAACCTGTTTTAGAGACAGAAATATCTTTTGTTCTTGTTCATTATAATCAAATAAAAGAGGCTTTTAAAAATTATCAAGGAGAATCCTTTATTCTTGCTGATTTTAGCATAGAAAAAGATTATGCATACGCTCAAATGAACCTAAATAAAGACGAGTTTAAAATCTTCAAAACAGTATACGATTTCGTTATCCAACAGATTGGAATCCCCCATACAGTTATTTATATAGATTTATCCCTGAAAATGTTGAAAAGACGAATTTTTCAACGAGGTAGATTTTATGAAATGGATACAAATCCAATTTACTTTAAGAAATATAGTGATGAATTAAAAAATTTCTTTAAAGAAAAATCAAACAGTCAAGTTTATTTTTTTGATGTTTCAGACTTAGATTTAGAACAAGAAAATAAAAAATTAACTGAGATTGAAAATAAAATTTTGGAAATAATTTAACTCTACTCTATATCACTTTTTTTCCAAATATCTTTTTCAAAACGATTCATTGATATTAACCAAAAATTCTAAATTTTCTTATAGGCTATTATTTTTTATAAGAAGATTTTTACGAAGTGATATTTGTTTGTAAAAACTTATTATTAATCTATTTGAGACATTTTTTCCAAGTATAATCCAATAACTCTTCATCCTACAGGATTCTTTATTGCTTTTATTATCTAATCTTAGTCTTTTGATTACTAATCACTATTATTTTCTAGTGAATAATCCTTCAAGACAATAAACCGTTAATTTTCCTTCATGTCCTTCATCTTTACAAATATCCGGCATATCACAAATAGTGCATAATCTGTTTGCTAGTTCGTTTTTATCTATATTTAATGTCTCTAACTTATTATGCATTTCGTATAACAATTTCAGATATTTGCCCTCTGCAATCCTTGGAACCTTATCCTTATTAGGAATTCCAATCCATTCGTAAAGTCTCATGTTACCTTTACTCGAGTTACAACTCTTACAGACCTTGATAGCATTATCAGGAATATCAGGACCACCACAAGATCTAGGTAATATGTGTTCTACTGTCAAATCTCCTATTAATCCGCAATAAATACATACATCAGGTTTTTCCTGTTCTCGAATCCATTCACGAATTGTCGTTGACCACTTGATTATACCATCCCTTAAAGCTTTAAAACGATCCATTTGAAATGTTCTCTGGTTAATACCAAAACCAGAAGATTTTGAAATCAGTTTAGCATACTGCTAAAAAATTTCATCTCTAATTGTTCTAACTACTGGCAGTGGCATACAATTCTCATTTATAAATAACGTATAGATTAACTTATAGGTTACTACAGTGTCTGTTGGAATTATTCCTGTTGGATAGGAGAAAAAATGATTTATAAAATTTAGAGTTTTAACAAGACATATAAACCCGATGTAATCTATAATAACTGCAAGTTTTTATAATAAGTAATAATGATTTTTTACCTAATTTTTAGATAACTTTGTAAAAAAGCTTTTTCTGAGAATGATCATACTCTTTTTTAATTAAACCGCCTTCAACCATTTTCTCAAAATACTGTAACAGATATGAGTACTTAAATTTTACCGGTAAAAAAGTGCAGGGGACGAGATTTGAACTCGCGGACCTCTACAGGACAAGGCCCTCAACCTTGCGCCGTTGACCAAGCTTGGCTACCCCTGCATAATTAAATAAAATATCTCCTTCATGTAAAGATTTCTTCCAGTAAATAATACAAACTTATTTATCTTTTTGGTTAAAAATTATAAGTCGTTTAGATTCATCTTGCATATGATACTTAATTCATTATGTAATTTAATAAGACGCTCTGCATATTTTTTTGTCCTTTTTTTAAAGCCTTTTCAACTTCTTTTTCAATAATCTGTTTTTTACCTTTTTCTATAAGATTATCGGAATGAGCAACTATTTTTTCTTCTAATGTTTGCGGGAGATAATCTTTAGCGGGCAATCCTAATTTAACTGCTTCATCCTTCGGAATACCAGCACCCACATGTCTCTCAATAATGTTTAAAATACATACGGGTAAATTATTTTTTTTTGCTATCTTCGCTCCCTCAAATCCATGTTTTACACCATGAGTATTACATCTCCCAATATCGTGTAGAAGTGCACCAACCTCAACAAGTTTAATATCTGCCCTTGATTTCTCTGCTATTTGTACAGCTAAGTCTCTGACTGCTTTGGAATGATTGATCACTCCCCGAGAACAACCATTTTCCTTAAGTAATTCAATACATTTAGCAGGTTTAGGAATATTTGACATTTCATTCATTCACTTTTTTTCTGACTTTTTTTCTGAAATCTGATGGAATAATTTCTATTTTTCCATTAAATTGGTTTTTTATCCATTTACCATTGGAGTATCGATCAAGAAAAATTGCCAAAGCTGCAACTTCTGAATGTGGTTGATTTCCTACCGAAATATTGAAATCAGCCTTCTCAAAAAAATAAGGAGATACTTTTTCTGCCCCCACAATAATGAGAATGTCCCTGACTTTATCTATTTTTGGAATTGATTTTTCCATCTCATCCCCATACATTGTGAGATGAACTATCGTACCATTCCATTGATTTATTATTTTCTTAGGATCTATCCCAGTTTCTATTTTAAAATCTCCTCCAAATTTTTTACAAATTGATTTTATATTATCTTCGATTTTTTTATCTTTTGTGGTAATGATTATTTTATCTGCACCAAATGCTCTTCCGACTAATGCAACATGGGTTGTTATTCGTTTATCACGATTTATTCTATGGCCGATTCTTAAAACAGTTATCATTCATAATCAATTTTCCAGAACCCCTTAATTAGTTCGAGGTTTAAATCCTCTACTAAACGTTCCATTAGTTTTTTGTATCATTACTGTAGCTTCTTTTTCTTTAGCAATCTGTCTCGCTGCTTTTATTGCTACAATTTTTTTTCTATGATGACTGTATATTTTTCCATGACTTCTAACTGCCCAGTCTCCTTTTAATTGACCTGGCTGAGGTCTACTAACAACATAGATTACATTTGATGGTTTTCTATGTTTTTTTTCTAAAATTTTATCTAATTTTTTTTCTACTGCCCCGCTTTTTATCATTCTAGAAAATTTTCGCTTATTTAAAGAATCAATATTTTCTTCGATTGTATCTACACTTTCCCAACTAGTTCTTTTCCACTGTTTGCTAACAATTTTTTCTTTTTTTTCTGGAAATTTTCGTTTTACATCTTTTGAATATAATGTTTCCTCATAATCTAATATTGGTAATTCTTCTTGTTCTTCATTGTTTTCTTCAATGATTTCGTTATCTGGTTTTGTAACTATTTCATCTCTTGGTTCCACTTCAATTTCTTTTATTTTTGGTTGTTGTGGTTCTTTTTTCCTATCAAATAATTTCCATTTAACCAAATTGATCCCCCAATATTTTATCCAATTATATATAGAGGTCTTAATTGATAAACATTTTTATCATACTTTAATATTTAAATAAAAATCATTTAGAAAAGCATTTATTATTATTTTTTTATTCATTTGTTAATATAGGGGCTTATGGTCTAGTGGTTATGACGTCGCCTTCACACGGCGGAGGTCGCCGGTTCAAATCCGGCTAAGCCCATAACAAATTATTTTACTATTGTAGTATTTATATTGTAATATCTGATAATTAATAAGATATAAACAGATTTGGATATATTTTTAAAGAATTAATTGTTACAAATTTATGTCTAGATAAAAATTGGATTTTATCAATTTATTGAGAAAATATTGCGGTGAGGCATTTGGAAACGACTACAACTATGCAGATATTAAAATCAACTATTGGTAATCCAATTACTCGAAAGATTCTCTCTGGATTCGGATTTTGTGAAATTTGTGGAAAAAATAGTATAGAAGTTGCCTTAGAATTATATACAAATACTAGAAACGGCGCATGTTTGAAATGTAGATTGGCTGAAAAAACTATACGTAGTATTTTAAAAACTGGGAGTAAAGCATTTGGCGTAGATACAACTGTAATAAAAGAACAATTTAGTCATCCCTCTTGGAGAAAAGGACTTGCTAATGTACTTACCGGAATAGCACGTTTTGGCGTTCAACGACCCTTTATATCGGGTGCTCCATTTCTTGTTGTCTGGGACATTACTTATGCTTGTAATTTAAAGTGTAAACATTGCTATGCAAGTGCTGGAAAATCTCTCGAAAATGAATTAACAACTGAAGAAGCGAAACAGGTTATTGACAAACTTGACCGTGCTACAGTGCCAATTATCGCATTTTCTGGTGGGGAACCATTAGTGCGAAAAGATATCTTTGAATTAACACAATATACTTCGGATAAAGGAATATATGTTGCTATTGCAACTAATGCTACCTTAATAACAAAAGAAAAAGCGCGGGAGATGAAAGAGGCAGGCATTCAATTTATTCAGATTAGCCTTGATGGTGCAAACGCAGAAACCCATGATAAGTTTAGAGGTATAAATGGAGTGTTTGAAAAAACTATCCAAGGGATTAAAAACTGTGTAAATGAAGGTTTTTTTGTAAACATTGCCGCTACTGCAACGAAATATAATTATCAGGAAATACCAAAGATAATAGATCTATGCGAACAACTTAATGTAAATTGGTTCATGCTCTACAATTTTGTTCCAACTGGTAGAGGTGAATTTATTGCAGAAAATGATTTAACACCTCCTGAACGTGAGAAGGTTCTAAATGTTTTATGGGAAAAATTAAAAAATGGTGGAAAGGTAAACGTGCTTTCCACGGCGCCACAATTTGCTCGAGTTGCAATGGAGTCAGAGATTGGTAAAAATGAAAAAATAGTTCCAACTCATTTTGCAAATCCATCTCTCTCTGAGAAACTGGTAAATCTTGCTGAATTTATCGGTGGATGTGGGTGTGGAAGGTTTTATTGTGCTATAAGACCAAATGGGAATATTGAACCATGTGTTTTTTTTCCGTTAACTATCGGAAATATAAAAGAAATTGATTTCGAAAACCTATGGACAAAAAATCCAATACTTAAAGAATTAAGAAATAAAGATATATTAGAAGGGAACTGTAGTGAATGCGACTATAGATATTACTGTGGAGGATGCCGAGCTCGTGCGTATGGATACACGAGCAATTATTTAGCACCCGATCCAGGATGTATAAAAAATTTTAATAAAGATTAATTTTTTTATCCCACTTTTATTCCATTTTGTACTATAACTTAAATTTTAGTAAATATGGGCTTTGCCCTAAAATTAACAAAAACCGGGTATTTTTAGGTCAAAATCGCCTTTAGCAACAAACCCGAAGAAGGCGGCTTTGCACCCAAACTCGTAAAAATAATGTACTTTAAGTGCAGAATTGAGACTTTAGGTGCAAAAATATGACTTTGGGTACAGGTTGGACTTTAGCGACAGACTTTAGAGACAAAGCCATAAATATGTATATTTTAATGTATACATATATATACTTTTTAATCCGACTTAGGAATATATTTTCATTTTGATATTTTGTCAGGGTAAGTTTATATACTATCATTGACAGAGTTTAGCATAATTAGTATAGGAGGAGATGTGTGAAATCTCTTAAAGAATTCATAAAAATATTCGATTTTGCTGACGATGAGGATTATTCAAATATTGAATTATGGGAAATTGAGGAAGAGGTGTAGAATTACGGGGAAAAATAAAAAGGAAATATCTACATTTAATCAAGAATCATCTGAAGATGATATTGATTTTTTACTTTGGAAGATTGAATTAAATACAGAAATATTATCCTTTTGGAAATCAATAGTAAAGATAAATAAAGAAGAAAATTCTTAGAAATTATGTATATATAAAACACTTTTTTCAGAAGAAAAATAATTTATGTTATACTTTAATTTTTTAATAAGTTAAAATAACCGATTAATTTATTAATGGCAAAAAACATTCATCATTGGAACAACGTGGATGGGATGCAGGATGAAGATGGGACAGTTACTTCTCCGAATATATTAAAACCCCTTGTAATTCGATCACTAAGAAGAAGTAACGTAAGAAAAAAGATTGCAGAGTACCTTTTTGAAATAAGTCCAAGTGGGAGTTACAC
>CAYGAC010000046.1:0-5642 GCA_964347865.1 uncultured Thermoplasmatales archaeon
AAAGGAACTTCGGGGAGATAAAAGAGCTGAGGTTATGGACTTGTACGACCATATCGAGGAAAAGGAGCTGAAAAGAGAATATCTTGCTGCAATACCAAAGTTTGATGTTTATTGATTGTATTGACTTACTCTCATTTGCAAGGGAACTGTTGATAACTACGAAGTATTTCGGTAAATTGTTTATCACTATTGAATTTGAAGATCTTGGATGACGTTTTGCGCATTTATTTGTATATCTTTATGTAGGATTTAATTATAGATTATATTTAAATAAAATAAACATCATTTCTTTTTGTTTAAAGGGGGAAAAATAAAATAAATAATATTTTATATGAAGAATCCAAAAGATCACATGATATACTCATAGATTCGATAAAATCTTATGATAGGAAATTTCATCAAATAAGTTTTTTAAATGGCTCAATTTTTGTTGCATTATTTGGGGTTGCTAGTTATTTTCTATCAACAATTTCTTTTCAAGATTTGATTTATTATAGATTTTTTTTATCTATATTTATTATTATTTTTGGTTTCTTAGGATTAGCAATGTATTGTTTTGTAAAAGTTGTTATTAAAATTAAAACTGCTATTAATATTGCAGAATATAGCGTTTTAGATCCAAAGCAAATCTTGAAAGGTCATTCTGAGTGTAAATCTGATAAGCAATTTATGAAAACATTAGTTGATAAGTTAGGTGGAAGCGTTAAAAAGAATAATGAAATATTGAATAATTTATGGAGAAAACAGATGCTCTGTTGAATTGGCGGGAGTCGGGTGGTGACTGTCTCGGGTGGTGAAAGACGGCTGGTACAGCATAACCCAAACTCTCCAATCTGTTCTCAATGTTCTTTGCAACAACAAGTTCATCCTCGACAACAAGAATTTTCCTATTCACTATCATATTATTTACCATTAGAAAAAAAATATTTAATGGAATCGATTTCATTTGAAGCTTGCTGCAATTTCTCTATAAAAGAGGTTGCATGTTTTTCTTCTTCTAGAATTTTATCATTATCTGCGTATGAGCATTTTTTATTTGACATGATGATGCCTCCCCAATAATGGTATCAAGCATTTGACTACCTATAGTATATATTACTATATTATCCATTTACAGGAGTTTTAAATAACTTTACAACCTAATATGATTTGTTATGTTTGATTGATGTAAAATCCAATTCTCTTATAAATTTTTTTACATTAAAATTATAATCGTTATTTTGTTTCCTAAAATTTTTATTAAAACTATCCAATAATTATAGTCTGATTTAGTTACCTTTTTGTTTTTATATTAATGATGTACAACTCTCTCTCACATTCATGGTTATTTCTTAGATTATTTTATATGAAGCTAAATATCCTATCACTATTCCTAAAATTACTATTGCAAGGAATACTGTTTCGAAAACAATCCAATCCATCGTTTCAGTGTAAAACGAAAATTTATATATCATAACACTGATTGGAAATCATACGGGAGGTTATGAAATGAGAAAATCTTATGTAAAGAAGGGTTTGGCAATTGGTATAATCTGTCTTTTGATGCTGATGTCTGTTCCAATGGGAACTAGTAATGATGTAGTTTTGATTGATGAAAAAGAAGAACCATTGAAGAATGGAGATTTGATTGATGATGTTATTCTCGGATGTCATAGAACTAGTTTCGCTATAAATCTTATTCTGATTTTGATGGATGGTGGAGATTATGGTACTCGTTATATAAAATTCCGATATAATAACAATAATGATGAGTCGATAACACTCAGTATACGCCCTAGAGTAACTACTTTAGATGGTACAGAATTATTCTATCATACATGGTCAAGAACAATTCCTGCTAATAAAGATTATAAGGAGCGTATCCCTCTCACACGGCGTCATTTAAAGGATGCGGGATATTTGCGTGGTCACTTTAATGTTACACTTGATGTTTATGTGGTTGACGATGGTTCTCATAAGACACTATTGTATAATGGATTCTTGTTTAACTTTGGAGCATTAATATTCAATCCGCATGGTAAAGATATAACCAGATGAGATAATTTTTTTATTTTATGAATGGGGGAAAAATGATAAAGAAAACAATATCAGTTTTACTTCTAACACTGTTTATAGCTACGGCAATATTACCTGCTTCAGGAGATAAGAATATACAAAAAACTGAGATGGGGAAACAACACCTTGGTGATGAACAAGAGATTGCTGCCGATAGTAATGATATTGACTGGTGGCCTACGTTTGCACATGATTCTCAAAATATAGGATATACAACTTCAAAAGCACCAAATACAAATAATATCCTTTGGAGTTTTAGAGGTAGTTCAGGTTGCTTTAGAGATCCTGCTATTATAAATGGTAAGGTATATGTTGCAACAACGGGATGTACTCGAAATGACTGGTGTGGAAAATTTTTTTGTTTAGATGCCGAAACTGGAAATGAAATTTGGAGCTATACTACCTCTATCGAACAGTTTTATGGAGCAACAATAGCAGAAGGTAGAGTCTATTTAGGTTCAGGAGAGTGGGGAGATAATAGGAGGGGCATAATTTTTTGTTTTGATGCGGATAATGGCAGTATCATTTGGGAAAAAAATAATCTAAATTATTTTTGTGGAAGAATCACGTATCAGGATGATAAACTCTATACTTGTTACAGAACTAATGATTGGGACACTTGGATTTGTTGTTTGAATGCTTCTTCAGGAAGTGTAATATGGAGAGAGAAATTTAACGGTGCTTATTTAACTGAATGCACTCCAGCAATTTTTGAGAATAAAGTGTATTATTGTATTGCTACTTCGAGAAGAATTCAATGTTTTGATGCTAACAACGGTTCATTGATTTGGTTTTGGAACAGTGATAAAATGGTGGAATCTGGTCCTACCGTTATTGATAACAGAATTTATTTTGCTGAAAAAGGAAGGGGATATGTTGGTCCAAATGGAACTGTATGGATTCCTGGGAGGGTTTATTGTCTAAACGCATCTACTGGAAAACAAATTTGGCAATCGAAATTTAAAGATACTTTTTATACCACACCTGCTATTGCATATGGTAAACTATATATTGGATCAGGTGGGAAAAAATCAACATTTTATTGTTTAAATATTACTGATGGAAATATTGAGTGGGAATATCATTTTTTTAATATTAATCGTGAAGGATTAAAAATAGGTGGTGGTCCATTTGGTGCTGTTGTAGCTGATGGTAAGGTGTATACCAATGTTGCACATCCCTACATTAGAGACAAGATTTATTGTTTCAATGCTTTCAACGGTGATCTAATATGGAAATGGGTTGAAATTGTTCCTTGGACTAGGTTTTATACAGGAATAAGTATTGCAGATGAGAAGCTCTATATTGGATTCTCAAAAGATTTTATAAGAACTAGTCATAATGGTTTTAGTGTTCTTCATTGTTTCAGTGATATAAATATTAATGCACCAGATGCACCGAAGATTAAGGGGAGAAAAATTGGAATAACTGATAATGAATATAAATATACCATTACGACAACCGATCCAAACAAGGATGATGTATTTTACTATATTTCTTGGGGGGATGGAACCATCGATGAATGGATTGGACCCTATGCATCAGATGAAGTTGTAACAGTTAATCATACATGGTCTGAGAAAGGAATATACGGCATTAAAGCACGGGTAAAAGATTCCAATGGTTTACGTGGTCCAATTGGAAATCTAGAAGTTGCCATACCATTGGTTTATCCCAGAAATTTTAATATTCCTCTAATAAATTGATCGTTAGAGAGATTTCCTATATTGTAGAAAATACTGGATGTTTGTAAGGTGAATATCGGGTTAAAGAGTCTCGGTTAAGCGTTAATTTCTACAGATAGGAATATTGGAATTTAAAATTAGATGCGTATCTATGTCCAGGTTGGATTTAATTAACCGAGACATACATCCGTTACAAAGATTAATATAGCATAACGTGTATGGGAATTATGTAATAGGGAGGTTAGAAAAATGAAGAAAATGGTAGGAATATTTGTTTGTATGCTGTTGATTAGTACTATTATACCAGTATCAGGTACTAATTTTATTGAAAATACTTTTGTACCCGCTTCTTTAGAAGGAAACACACTCTATGTAGGTGGTTCAGGACCTAACAACTATACATCTATTCAAGATGCAATTGATGATGCAGAAGATGGATTTACAATCTATGTGTATAATGACTCTTCACCATACTATGAACACATATTGATTGATAAATCATTAACTTTGATTGGTGAGGATCGGGAAACAACAATTATTGATGGTAATAAAACTGGTGGACATGTGGTTAACATCACAGCTAAAGGTGTTGATTTCAGTGGTTTCACTGTTCAAAACAGTGGGCATTTTGCTGGAATGATGGTAAGCTCATCAAAAAACAGTATACACCATTGTAAAATCATGTACAACAAACGAGGTATACAACTCCAACCAGGTTTATCAAATGATTTTCCACTGAGCAGAGGTAATACAATTGCATATAACATTTTAGAAAATAATAAGGGTTGGGGTCTTATTGTTTATGGCAACAGAGGATGTACAATCGTTGGTAACAAAGTAATTAGTAATGGAGCTGACGGTATAGAAATAGTTGGAGGCATATTTGGTAAAATCGAAGGAAATATCTTTATTAATAATGATAATTTTGGGCTTGTAATCGACAGTAATTTCATTAAGATAGCAAACAATGAATTTAGAACAAACAAAATCGGTGGAATGATGGCATGGCAAGCCAATTTTAACACTATAACACAGAATAATTTCATTAATAATGGAGAAACCAAATATAGGCATGCAACGTATTTTTGGAGTTATTGGCAATATTGGAATAAAAATTATTGGAATCCAAGAGAAGATTATCCATCAAATAGCTCAAAACCATATTTTATTTACCGGCTTGAGAAGGTTTATACCCCAGTATTATTCAATGTTGACTGGCATCCAGCTAAAGAACCATATGAAATTTAGAGATTTTGTATATACTTTTGAATAAATATTAATTTCCATTTTCAGTTATTATATTTATAATTGTCCTCTCTGCACGTAAAGTACTATTTTTGTCTGTAAACTAGCTTTTTAGATTGACTTTACAGGCAAAGCCATATTTTCATTACAGTGGAATTATCTCATAATCCTTTACAAATCCAACCATATATCCTATAATATTAAATATACCGATATAAACTCTATAGAATGAACCGATTGCTTCTTTAAACCTTATCTTATATGTCCACCAAGGAGGTGGGATAATCGGAGGAATCAGTGGAGGGGATGAATAGTAAATTTTCATACGTGGAACAAAAGCCTCAATATACTCATCTGAACGTTCTGGAAAAAGAAGTAATGCCGTAATAAGAGCCCTATCAAATACTTCTGTAGTTTCTGTCTCATTTGCATTAATAGATGGTGCACAAGCAAGTCCAAGGAAAAGAACGATTACTCCAATTGCTAATAGTTTCTTCATATCATACCTCTATATCATAGGGTTCGGATGCTGGGTGGAAATCGAACGTAACATCATTATATTTATCAAAGAAATAAAAAAGCAAACCTCTCTGTCCAAAAATGGGATACGGTAATTTTCTTGGTTCATCCCAATAGTTACCATTAAAAGTATTTCTA
>CAYGAC010000047.1:0-14668 GCA_964347865.1 uncultured Thermoplasmatales archaeon
AAGCAAGAGAAAAAGAAAAATTAGCAAGAAATGCAGAGAAAGAGAAAAAGAAAAATCTCATAATGGAACATAAGAAACAACGGGCAAAAGAAAGAGAAGCAGAAAAAGAAAATAAAATAGCAATTAAAGAAGAGAAAAAGAAAGAAAAGGAAAAAAAACCTTTGAAATTTTTTACTAGAACAAAAGAAAGCGAAGAAAAACACGAATTACCATTGGAAACTATTGAAAAAAGTGTAGATGATGAGAAAAGAATTGTTGAGATACCAGAAAAAGATAAAGAAGAACATGAAGAAATAAAAGAAAAATCTGAACCAACATTATTGGATGAGGATATTAAAAAATTACTTGTAATAACTGACGATCTCCTTGGTAAACTACCAGAAGAAGTTATTGATGAATTTTCAAAATCTGATGATTTTAAATTATATTCAAAGATTTTTAGCAAGTATAAAATTAAGTGAATTATATGGGACTTTTAGAAAAAGCTCAACAAAAAAAAGAAAAGATAGAAGAATCTAAAAATTTACAAATTTCATATAATGAAAAAAATCCAAAAACACAAAAAGGACTTTTAGATAAGGCCAAAAAAAGGAAGGAAGATCATGTAATATCATATCCTAAACCAGCAATTGAGGATGAAAAAGAGATAGAAGTTATAGAAGATCAAAAAGGTTTTGGATGGAAAAAATTTGGCAGTAAAAGAATTGTTTATGATCACAATATAAATGAATATAGGTATGAAATTATTGAACCTCGGCTTTCAGAAGAAGAAATAACAGTTAAGAAAGAAATCTCTCATTTGTTTAAAATGTTAGCCGATGTCGATACTTTTGACATGAACAAAGAAGAAAAAGAAATATTTTTAGAAAAAACTCTTGAACAGATAATTATCGATAATGATATTAAATTCGATGAACTATATGAAGATAATAATTTTTATGGACTCTTTACTGATTTCTTAAACGAAGGACGAATAGAATTCATATTACATAATGATAAAATATCTCTAGAAAATACTATTGAAAGAATTTTTATAGAAAACGATGTTAAATTTTATAAATCATCGAAAGATAAAATATTTTATCATCTTTTTAGAGATTTTTTAGGATATGGAAGAATAGATATAATAATGCATGATGATGGTATCGAGGATATATCATGTGATGGGAATATAACTCCAATATTTATTCATCATAGAAAATATGAAGCAATTGAAACAAACATTTTCTTTGGAAATGAGGAAGAATTGAACTCTTTTATTGTTAAAC
Organism: uncultured Thermoplasmatales archaeon; assembly: GCA_964347865.1. Taxonomy (GTDB): domain Archaea; phylum Thermoplasmatota; class E2; order DHVEG-1; family DHVEG-1; genus JAGLML01. Next base: position 1,269 of record CAYGAC010000047.1, read on the forward strand.
TTTGTCAAATTTCTGGAAAACAAATTTCTATTTATTCACCAATAGTCGATGGAAAATTGCCTGATGGATCTAGACTTCAAGCAACACTTGCACGAACTGTTACAAAAGGTTCAACATTTACTATTAGAAAATTTAAAGAGGATCCTTTAACCCCGATTGATTTAATTAAATATAAATCACTTTCTGTAGAAATGGCTGCTTACTTTTGGATAGCTATTGAAAGTGGAGCATCTATTCTTTTTTGTGGAGGAACAGCGAGTGGTAAGACAACTGCACTTAATGCACTATCATTATTTATTCCTTCATCACATAAAATTATCTCAATTGAAGATACTAGAGAAGTAAGTCTACCGCATAAAAACTGGATCGCTGGCACCACAAGAAAAGGTTTTTCAGCTTCTGATGAAAATAAAACAGGAAAAGATATTGATATGTTTGATCTAATTAGAGCTGCACTAAGACAACGACCAAGAGTAATTATCGTGGGAGAGGTAAGAGGAAGGGAAGCCTATAGTCTTTTCCAAGCGATGGCAACAGGACACACATCTTATTCCACAGTTCATGCAAGTACGATACATACATTAATTCAAAGATTAGAGAATCCTCCGATTTCACTACCAAGAGCCCTTCTAACCTCACTTGATATAATTGTATTCCAAAATGCAGTTGAAATTGGTGGAAAAATGCTCAGAAGAATGACTAGTGTTACCGAAATCATAAAATTAGATAGCGATACAAATCAACTTATTTTTATGGCTCCATTTACCTGGGTTTCAAAAACTGATGACCGCTTTGAAACTAACCAAAATAGTAAGATATACAATAGATTAAAACAACAAAATGATTGGACTGAGGAACAACTAAAAATGGAGATATCAAATAGAATAAAACTTCTTGAATGGATGATGAAAAAAGAAATTAGATCGTACCAAGATTTTGGGAAAATTATTGCTGATTATCAAAAATATCCTAAGGAGGTTTTAAAAAAAGTTGAAAAGGAAATGGAAGAATGAAATCAACAAAATATACTAGGTTTTGTCGTAGATTATTTTCAAAAAGTTTTGAAAAACTTAATATCAGTGAAACAAATAAAAACAAATTACTTGAAAAAGCAGATATCAGTATGGTATACCAGGAATATTACTCCATGGTTTTAATGAACATGATTATAGGATTCATTGCTTCATTTTCCTCAACTCTCATTTTATATCTGCTTATTCCAAATGATATCACTGCATTACTCATTCTATTAATTACATCTATTGTACCAATTATTATTGGTATGATATATATTCAACTTCCAGCATCAAAAGTAAAAAGTCGTGGTAAAAATATAGATAGACATCTGCCTTATGTTGCAAATTTTATTAATACAATGTCTGCTGCAGGAATTTCACCATCTGAGATTTTTGGTACACTTGCAGGTATAAAACTTTATGGAGAATTACAAAAAGAAGCAAAAAAAATAACGACTGAAATTGAATTAATGGGAATAGATACTATTACTGCATTGAAAAATGCAATAGTAATTTCACCATCAAAAAAATTTAAAGAATTCATTCAAGGAATTATTGGTGTTATACAATCTGGAAGTGAGTTAGCTCCTTATTTTGATCGATGTGTAGATAAATACATGTACGAAGATTTAGAAGAGAGAAAGAAAGGATTAGATTCTCTAGCAATAATGGCTGAGAGTTTTGTGGTCACAGTTATTGCTTTTCCATTATTTCTTGTCATTATTATTTCGATTATGGGTTTAACTAGTGGAGGAATTTCATTTGATTTTTTGTATATATTAGCAATTGTTATTTTACCGTTAGCTTATGTTGGTTTTTATGTTATGATGAAATCTGGGATGGGTGAAGAAGTATAAAGTGGTTAAATTTTAAAAAAAAATACAACATAAATACAAAATATGGTAAAGATCAAAAATTAATCATTATATTAAGCGTATCTATCGGTATTTCGATTATTTTATTTATATTTGGATTATTGGCTTTTATTGGAATTTCTTTTATTCCAGGGGAATTAGTAACAGGTACGGATTTCATTGTTTTTGGAGTGTTAGGTTGTATAGGACCAATTGGTTTTTATAATCACGTTAAAGAGAAACGTAAAAGAGAGGTGGAAGAAAAGTTACCTGATTTTTTAAGAGATATTGCAAGCTCTACAGCTTCAGGAATGACAATTTTCGATTCTATCAAATCTGCTTCGGAAGGAGATTATGGAGAGCTTACATCTGAGTTAAAAATGATGGTATCTCAATTATCTTGGGGTATTTCAATTGAAGAAGCTCTGAATAATTTTGCTAAAAGAATAAATACAAATGAGGTAAAACGATTGGCAATCACAATTAACAAAGCTCTCGAAATAGGTGGTAATACCTCATCTGTTTTTAATTCAGCTGCGAAAGAAATAGATCAGATTAAACGTGTTGAGTTACAGAGAAAAACAGAAATGTCAATGTACAGTATTGTAATATTTATTAGTTTTTTTGTATTTCTTGCCGTTATTCTTATAATTAATTCAACGATATTTGCTGCTTTATACGAACTTCAAGGGCAAATGGCAGGACAATCAATTGGAAGTGTTAGGATAGCTGAGATAGATCCAAGTTTAGTTAAAGACATGTTTTTTGTCTTTGTTTTTGTACAAAGTATTGGAGGAGGTATTTTAGGTGGATTCATGATGGAAGGGAAACTTTCTTCAGGAGTTAAACAAGCGTTCGTTCTTATACTGATTTCTTTTATTGCTTTTAAAATACTATTCTAAAATGTCAAAACTGGTAAAATGTCACGAAGCTTTTAAATATTATGGGGAAGAGAGGGTTGTTTATAGGTTTGGAGAGATGCAAAAGAGTATATTTCATACTAACAATAGTGCAGTTTCAGAAGTTATAGGTGGTTCACTTATTGTAATTATTGCCGTTATTGTATCGGTTACAATATACACCCAGATTCTACCAGTTCCAATACCTTCTCCAGAACCTAATATTAAATTAATGGGTTATGTAACTGAAGATGGAATTGTTATTATTGAACATATGGGTGGTGAAACAATATTTTCCTATGAAATGTTTGTAACCCGATCAAATATTACAAATATTTACAAATACGAGAATAGTCCCTGGGAAATTGGAGATAGGAAAACTCCCCCAAACACTTCACTTTTAACAGAAGATGAAGAAATAAGAATAACGGTTTATTGTATCTATAAAGACAGTAGTAGACATGTAGTATTTGATGGTGTTCTTAAATATGAAGATATTCAAGATGACAATCCCCAACTTATCCATCCTATGTTAATATCCAGTCTTAGAACAAATTCAGTTGATGAAGACTTAATTTGTTATAATTACTCCATTGAACCCACAATTGACGCTACATCATTTATTTATTCATGGATGTTGAATCAAGGTGGTTCTTACTATCCAATTACCAATTTATTGATGCCATTTAATTCAGAGAATGATGTAAAAACAAAGGATTATTCAGGAAACAAAAATAATGGTACTGTTTATGGGGCTACATGGCAAAGTAGTGGAAAAGTTGGTGGAGCTTACAGTTATAATGGAACTAATTATATTTCTATACCTTTTTGTTTTGAAAATAATTTTATTGATGAAATTACAGTTGAATCTTGGATAAAAACAATCTTGAATTCTGGAACTATTGTCTCTTTTAATAGAAGTAAATATTGGGATCTAGCTGTTTCAGATGGTTGTGTTAAATGGAGTACAAATGCAAGTGATGGAACTGTCGATGCTTATGGAAATAAAAATATAAGCGATAATACGTGGCATCACGTTGTAACCACGTATGACTCAACAACTGGAGATTGTAATATTTATATCGATGGATTGTTAGATAAATCTGAAAAGGTACATAATTCTGGAGAATCTCTAGGTTCTGGAGATACTCCAATAGGATTTATAGGTAAAGGTACTGGTAGTGCATCTACTGAGGTAATTTTTTCATCTAGTTTTGAAACCCAAGATGAAAAAGACAATTGGAATGAACATAATCAATCTACTGGGGAAGAATCCTGGGAAACATTATTTTATGATACTTTTGAAGGACCTAATTGGGGTAACTGGAATGATGGAGGAGATGATTGTAGTCTATACACGGGTGGTACTTATGCTTACCAGGGTAGTTGTGCGGTAGAATTAAGAGATAATAGTGGATGGTCATCCGCAACATATTGTGATGATATATCTGCTGATACTTCAGATTATGTAAAAATGTTAATCGATTTTTGGTGGATGGCTCACTCTATGGAAAATGGAGAAGATTTTTGGATTAACTATTATGATGGAACAAATCTTTATACACTAAAAACGATTGTTATCGGTACTGGAAAATATAGTAATGATATTTTTTATCACACAGTATGTTACGTTAATGAAACTGAATATAATTTTACAAATCAGGCAAGTTTTACCATTCAATGTGATGCGAGTAGCAATTGGGATTATGTTTATTTAGATAAAATTTATGTAAATGTTACAGTAGGAAATAGAATAGATTGTGATTTTAATCTCCGAGATTCTAATGATTTAGCACCAAGAACTGGTAATTATTCTCTAGGTGGTAGTGGTGATTTTGATCCAGAATTTGCTGCTTTTAACAGGACTGGTATTGATATCTCCAATTATACTGATGTAACTGTTTCGGTATGGTATAGCTATAAAAGTACTGAATCCGAGGATGAAATTGGTTTATTTTACTTGAATGGAACAAATTGGACTCCAATATTTGAAGAACTCAATCCACAAATTGGTGATGGAAATCAAGTTAATTGGACCTTTGCACAATCCATAATACCTGATTCAATCGATACTTTAGTTTTACAATTTTGGTGGTCTACTTCATCAACGGATGAATTTATGGCTATGGATGATTTAAAAATAACCGGAAAACCACCATCTGGAGAAAAAAATTTTACTGGTTTAATTGATGAGTTAAGAATTTATGATAAAGTATTGTCCGCAGAACAAATTTATCAGAATTATTTATGTACAAAAGATGGAGAATCAGATAAAAGTGTGATTGTTTCAGAAGAAACAAACCTTTGGGAAACATGGAAATGTATTGTTACTCCAAATAATGGTATTCAAGATGATACAGAGATAGAATCAAACATTTTGACAATTATAAGTTATCCTGGAGGTGAATAATTATATGAAAAATAAAAATATATCAATAATTATTTCCTTAATGATCATTTTCCTAAACTGTATAATTTTATCAGAAGATGTTGAAGCGGGATCATATAATGGACTAGATCTTGCAAACGCTATTCTTTCAAATCAATCAACTTTAATTAGTTCCAACTATACTGATACAGATGATTCAGGTCATAGACAATCGAGTGTAATTACTTCTCGTGGAACAATGCTTCCAACTGATGGATCATCATTTATTCTTCTTTCAACTGGAATAGCTGAATATAATCCAGCAACTTCGGGTGGACTGAATCCTGGTGATGAAAGAGGTAATTGGTTTGCAGCAGGTAAATATGGAACCCCAAGAGACCAAGCAACGCTTACTTTAAAACTAAAAGTTCCTGAGTATATGCACTATCTTTATTATGATGTACAATTCTATACATTAGAATATCCTGAATATATAGGGTCATCCTATAATGATAAATTAACAATTACTGTAGAATCACCATCACAAGGGACAACCAATTATATTATAGATGTTAATGGCGGGGACTTTGTGTTATCTGCTCATGATATACCAGGGTCTGGTTATGATGTATTTGCTACTAGTGGAAATCCTGGAGATCTTGATTGGGTAAACACAACTCCAAATCTGACAGGAGCTGATGGTGGTGCAACAGCTCTTATCGGAAGAGAACATTCCGTTTCTCCTAATGAAATAATTAATGTTACGTTTGAAATTAAAGATGTTGGAGATAATCAAGTTGACAGTGTTGCATTTATTGATAACGTTAGATTTTCTGGATATGCAAAAACAGAAATTCTTGCAAGAAAAACTGTTGAAGATATAAATGGTGGTCTTCCAGAACCAACAGACAAACTAGAATATACAATAACAATAAGTAACATTGGAACAGCAAATCAAAGTAATAATCCGGGTGATGAATTTGAAGATAATCTAACAGATAAAGTAGAATACGTACCTGGATCTGCAGAAGCAAGTTCAGGAGCAATAACATACAATTCAGCAGAAAATAAAATAACATGGGATGGTGCAATACCTGCTGAAAGCAGTGTTGCATTAAAGTTTCAAGTAACTATAAATTCAAGTCTTGTTAACGGTACAGAAGTTTCTAACCAGGGAAAAGTATATTGGGATACAAATGAAGATGGAACAAATGATGCAATTGAACTAACAGATAATCCAGCAGTTGATGATGGAATAGATCAGGACGAAGATGGTGAAACTGATGATGATGATCCAACAATAGTTATTATTTCTTCATATGATGCACCAACTATTGTAACTGAAGATTTCTCTGATGATTTAGTAGCTGGAAAGGCCAGTCAATCATATCATGGACATACATGGTTTGTAACTAGTAAACAATCAACAGAAAGCAATTTTGAAGTTGCTACTGATTATCATTATTCAACACTTAAATCATTTAAAATAAAATTAAGAGAGTCTAGTAGTCCACAATATTGGAATTATTCATTTTCACTGTTTAATAGTGATACTATTTGGTGGGAATCATGGTTTGCATGCGGAAATGTTAGTGAAGTATCTGACTTATATTTAGATTTTACAAATAACAATGAAATTGATATTGTAAGATTAAAATTAGAATATCAAAAAGAAGGTTCTGATCATCCATCAGATTGTATCGCAAAGTTATATTATAGATCAGCCGGAGAATGGATTCAATTGAAATCTGATTACTTTGGAGGATATCTATACAACAACTGGTATAAGATAAGAATAAATAAATACGGAGACAACTTCATCAACTATTCATTATATCAGACTGGAAATAAATTATTAGATCTTCAAACCGGTAGCACACTTGGTCCATCCTTTTCGAATTTATCAAGAATAGAATGGAGCAGTACAAAAACTCCTGTCGTTTGTCCGATACTATTCTGGGATGAACATAGGATTGGACTTACATCAATATCATAAAAAAGTAGGTGAGATAGTGGTAAGAGAATTTGATAAAAATATGTTTATAATGCTGGCAGCAATTATGGTCGGTGCTATAGTTATAACTTTTTTTGTTGCAGATGTAATGAATAAATCAAAAATTGAAACCTTAACAATAGAGCACGATTTTGAAATACAAGATGTACAGAGTAAAAATGAAAACTTTACTGATAATTTTTTACAAGGATCTATAGTTATGGATTCCGCTCGTGAAATCAGAGAAGTAGCAAATCTCAATTTTGATTTTGCCTTGTTCTGGTTCAATGGTGCGTTGGCAAATGCTAATGTCTGGTTTAATAATAAATGGATAAATTCAACTGAGAACTTAACTAAAAGATGTATTAAAAATTGTACTGATGCAATGATTAAATATATGGCATCTCACAATAAATTTGGTGAATCTTCTCCTTATTTTGTCAATGCAAAGAATTTTACTGAACGTGATAGGTATATTGAAGTTTTAGGGTATTATGTTGCCTTTTCACAAGCAGGACAAAAAATTACCTTACTCAGATATAATGCAAGCAAATTCCTAAAGTTAGCTGCTGAGAACCTAACTCTAGGGGAAATAGCAAACGTAACGTTTCTTATGGAAAATTACAGTATTATGGAAGAATTATACCAAATGGGACTTGGCGAGTACGAAGAATTAAAGGAACAGATTGATGAATATACATTCTTCGATGAAATAAGAGAACCTCATTAATAATTTCTAACCCTTATATCACAAATTTTTTTAAATATTAAGTAACAGTTTATTAAAATTCTTGTAGTAATTTCCCAAAAGATTAAAGAAATAGAATTGTTTACCTCTCTTACAAAAATCCTAATGTGCCCTGGTAGTGTAGTGGTCTATCATGCGAGCCTGTCGAGCTCGCGACTCGGATTCAAATTCCGGCCGGGGCGTTTATTTTTTTATTTTTTATCACAAAAATCCTATGTAAAATAAAAATAGATGGTTTGAATATTATCATTAAATGGGGGTTCCCCCAGCCAATAAATTGTACCATTTATCATTCCATGCTAAGCGTATGAAATTGATAGAACCCGGTTCAATATATCCAGATTCACTCAGCACCCACTGACCTGGAGGAAGTGAAAAATCCCAAGATATCTTATAATCTTCTGCTTTTAGGCCAGCTGCTCCAATATGAAGCCCCCACTTTGGTTGATATGATTGAGTATCTTTAGATATTTTAAAATCAATTTCATATATTTCTTCGTTATTTGTATCGATTGAAACAAATCCGTTACCATCAAAATCAACATCCCAACCAAATTTAAGATATTGTGGTAAATCAAAGGTTGTATTTATGTCCACTCCCGAAAATTTAGTAGAAACTTCTAAATCTAGATTAAATGCAGGATCTATCTTAAATTCAATATTCCCTATACCATCTAAATTGAGATCCCAGTTAATGTTGAGATCTTTCCAATCATCATTTACAAGTTTGGAGTAAGTAAGATTATTTGTAATGTATATTCTACCCGTTATCTCTAGATTATCATCAATATTCTTAATTATTTGAAATTTATTTGCTCTTAACCCATTTAATGCAATTTTCCTTCCTTTATTTCCTGAAGACTTATACCTTATAGATTCAAATTCAATCCATTTAACAAGATTAGTATCATCTGTATCAAGATATAAACCAGATATGTTACTTTGTTCCTCAAACCATTTTAGTGTCATAGTTTTTGAATAATCATCCTGTAGATTCAATAATGATAATGATAGTTTACGATCGGTATTTTCATAAGATAAAGTTGGCCCTAATCCTTGTATGCCATTATTAAGGGTTATCTTTTTATCGACCGTATTCCAAGTAAATTTAAATTCTCCAGGATTAAAACTTAGGTCACCCAATACCACCGTTTTTTCATCCCAACTTGCTTTAATTAAATCCATATCTACGGTCATTTCATTGTCAATATAAATCATTTTTTCTGCTGTTCTCCTTGACCATTCCATATATAAATTACCGGATTCTACTTCAATGTCACTAAGTTTAAATTCAAATGGATTTTGTTGATCTTTTTGAGAAATTTTACATAATGTAAGCGATCCTGTAACGCCATCATTGATTATATTAAAAGATCCATTTACAGAAGTCGACTCACGTTGCCACTCAAAGGTTATATTACCAGATTCAAAGTCAAAACTTCCAAGATTTAAGGTTAGCTCATCATGCGTTATTTCAAGACTATGATATATTCCTGTTGAACCGATCTCAAATTCTACAGCACCAGAATCCGAATCCCATTCAGCATTCATACTAGCACTTCCTTCAAAGATCCCGTGTGCTTTCCAGTTTCCATAATTTAAAGTTGATACGTTCAGATCCCAGTTAAAATCAACATCGGCATCGACATAAAGATAATCATTGTTCCATTCACCGTAAACGGTACCATCACTATCTAAATGAGCATTTGAAATTGTAAAATTAATAACACTTGAGCTACCGGTTCCAACTGAGAGGAGTAAATTTTTTACATCAACCACATCCTCACCTTCAAATTTAAATTCAGGTGTGTCTGTACTAAAATCAAACCATGTTTTTCCTTTAGAATACATATCGAAATAATCGATTTTGAAATTCATATCGTTGATTTCACCATTTCCATCATATTCGATATCGAATCCTTGAATATTAATAGAATGATTACTTACAACTTGGTAATATTTATCTGTGGGCTTCAGAAGTATATCTAAACCTCCTCCAGTACTTGCAGAATTTATTTCACTGGACCAATCACCAATATCCCCTTTGAAATTTAATAAAGATATTTGACCGTTTCCGCTTAATTGTAGTTGACTAGATCCATCCAGGATTAACTCAAAATCGGTTGTTCCTAGGAGGGCTATTTGATCTGCAGTTACACTACCAACGAGACTACTCAATGAAAAATTATATACTCCTAAAGATGCACCTCCATCAATGTTAACGTTCATAGATTCATCCCATTCTAATTTTGCATTCCCTCCTGTTGAAAATTCCAATTCAGTGTCTAAAGTTGCTTTTGTCCAAGGATTTTCTGCAAAAATATCTAAAGTAAGAGTTTTATCGCTCACGAGTTCAATAATACCTTGTTGAAAATCATTAAAATGAAACACAAAACCATCATCAGGTCCGCCGATATAATTTCCAGTAATATTTAATTTAATATTATCTTGTAAAAGGAGAAAATCAAAGTCGATATTTTTTGTACTCCGCTGTAATTCAAAATATCCATCAGGTAAACTCCAAAGAAACTTTATGTCGAGATCCTCAATAGATGCTGCATGAAACTCAACGGTCTGATTTCCTTGAGTTACTTCCATTAATTCAGCATTTAGAGTAAGGCCATCGGTATCACTAAAGAAAGTTATTGTTCGTGGAAGGGTTGATGAAATCTCCCAATTTATTGATGTTGTACTCGGAAGATTCGTAATGTAGATATTATTATTCGGATTTTTTAAATCATCACAAATACCAACTTCTAGTCCATCAGAAGAAGATTCTTTTGTTAAAATAATATAACCATTGTCTAGACGAGGAAGCCATTCAAACTCGATATAACTTGATATGTTCTGTAAATAAAAATTAAATGAATCTTGGTTGCCCTGTGCGTCTTCATTTTCTGCAAATAATATAAGATTCTCAGGAGGATTTTCAACGTCGAATAAGATATGTCTTGCGCCATTTCCCATTTTGGTTATATCTGCATGAAATCCAAAACTCTGGAGAGGATTTATTAATAGGCCTATAGTTGCATTACCATTTGAATTTTTTCGAGTAATCGATAGAGTAACTGCTGAATCATCTGATCCCCGAATATCTAAATCGCGATAGGTCACGCCTCTCCGGTGCATAAGAGTCATTGGTGTAAATGATTCAAAATCAACTTTTAATATCGTCTGAGTAGTTTTTGCAACATTTGAAAAAGAAATTAATAATTTAAAAGAATCAGCATTTGAAGCATCTATCCTTATTCCGTTTTCTGTGATTATATTCAGTCCCCTTATGGTTTCATCATGCGATTTACTTGGTACCTGTAAGTCTTTTTCGCATTCTGATGATATAAAAATGGGTTGCATCGTCTCAAAAGGATCTGTAGAAACTTGTTGCATTTTATTATTAGTACACTGTAAATCTGAATAAACATATGTGTTTTCACTTACCAGTTGTACAGTTGCTCCTCCTCCCAGAATTCTTAGTAGAATATATGGTCTGAATACATGAGTTGCAGAAAAATGCACTGGTTTCTCTTCACCAGCTGCTGAATGATAACCAATTCTCACAATGGGTTCTTCCAATTCAAGAAAATCTTCCATAATCTGTAATGAAAATTGGAGACCTATTTCAAAATCATCATCCGTAGTAATATCTTCAGATATTTTCTCTATATCAGATATAGTTGATTCAAATGCAAACCAAGGGATATCATTGAATCGAGATTGGCTAATCACTGGTTTAAAAAAGTTTAGATTGTGTACAATAAAATCCCCATCCCCATCATGATTAATATCAATAGTTAGTGGTAACATATAGTCACTGGACAGTGAAATAGTTTCTTCATATCCGTTATAGACAGTATATATTTTCACAAATAGTAATGGATAGAGGATAAATGATCCTACTTTATTGAGAAGAACGTCTAATATAGATTTTAATTTCGTATTTGAATTAATAAAGAAATCTTCGATACTTGAATAAGACACACCAATATCTGCATGCAAAAGATCCTGACGTTTAACTCCGTTGATATCTGTAATTTCTAGCGTTACAAGATATACTTTTTCTTCAGTGTAATCGTGAGTTACTTGTTCACCATAACTTGTTTCTCCATCTCCAAAATGCCACATCCATTCAGAAATTTCAATATCTGGATTGTTACTAATTGATTTGGAGGCATCAAAAAGAATTGTCTCATCTTTTTCTGCATAATAAAAACATCCTCCATATGGGTGTAGATGGTCACCATCTTGATCTATATAAACTGGAGCAATATCTTGGTATCTTTTTCCATTATAACTTTTTATAGTTAAGATTGAATAATATATGCCTGGGGCGGAATAACTATGAACTGGATTTATACCATAACCTATGGTTCCGTCAGCAAAATCCCATTCATAAGATTCAATTTCGGTATGGTCAATATAACTATTTGACCCATCGAATTGGATTGATACGTCTGTTTTTCCAGCATAAGGCTCGCCTGCATCAGCATAATACTTGTGTAATAATGGATTTCTAATCTCATTTTCACCGTTCAATATATGATCTTCATCTTCTGATGTATCTTTTTCTTTTGTATTTTTTGGGGATAAAACAGGTTCTTCAAAATTCTTTTCTATCAGTGCCGTTTCACCTAAGGGAAAACCTGAAATACCAATATTTAACATTAAAAATAGACAACATAATATAACTATTATTGCAATTTTTTTTTTCATATAATTCTATCCCCCTTTAAGATTATTAGAATTATAATTACTATATTTATAAAGTATTTATTTATAAGTTTTCCTATTGAAAAATAAAGAAGAAGATGAACAATATTCAATATAATTATAAAATAATCTAGTAAAATTTTAAAATATAATTGTAAAGGTGGTTTGACAGCGTACCAAGAGCCTCTGACTTTCAAGCAGTGAAGCTTACCCCAGAAGGCTCCCGAAGGAATCAACCGAGGCTCTTCACCTAGGCCAGAGGTTCCAGCCCCGTAAGGGGTAGTCCTCCCATGGGCTCTCGCACCATAGTACCGAGAATTACGCAGGTAAGCTTAACTGCCGGGTTCGGAATGAGACCGGGTGTTTCCCTACCGCTTTGACCGTCAAACCACAATTACCCTCAATATGTAAGGATACACAACCTGTTTAACGATTGAGCCAAAAGATGAACGATTAGTAGTTACGGGCTGAACATATCGCCGAAGCTTTATGCTTACACCCTAACCCTATCAAACGAATCTTTTATTCGAGTTCTATAATGCCTCGTCTCAGGGTAGGCTTCATGCTTAGATGCTTTCAGCATTTATCCCTTACAGCGTGGCTACCCAGCGGTGCCCTGTCGGACAACTGGTAAACTAGAGGCTGCAGACCCTTGTTCCTCTCGTACTAAAGGGTCTTTCCCTTCAAGCATCGACGCTTCTAGAAGATAGCAACAAACCTGTCTCACGACGGTCTAAACCCATCTCACGATCCGCTTTAATGGGCGAACAACCCCACCCTTGGCAGCTGCTGCACCACCAGGATGCGGAGAGACG
>CAYGAC010000048.1:0-78341 GCA_964347865.1 uncultured Thermoplasmatales archaeon
TTATTCATTTTTTATGGCTATTTTTCTGAAAAAGGGATTTTTTACGTTTATAATTGATGTCATATATGCACATATGCGCTGCTATTTCAGTTCTTTGGTAGGTACTTTCTGATGTACTTACGAAAGCGAAAACGATATAAATGATAATTACATTCATGAATATTGATAGCACGAATCAATATATCATATGGGATGGGCAATGAATAAATCAAAAAAGAATCAAAAGCAAAGGATAATACCTGATGATATTCCTATTATTTGGGTAAATATTGTTTAATCTTTTTGTCGGGCAAGATGACGAGCACGCTGTCCAACAACAAATAACTTTGCAATAAAAGTAATCTCTTTTACTTCTTCTTTACTTGATACCTGCCCCACAATTAACATTGTCATTGATTATTAATTTCGTTATCTTTCTTATAAAGCGTTGTTGTACAATTGTTACCTAATATCTTTACAGTTATTATCGAAATTATAAAAAATCTACATCCATGCATCAAGACCTGTTTGTTCAGTAATAGCAATATCAGATATTCCAAATGCCCCTTGAACATAATTTTCGATCATCTTCTTATACCATTTAAGATCAATTTCACTTATATCTTTTAAAAGATCAACAGGAAACATATAATCAATTGGTTTCACACCACTTTTTGATGGATGGGAGATACCAGGAAGGGGTCTTTTTGTTATAACAAATTTTAATTTTATTCGATTTTTTATTTTCTGACCAAGAAGTTTTTCAAGTGCTTCCGCACGTTTACCAAAAACAGAAATTGAACCATTAGGATTCAATTTATATCGTTTAGCTGGTTGGACAGATTGAACTAATGTAAGATCATCTAAATCTACTTTTGAAAGATCGAGTTTTGATAAGATTTCTTTTGTTTTGTTTGATATACTGTTTTTTATTGCCAACCTTGCTTCTTCCTCATTTTCCCAGCTTGGATTATCTTTTAACACATCTATCATAATAGTTTTTAGAATCTTTCGTGCAATATTTGCTTTATCTGATCCTTTAAAGTTATTACCTTTTGTATCCATCTCGATTTTACCATTTTTGGTATCAAATATTAGATAGTTTTTATGTTTGACAAAAATCATTGCATCGTGTTTTTCCGCCTCTAATTCAAAATCCGGATACTTTAGATCTGTCTGCCATTTATTGTTACACTCTTTTATAGCAATTAGAGCATCATCAGGTTTTGTAAGCCAATCCTGTACATCTTCATCAACAGATATGCCTAATGATTTTGAAAACTCTGGAGTATTTCCAACTGAACGAGAACATCCTAAATAGAGACCATCAGTATCACCATAGACTACACGTATTCCTTTATCTTTTAGATAGGTCAAAGTATCAGCAAGTATCTTTTGCCCTTTTGTTGTGATCGTAGCAGCACCCCATAAATTAAACTGTCTTCCAGATACAGTAGGTGCTGATAGGATTCCATGAGTTCCAGCATTACGAGCTCCTTTTACACTTTGATACATCATTTTTAATCGATGTAATTCTTCCTCATCTCCTTTTTTCTCTGCTAACTTAAGCTCCTTTTTAATTTTGTCAATCATACTCATAATACCAGTCATGGCACAGTTAACAACACCTGGTTTCTTGTCAATTTTTATTCCTAGTAAGAATCCCTTATCTGCAAATGAATCCTCTTTGGTGATTTGTTTCCAGAGTATATCTCTACTTGTCAGAAATCGCTTCGGTATTTCTTTTAACCATATCCAATCATCAGGTTGTTCTGATTTAAATGCCAGTCTTACAGTATCTGCACCTAAATTCATAGCTTTAAGAATTGTTGGATACATTGCACCAACATCTGCTACAACCACATACCACCAAGGAATAAAATGAGACAACGCATCTTTATCAGGTTTTATTGTCATGCCACCTGGCATATGATAATTAAGTCTTTCATCAGCATCCTTTGCTTTTTCATTGTAAATTACATAAGGATCTTCCATCCACTTTGGCATTTCATCTCCATACTTTATCACTCTGACAAAATCTTTTGAGAGCTGTTCTTTTTTCCTAGTAGATTGTAGAACTATATCCTCCCTTGTTTTGCATCCTTTAAAATGATATAACAATACTTGTGAAATTGACATTACTCTACAGATTGGGGGCATAATTTTCTTTTGTACTGCGCCTCTTATAAGTGCCATATGATCCCACATATTTACAGCACCAGTGGAAAGCAACATATCAAAAGGCAGACACGTTGTAAATGCAAGCGGTAGAGCCTGCTGAATTAAATTAAGTGTTACTCCTAATTGCTCTTGGACGTCATGAATATTATATTTTAATGTTCTATCATCTATTTTAATCTGAGTTGGCGGCAAAATAATCCGGTCTTTAATCTTTATCCCTAGAAATGGAGCTACTGATTTAAGGCTAAAATCATCTAAAAAAGAATAAAATTTTCTAGCACCCATATACGTGTCAAAGCTACATGGATAAAACTGTACAACCTCTGAACGAATTCCAAAATGAAATGATTTATCAAGTCTGCTGTATTTATTAACATAATCTTGAAAAGTTTTTCTTTTTTCTGTTGAGATTGTTTCTTGATGAAATTTTAAGATCCAATTTATTCGTTCATATATATTGATATTATCAAAACCTAAAATGTTATGACCTGAAATTATATCATATTCCATTGCTATTTTACAAAAACTAGAAAGATTTTCAATTTCCTCATCAACATCATGAGATATTATTTGTTTAATATCCATGTCTTCCCAATGAGATGGACAACCAATAATATCAAAACTGAATTCCTCATTTTGGAGATTCTTTTCAGATTCAAAAACTACATTAAAATCAGAATGTCCAATAATATCAATAGGAATATTTTTCTTTCCCTCCTCAAATTGAGTGGTTTCAATATCATAGACTAAAACCTTAAGATCCTTTTTTTTCCCATTTGTATCAAATAACCATAAATTGTTGTTTGCTGCCAGATCTACAAGCGCTCTCTGATGGTATGGTATGTCGTGTTCACCAGTAAATAATCCATAATTAAAGAAAAGATAATCACTTACTTCTGGAACAAAATAAGATTTCTTTGTATAAACTTTGAATATATTTCTTGTTTGGTTAAAATCCCAAAAGCTTTTATACTTCTCAATTTCACCAATTTCTTCTATCTTTGAAAGAGGGCTTTCCTCAGAATGATTTTCCTTAATTTTTTTAAGTAGTTCATTTCTAGCAGAATCTATTTTTCTTTCTTTTGGGCAAAACACCAAAAAGTAAGGTCTATGATATTCTGATACCTTTCTCGGTGTTTTTTCATGAAAATAAAGATACTCTGGTGAGATACCAAGTAACACATCGTTCATAAATGCTTATCCCCAATGCATTCTCTCTACTTAAACCTTAGAATTAACCTTATATTTAGTCATTGTATTTTATTTATTTGATTTTCATGACAACTCAAATCATATATTCAGATGAATTTAATAAACATGATAATCTCGGTCATCCTGAAAATGCAGAAAGACTTTCGGTGATGATGAATGAAATAAAAGAATCTCAATTATATAATAAACTTGAATTTGTCGAACCTGAAATATTGCCCGAAAATCTACTTTTTTTAGTACATTCAAATGATATGATTCAACAGATTAAAGATATGAGTTCCCAAGGTGATACGTGGATAGATATGGATACCTATGTGTGCGAATCAGATTATGAAACAGCTAGACTTGCTGCTGGTGGTTTGCTAAAATTATGTAAGAGCGTTTTAGATGAAAAGGTAAAGAATGGATTTGCATTGATAAGACCTCCAGGCCATCACGCAACGCGTAATCGATCTATGGGTTTTTGTCTTTTTAATAATGTGGCAATATCTGCAAATGAAATTGCAAAAGAAGGAAAAAAGGTATTAATTTTTGATCATGATGTTCATCATGGAAATGGAACACAAGATATCTTTTATAACAGAAGCGATGTGATGTATCAATCGTTTCATCTCTTTCCACACTATCCAGGAACAGGAGATATTGAAGAAATTGGTGCGGGAGTTGGTCTGGGGTATACGGTAAACGCTCCTTTGACACATGGAAACGGTAACAATGCAATAACTAGACTTTTAGATGAGATTTTCCTACCTATTGCACAACAATTTAATCCAGATATTATTCTAATTTCGTCAGGTTTTGATTCGCATCATGCAGATGTTCTTGGTGGCTTTAAATTGACTTCTGATTTCTTTGGTGAAATGATTGCTAAATATCAAGATATTCAGCCAAAAATTGTTTGTACATTAGAAGGAGGATATAATTTAAATTGGATCGGAAAATGCCTACTATCCCAACTGGGTCAAATGGTTTCTCAACCTATTTCTTTTAATGATTCAACAAATGAAGACATGAATATTGAACAGGTTATAAAAGAAATTAAAAATGAATTAAATACCTATTGGAAGGTATAGATTTAATCAAAAATCATTCCCATTCCCGAAGCAGCAGAGGTTTCTTGCTCTACGATTTTTTTATCAACTTCCTTGGCTTTTTTATCACTTAATTTTTTAAATCCTAGTTCTTTAGCTAAACTTTCTGCTTGCTTTAATCCTTGGGTATTTCCCTCTATTTTAACGTAAGAAAACTCTCCCTTAATATCAAGAGAACGTGAATCTCTAGTAAGAATACTTTGTCTACTCACAATATCATCTTTTATCAATTTATTGATTTTTCCTGCATTTTCTGATTTAACTTCAAAGATAATATAGGTCAATTTTGATCACCTTATCATGCGATGTAATAAAATACTATATATAAAGCTAATCTTGCCTTAAAATATTGCCTTGTTCATCAATTTCTTTCTTTCTTATTCTTGTAGAGCTGATAGGTTTGTTGTCTTTTGCTAACACAAAAGGAATTTCTACAATTTTTAAGGGTTTTTTATTTAATTCTTTTCGTTTTTTATTAATGTCTTGTGCTGTATTTTTTGTTGCAGGAGTTACAATTATTGCATCAAAGTCCTTTATGACAGATGGACCATATCTATCATATATTGGAATAATCTCGACTTTTTCTTTTACCCCTTCTTCAGATAAAAAACGCTCAATTGTTGCTTTTCTTTTTTTAAAAGGTTGCACATCCTGCTTTCTTTCAATAAATTTACCAGATGTAACACCTATTAAAACAGAGCCATTCTTTCCTGCTACCTGAAATGCTTTTTTAATCAATGATTTGTGTCCTTTGTGTAAAAAGGTAAACGTACCTCCAATACAAACCTTCATAGAGATAATATAACAAAATAAATTATTAATGTTACCTAATTTACATCTTTCTCCTTAACAATAAATATTGATTTAAGGCCATATGAGCAAACAAATTCTGAGAAAAGTATAAATTCTATAATTTATTTCATAATACAAAGGAGTTGAGTGGATGGGAAGAACGAAAACACCTTTATTAGTAGTAGTAATAAGTATTATTTTTTTGACTAGTTGTGTATCTCTTTTTATGGTTATTAAAACAGAAGCAGTAACAGATGCAATCTATGTAGATTCTGATTTTCATCCCATTAGAGATGGAAGTGCTGAGCATCCATATGAGAGAATTCAAAAGGCAATAGATTTAGCAGAAAACGGGGATACCATCTATGTTTTTGGTGGAACATATAATGAAACTTTGCAAATTAACAAGAATATTACTCTTATTGGAAGTATTGATAAAGGTGACACAGTAATAAATAGAAATAAAAACCATAAGTATATGGTAGAAATATCAGCTGATTATGTAACTTTTGAAAGTTTTACTATCACTGATCCTGGAAAACGAAATGGGTTTGCTTTGGTATATGTCAGCTCAAATAATGTGGTAATCCAAGGTAATAATATTACCAATTCAAGCAGATGGGGCTTGTACTTTTTCTCTTCCAATGATTGTACCATTGGTAATAACTTTGTTAATAATACAAAAGGTGTATATTTGTATTCTTCCAAAAATAACGTATTTTCAAATAATAATTTTTCTAATTGCAAAGAAACTGGTATTTCCCTATCTAGTTCTTCAGAAGATTGCATCATATATAATAACACCTTCTATAACAATAAACATGCTATATTTGGCCAATCCAGTAGCAATAATAACTTAAGCCAAAATATAATCAGATGGAGTAACATTGATGGTATAAAATTATACTATGGCAGCAGTAATAATTTATTAAATAATACGATTAAACATAGTGGTAATAATGCAATTTATTTAACCTCTTCAAATTGTAAAATTATCGAAAACAAATTAGATAATAATCAAGTAGGTATCCGTTTAGAAGGCTCAAACTGTGAGATGTTTAATAATTTTATAAATAATTCTAAGATATGGGGGATATACGTTACTCCTGAAAGTATTAATAATCTAATCTATTTGAATCATTTTATAAATAATTCTGTTAATGCTAAAGAAGATGGGAGTAGTCAATGGTATTCTGGTAATCAAGGTAACTATTGGGACGATTATAATGAGATTGATAAAGACCTTGATAAAATTGGCGATGTTCCATATTCAATTTCAAGTAAAAGCACGGATTTATATCCATTGGGATATTTTTTGAAACCACCACTTAAACCAGAAAATCCTTCACCTGAGGATGGTATAGATGAGGTAGGATTAGCTGTAACATTGAAAGTAACCGTGGAAGATCCAGATAGTGATATGTTGGATGTATACTTTTATGGTGCATCTGATGACCAATTATTGGGAAAAGCATATTACATTCAAAGCGGTGAAGAAGCAAAATGTAATTTTAACCTTGATTTTCAGACCACCTTTTTGTGGTATGCGGTAGCTGATGATGGTAAATTAGAAAACCGGTCTGATATCTGGATTTTTACCACGAAGCAGATACCTCCAACAAATAAAAAACCGGTTGCAAATCCTGGAGGTCCCTACATTTCACTTATTGATGAAGAGATATCGTTTGATGGTGCTGCTAGCTATGATCCAGATGGAATCATTGATTTTTATCGTTGGAATTTCGGGGATGGAAGTAGTGAGATTCTAGATATATACCCCAAACATAACTACTCGGAAGCTGGTCTTTACGTAGTGACGCTTACAGTAGTTGATAACGAAGGGAGAACAAGTACTGCAACTACAACAGCTACTATTACCACTACTTTTAATAATCCTCCTGTTTCTCTTCTTAATGGGCCTTCTTCTATTAATGTTAGTAAAAAAGCTACATTTGATGCATCGGGTAGTTATGATTCAGACGGAACTATTATTAATTACTCTTGGAGTTTTGGTGATGGAACGACTGGCTATGGTATTTCTCCTAAACATACATATTCAAAAGCGGGAACTTACACGGTTATGGTAACAATCACTGATAACGAGGGAGGGAGAGATTCATCTTATATTGTTGTTACTGTTAAAGCTCCTCCTGAGGGTCTCCCTGGTTTCAAAATTGTTTTAACATTCTTAGCAATACCATTTATTTTAGTTATTAGAAAATGGAAAAAATAGATATATAAAAAATCGCCCATTTTAATATTATTCTTTTTGTATTATCAAAATATTTTTTTGATGAAAGAACAATTATTTTAAGACATGATTTTATATACAAATACGTTATAACAA
Source organism: uncultured Thermoplasmatales archaeon (assembly GCA_964347865.1). Classification (GTDB taxonomy): domain Archaea; phylum Thermoplasmatota; class E2; order DHVEG-1; family DHVEG-1; genus JAGLML01. Next base: position 7,603 of record CAYGAC010000048.1, read on the forward strand.
ATAAAAGGTGATGGGAAAATATGCCATTATTTTGCCCAAAATGCGGAAACAAATTACATGGTAATTTCAAGTTCTGTCCAACATGTGGAAAAAATTTGAAAGGTAAATTTGCTTTCTGTACCGAATGTGGTAAAAAAATGCCAATAGCAAAAAAAGCAAAAACTGGTGTTTCATTACCGAAATTATCCTTGAATATTCCTAGAAAAGCAATAATAGCAATTGTAGTAATTATTTGCATTGCTGCGGTCGGTGCTACTGCCGTATACATTATAAATCCATTCGAAACTCCTGATGTACAATCAGCTGGTAGAACTTTTACTGTAACCGTTGAGAATAATTTTGGTGATGAAGCAGAGTGTTATTTAAAGGTTGGACTCTTAAAACACGGTGATACATTTAACGTACCTTCTGGACAAACCGAAACTATTAATTTACAAGAAGATAGTTTTTTATCAAGTTTACTCAGAAGTGAATATAATATAACTTTATATGTTTCGATCGATGATCCTCAAGGGGAGATGATAGAATGGGCAAGTGCCGATCCAGTAACGAAATCCGCGGAATTTTTAATATCTAAAAATTCTGAAACTGATTATCTTGATGTTGAGTGTAAAGATTATCAGTAGATTGATATCGATTTGATAAAATTTATATGCTTTTTTGTAGGTTAAACTGGACCCGTAATGTTTTATAATGGATCACTTTTCAACATAACTTGGAAATAATAGAAAAATGCACAAATATCTAATAATACTCAAAATTATTATTCTGCTAATCATATTAAATTTGAGTGGATGTGTTGAAGAAATAAATCAACATGCTATAGATTCAGATGGCGATGGATTCGTTGATGAAATAGACGAATTCCCTAACGATTATACGGAGTGGTTAGATACTGATAATGATGGTATAGGAAATAACGCAGACATTGATGATGATAATGATGGACTCTCTGATGTAAATGACTTTTTTCCTAATAAAGATGCAAAAATACGAATTACCCTAGAAAAATTTAAGGTTTTAGATGAAGTTGATATGGGCACTGAGAATTCATCTAGAGCTAAAGTGTATTTTAAGATAGTAATCAATAATAGTGAAATTGAAAGAGTTCCTGAAGTAGGAAACATCTTTGAAGTAGATTTAGGAGAATTGATAACTATAAACTGGAATTCTACTTATAATATTCCGGATAATTCACAAACCTATACAGTAAATATTCATATGTATAATTCTAATATTATTCAAGATGAAGAACTTGATATCGATGGACATGATACCTCTAAAGGTTTATCTATAATTTATTATATAGTTACACAAACCTGGATTGGAGATGATGGTGATGGTGTTGCTGATGGAAGTGACGACGGATCTCAGCATTCTGATGATAATGATGCTTATTTAGAATATAATTTAGAGACAGTTTAATAGGTTAAAAACACTAAATAAAATTATTTTTACATTATTTATAAAGAGCCAATGGAGTCCTATCTAAAATCAATCCAGATTCTAACTTGATTTTTGTATATATGAAATCATTTTGTAAGGACTAAAAGAAAGGAGATTTGAACATACTATTACCAGTAAAAAACAATGTTTTTATTAATAATGATATAATAAGTGATTGTAATTTATATGAGTTAATGATATGGAAAATCAAAAGAAAATTGAAACAGAAAATCTTAGAAAATATATTGAAAAATTAGAAATTGATACGTATGGTATTGCTGACACACAATTATTACAGGAAATGAAAATTGGAGTTCCCATAGATGTGAAAAAATTTCTCAATATGTTTCCATATGCTATTGTATTAGGTGCTCAATATGGAAAGTTAGGGAAAAAAGTAAAAGGAAAAGAGACAGCATTATTTTTGGAAAATGCTGCGTTTTCAATAATGAATTATTTAGATAATAAGGGTTATAGGCAACTTATTATTCATACTGAAGATGAATTTGATCCTATTAATCGGTTAGGATTTATGTCTCTTAAAATTTTAGCTAAGACAGCAGGACTTGGATGGCAGGGAAGATCCTTATTGATTATTTCACCAGAATATGGTCCGTTACATCGTTTAATTGCAATTTTAACTGACATGCCCCTTCAAACAAATCAAGTAATAAAAAATGAATGTGGTAGTTGCCGAAAATGTATAGAAGAATGTCCTCAGAATGCACTAACTTTTATCCCTTTTAATGATCATCCCTCATGTAGGGAAGATGTTCTAGATATTAAGACTTGTTTAGGAGATAATGGATGTTTAATATGTCTGTTATCCTGCCCTTGGTTAAAAAAGTCCTAATACTAATAAATGTAAAAAATAGGAGATAATTGGTAAAAAAGAAGAAAAAAGATTGAATTTCTCAATCTCATTTTTTTATCCCTTAGCTTTCTTTTAATCCCTGAATCAACTGATCAAATATGCCTTGTGCAATATCATCGGCACAATTGTTGACATTAAGACATGTAAAAATACGCAGTGTAAACAAGAGGGCAATCAATGTTACAAAGACCGCGACTATACTAAAAACTATTGCTGTAACCAAACATTCGATAAGGGTAGTACTAAGTCCTAAAGGATGTGGTGGGCTGTCAAGAGGTATATGGATATTTTCAATTTCATCTGAGACGATAGAAGGATTGTCCTTAATCATCTTCATAAAGTTCTTAATCTCTTGTTTACTAATGTCATATTTGTTTAACATTTCTGCAATGTGGGGTGCTTTATCCAATTTTTCTAGAAGCTTATTGAAAAGAGCAGGTTCTTCATCAACTAATTTTATCGCTCTATCAATCCAAATTTGTTCCATTGATCTTTTTGGAAGTAATATGTTAAGTTGTTCCCCCTTACCAATATAATTAGTAATTATATCCTTTGCATTTTCTTTACTAAGAGAACGTTGCGCCCTCACGATAAAAAGAGGTGAACCTTTTTCACCATCAGGGTTTACAATGTTAGTACCAACAACAGAACTTATAGGTGCTAAGGTGATGATTGCAGCAGCTAAAATACTAATACCCAATATTATTTTATTCATATTCTTCCCCTATATAACTTAAAGAAGTTCTACTATATATGTTTTTAGCCCGAAGAAACTGCACAAAGATTCAGTTACAGTAAAAAAAGATATCCTTGTAATTAAACTCTTATGTAAAGTAAGGTAGACCAATCCTCTCCTTTCTTCTTTTAAAACCTTTAAAATAATCCTTGTATGTATCAATAATATTATTGAGAGAGCAAGTGATGTCACAAAAACTATTAATTAGAATGTTATTTAGATATCTGTGAGAGAAACAAATTTCCTGTGGAGATGTAAGGATTGCGGTTTTCTTTTTGCTTATCCTGAATACGATCAAAGTACTAGAAAAGAACGCTGTCCAGCCTGTAGTAGTTCAGATATCGAAAAATCGAGGATTTTAAAGAGATAGGATTTATCAACTTCAAGTTTTTTTATGAGAATTTGTTACAAATATTAAGATAATTCCATCTGCTAAGAAACATTTAAATCCAAGAACCATACTCAATTTCACCCATATTCCCATATGGGGTAGGAAAATGATTTTAACAGATTTTTCACAAATGGTTGACACACTCACAAAAACTTGGGATATTGTAAAAAAAGTAAAAAAATTTCCCTCTGATGAACAAAAAAAATATCGTGCGGATTTAGACGATATATATACAATGCTTGATTCTGCATTACTTCTTGTAATAAATCGTCTTGGAGATATTAGCATGATAGATGATCAATCAGAATTTGCTAGGGAATTACAAGGTTTATATAATTTTGCAGAGTGGGATCGAATTGAAAGGGAGATAAGATTATGTAAGAATTTACGAGAATCTGATAATGAGGTGACAAAAATTTGGGACAACCTTAAATCGCAGATATCTATACGGGATCAGAAGGTCCTTGAAACTTTCATAACGCAAACTCTCGAACAGGATGAGGCAGCTCTTGCTTATATTATTAACGAATCTCTAAAGGAACTAGCCTCTTTACATATAGAAACGAGAAAATCAAAAAAAGGTTTTGAAAAAGTAATGAAAGCAGTAATCAAGAAAAAAGAAAGTATGAAAGAAGTACGAAAGAAGTTAATTGCTTTAGAGATAGAGACCATAAAAAATAGGTAGAACAATGACACTACTCATTACCTATAGAATAAGGATTATAAAGATTTTTTATTAGGGAGACAATATATACTTTTTATCCAAAGCCGATGGAGGGATTTGGACCCCCGACCTGCTGATTACAAGTCAGCCGCTCTACCGGTCTAAGCTACATCGGCATTTTCTTAGCCCTAATATCCATTCCTATATAAAATTCTCTTGGTGCATAGGTCTTAAGTTTATTAACATCTATTTTTGTTATAATATAACCACATTCTTTAGCTATTTTTTTCAACTTGTTGATTCTATCTTCTATTTTATCATCTTCTATTATGTCATAATAATGTATTGTTGAATGAGCTTTGGTAATTTTTAATGCATAGGAAAAAAAAAAGTGCGCAGAAAACGGAAGATTCATAATAATACGATCAACTTCCTTTTGTACTATCGCAGAGATTTTTCTTGCATCCCCATGAATAATTTCGATTTTATCAAGCACATTATTTCTTTTAATATTTTGTTGAGCTAAAGCTATTGCATCTTTATTTTTATCTACTGCATAGACAATTTTAGGATTGGCATATTTTGCTATCATAATGGAAAAAGGAGCAACACCAGCAAACATATCCAGAACTATTTCATTTGGTCTAACAAGACTGGCAATTCGGTTCCGTTCCGTAGCAAGTCGTGGTGAGAAAAAACTTTTTTTTATATCTATAACAATTGCTAGTCCATACTCCTTATGAGTTGTGATCGTCTGTTTTACTCCTGCTATAATGTTGATATTTCTTGTTCGAAATTCACCAGAAACTGGTTCAATTACACAAACAGTTCTTATGTTTTTATTTGATTTTAAAAGCGATTCTCCGATTTCATTTTGATACTTAAGGAGATTTTTAGGTAATTTTATTAAAATTATATCTCCCACCACATCATATGATGTTGGTAATTCTCGTTTTAAATTATCTGGTATCGATACAATTTCTTTGTATGATTTTGGTTTTATTTTCCTTTTTTCAAATTCTGTATCAATTTTAAAAGAAACAAGATTTTTTGGGATATTCTTCACTGGGAAATAGATAAATTTCTTATCTTTTTTAATTTTCAGATCATTTCGAAGTAAGGTATGTTCTAATAGAAATTTATGCATTTTTTCAGCTTGTTTCAATGGAACATATATTCCGATGGTTGATTTTTCGTTCATTTACTTAATTTCTATATGAAACTATAAAGGTAAAAATCTATTGTAATTATAAAGAATCCCGCCTCCCGGATTTGAACCGGGGACCTGCCGGTTACGGCCATAGGGTCTACAGCCGGCCGCTCCAGCCAGACTGAGCTAAGGCGGGAATGCAAAGCCCAAATAACTATAGATATATTTATTAGTTAAGGTTAGTTTTTATTGCACCATAATGAAATTTGGAGTTATAGCCTGTCCTTATTGTAAGAAAGTTAAAGGTGTTAACTTAAACAATAAAACATCAACATGTCCCTGGTGTGGAAAAGTTCTCAAGATAGAAAAACTAAAGATTTTTTATAAAACCAATTCCCAAGAGAAACTACGGCAAGTTATCGGATTAATAAATGCAGAGTTAGATGGAAAACTTGATAATTTTAAAAAAAAATTTAAAAAATTATGAAAAATATCTGTTATTTTTATACCTAATCAAAAAGTTGCACCAATACCTGTATATAAGATAAGGAAAATCGCAACTTATATAAATAAGCTCGGTATTTACGATGAAGTGAGGTCCAGTGAGGACACGCGGATGTGAATGTTACTCCATACAGTAGTTAATACTATGGGCATTCATATCGGTTCGCGGTGTGAATCGATATGTGGTAAACATTGGACTTCTCTGGAAAAAATATGCGATAAAAATTAGGAGGAAAATGGAAATGAAAGGAAATAGAATAGTAGCTATCATGGTAGTATTAGCTTTGGTTTTGTCAACTATGATAGTACTAAATACCTTCGATATTAGGATTGTAGAAAAGGCTGAAGCAACAATAGGTGTTGACGACTGGCAAAGTTCTTCAACTGGAGCTGGAGCTGATATCTTAAATATGACCACTGAGGACTTGTATTATAATCAGAAAGTAGATCTTGAGTTTAATGGATCCCTGATTAACGGATCAACAGGGGATTGCCGACTCTATAAACCAAGTTATCATACCGAATATGATACGGGAAGTGGATTGTATGAGGTTTGGACGAATTGGACTAGAGTTGGTGGAGTAATCAGTTCTACGGATGATGTACCAACGCTAACCGAAGTCAATCTAACTGTAGCAGGTTTGTGGTTAGTCTGTGCTGATAATCCACCGAGCTTGTATGAAGTGAATATGAGCGATTTACAGATTTATGATATCTCTCAAACTACATGGGAACCTATTGTTGGTTGGTTCTGGGTAAATTCAAGCGAATGGACTGTTGAGTTATCAAAAAATTCAGTGTATTATGATAAAAATGAGAGTCTTACGATCACGGTAAGAAAAGGGGGATCAACCGTTACGGGTACTGGATGGATAGACATTTGGAATATGGCAGGTTCAAATCCATCACTTGTGTATCACAAAGAACTTACCGCAGCTATGGAAGGAGTATGGACAATTTCTAACACTCTTATGTACACGCTTACTCATAGCATAGGTGCAGGTACCTATAGAGTAACTGCCTATGAAGATATTGATCCAGACCATGCTGAAGCGGAAGATATATATGGTCTTGAAGGTGGAGCAAGCAAAGATGGAGAAATGGGATATAACGAAACCTTTGGTGACGTTGTAGATTGGGATGGTCGTTTTATCGATAGCGGAACAACAACAATTATACGTGAGTGGGACAAAGGTCAAGTAGATTATGCTGGGTTGGATGGATGGAATCAAACAACCTATCGATGGGATTCCTGTGGTCCATTTGATCCACCTGAGTACTGGGCAGATTATGAAAACTTCACGGTGGAACCAGGAGAACCAACATTTAAGATTTCTAATGAAACAATATTTTGGAATGAAACCCGTTCTACAAATTTAGATATCAACGCAACTGATTACGATGGAAATGGTCTTGAATTCCCTGGAGCTACCGATGTAATTTTATACAATAAAAGTAACAAACCTACCAGAGCTGGTGCAATACCGGTTAACAGAACATATTATGCCGTCACATCAACAGCGGTTGGCGATTTCTGGAGAATAACAATAGTACCTAATGGTTCTGGAGATCGATGGGGTTGGAATAAAACTAATAATTATGTTTGGGCTGAAAAAGGTAAACTTTACATCGTAATCCATAGAACAACAGTGGGTAATGCTACAGATGAGTGGAATGATACTGCTGAAATTGATTTAGTATCTGCAAAAGCATCATTTAAATGGATAAATGATGGATCTGCACCAAATACTGATGGAGAATTACTAGAAATCCCTGCTATTGCTGCGGTTCCCTATGATTTCAGATTCCAAATTGTCGGTTCTGAATATGAATACTGGGGTGATGGTTCCGATGGTGAAACAGTTACAGGAGCTGCTGAAAATATCACAATTACAGGTGATTCTTTGTTTACAGGAAAGTTGGATAAATTCCCCAGTTTTGATGTTGGTTGGTTTGATGGAACAACCTGGACTGTTCCAATGATACCGATGATGGCTCAAAATGGAGGAGAAATTAGAATAACTGCAAAAGCTTGGAATAAATCAATTACTGGTATACTAACCATAGGAGGAAGTAAATACTGGAATAATGGAAGCGTGATAACAGTTACTCCAAACGAATTTAAAATAGATGAAGTGAATCGTACCCTTTCGATAACAGTTAAAGATGGAACTGGATATGCTCTAAGAGGAGCAGACGTTTATCTCTATTATATAGACGATACCATTAATGGAGGAGATCCAGTCCAAGCTCATGAGGTAAGTCATATAACATCTGATGCAAATGGCGAATATTCGATGATTTTCAACATATCACAGCAAACGGATAATCAAACTGGAGCCCCACCTGATGGTGCAGGTTTGGCAGATATTATGGCTCCTCGAAACCTAACACTTTATGTTGTTTCTTCTGCAGGTTATGGTTATGCTAAGATATTAATGACACCTATAAACGATCTTGAAGTAGAACTATCACGAACAACATTCTTAGCAGGATACTCGTATGATGACTGGTATTTAAATTGTACCTTCGCTGGAAATAGTACCGAGACTCCACATGAAGATGACAAAGCTGAGTTTTTCATTAAGATATACAATGAAACCGGTAGTGATGTTACTGATACGCTCCTTTCAGGTGGAGCATATACAAGTGCTGATCTAACCAATGATGCTGACTATTCTTATGATCTTACCGATGTCTATATAACAAAACCCGGTACATACACCGTTTATTGTAAAAACAGCACCCATGATAGTACAGGATTTAATGCAACATTTGTCGTTGAACAAGTAACGGTTGAGTGTAATCTATCAGAGTTTATCTGGAAGAATGATGACAATGTTAGTGCGTTATTCAGTGTAACCTATCTAGGTGCACCGATTAACGGATCACTCGTAATCGATAACATCTCAAGTGCTGGTGACTATAACATGACTTGGACCAATACCTCCTTTGATGGAACTTCAGATCAGGGTGGTAATTCCTCTATAGAAGTTGATGAGGATGATCTAGAAAATGGACAAGTTAAAATTTCTGATATCACCGCTAGCTACCTCCATCCAGATTATGCACAACAAAATATTACATTCTGGTTTATGCCAGAATCCCCACATGATGGAGCATATGCCCAAGCTATCGGTGTTGTACCAGTAAAGATTGCTGATGTCACTCCAATGCCAGGGTCTATACCATATAGTGAACCAGCTGAACTTGAAATAAAATTAACTGGAAGGGGTACACCATTACCCGACCTTCTCGTTAACATTAGTATACCTGGAATTTCTGGAGAAATGAGCACCCGAACTGATGCCAATGGTGTAGCATTATTTGCATTTACACCACCAACAACTGGAGATATTGCAATTGAGGTTGAGAACAGAACAACAGAAGTAGAGGTACCAGTTACCTCATGGAAACTTTATGTAGATTCTCAACCAGAGGTTGACGAAGGGGAAGACTTTGTCGTAACGATACGAAATGGTACTGCGTCAGGATCTGGTCTTGCCGGTGCAACGGTTAAGTTCAATAGAATAACCAAAACAACAGACGCTGATGGACAAGCTACGTTTATAGCACCTGCGGTGACATCAGATAGGGAATTCACCATTCTCGGTTCAAAAGACGGATTTGCAGAAGATACCGAGATGATCGTGGTTGTCAATAAACCACAATTAGTAATTGTTGCCCCAGCAAAGAAAGGTACCGGCGAGGAGTTCAAAGTGACTATCGCAGATGATGCAGGAAATCCAATTATTGGTGCAACAGTAACCATCAATCAAAAATCGGTTACCTCTGGTGGAGAAGGTATAGCAACGTTAACAGGTCCATCAGATGAAGGTACATACGAGATCACTGCAACTAAAACAGGATTTGCTGATGCAGACCCAGTCCAGATAAAAATTGAAGGTAGAATACCCGGATTCGAACTGCTAACACTGATTGCAGCTATTGGAGTAGCATTTATACTCCTCAGACGTAGACGAAACTAAAAGAGAGGCTATCCTCTCTACTCTTTTTTTCTTTTTTTATTTACAAAACCTTTTAATATAATTGTTTATACCTTTTTCTTCAGGAGTGTATTACACTGAAAATCAGCGTTATAATGCCTACTTTAAATGAAGAAAAAGGTATAGGAAAAACCATTGATTCCATTAAAAATGATTTCTTTAAAAAAAACAATTGGGAATTGGAAATAATCATAGTAGATGGTGATTCAAAGGATAAAACCCAAGAAATAGCAAAGAAAAAAGGAGCAAAAGTAATCATAGAAAAAAGAAAAGGTTATGGGAGAGCATATAAGACAGGCATGGCACAAGCAACAGGTGATATTATTGTTACCGGTGATGCAGATGCAACATATCCCTTCGATAAAATTCATGAATATATTCAGCTCTTACTAGATGAAAAATTGGATTTTATTACAACTGACAGATTTGCTGAATTAAAAGAGAGATCAATGACACTAACGCATCGATTTGGAAATTTAACGCTAGCATCAGTCCTCCGTGTTTTATTTTTGATAAATATTCGCGATTCACAATCAGGCATGTGGATATTTAAAAAAGAAGCTTTATACAAAATTCAACCGTTAGAGGATTTTAATGATGGGATGCCGTTTTCCGAAGAAATTAAAATTGAAATGTTCACTACAAAAGATATAAAATCTAGAGAAATACCTTCAACACTGCGTCCCAGGGAAGGTAAGTTAAAATTAGAAAGCTTTAAAGATGGATGGAAAAATTATAAATTCTTGTTTAAAAAACGCATTATCTCATAGAAGCTATTTTCTCATTTTCACAAAAACTATTCAACTACATAGTGTATTTTCAAATTGATACCCATGGATCCGTTAATGACATTTTGGATATTCTTAATAGGAATAATTGTAGGGGTAATTGTTGCAATAACACTTATTCATAAAGCCGCAGTATATCCACTACATAAAAAGATAGAAGAGCTTACGAGTGAAAACAAGACTTTACAATCAACCTTCACTAAGAAAAATGAAAAATTAGTATTTCGTAAGAATAAATATCCTTATTCTATAGAGAACTTTCGATTCATAGGTACTCCTATTGACGGTGTACAATTTGAAAATGATCAAATCCTATTTGTAAAAGTAAAATCAGAAGAAGCAAAACTAACAACCAAACAAAACAAAATTAAAAAACTGGTAAAAGAAGGTAGAATACGTTGGTATGAATATAAAATATAATAATCTTTTAAATTCCTTTATATATTGATACCTTTATGTATATAATGAATTATTTTTTATTTCACAATAAAGGTTATAATTAACCTACAACAGATACTTCACGGACAATTTTTTTTCCTTTAAATCTTTGAAGATTTAACTTTTTTAAGATTAATGGAGTTTTTCCATCAACGATATATTCAGTTAAAATCTTTGTTACCATAGGAGAAAGCATAAAACCATGTCCACTAAAACCATTACATTGAATAAATCCCTTTACCCCTTCAACTTCTCCAATAATAGGCCGTGCATCAGGTGTTACATCATAATATCCAGCCCATTGTCTAATGACATTTACATGTTTTAGGATCGGAGCATATCGAGCTAATGTCTTTGTCATATGAGTAAGAAAATCAAACGTTGGTTCAGTTAGATATCCTGCTCTTTCATTTGGTATTGGAATGCCACCCAGGAGTTGTCCTTCGTCCTGTTGACTAAAGTAAATCCCATCTTTGAACGAAATAACCATAGCATCAAATAGTGGTTTAACCCGTTCTGTTACTAATATCTCCTTACGAAACGGTTTGTTTGGTAGTTTAATACCAATCAATTCCGCAATTTGTTTTGACCAAGCGCCAGCAGCATTCACCACGATATTTGTTGATATCGTACCCTTGTCAGTTAAAACCGCCTCAATCTTATTATTTTTCTTTTTTATACCAGTAACTTTTGTAAATTTATGTATGTTCGCTCCATGCTTTTCAGCTGCATTTGCATAGGCATGGGTGGTTTTAAACGGGTCGACATGTCCATCTGTTGAACAAAAAGTAGCACCTATTGCATGCATTCCCTTAACATCTAATATGGGTACAACATCTTTTATTTTATTAGGTGGTAAAAGCGATACATCTAATCCAAGATTTTTTTGCATATCTACGTTTTTCTTGGCTTGTTTCATTTCTTTTTGATCATGGATAATAATAAGATATCCACCTTGTCTTAAACCAATATCCTGCCCAAGCTCCTTTCCTAAACCTTCGAAAATTTTAATACTATTTATTGCCAGCTCTGAATTTTCCTGAGTCGACCATTGTTGTCGTATACCAGCGCCACATCGTCCTGTTGCCCCTGAACAAAGATATCCTGCTTCACATAAATCTACCTTCATTTTATATTTCGAAAGCTGATATGCAAGAGAACAACCATTGACTCCCCCACCAATGATAACTACATCTGATTTTTTATTAATCTTTTTCATCTTTATCACTAGATAATGTACCAATAGATGCAGGAATTGTTGGTGGTCGTGATGGCGGAAATGTTATTTCTTCAGTTGATTTGCCTGTCTTCTGGCAAAGAAGACGTCTTGCAAGTATTAAACAACCCCTACCTTGACACGGTCCCATACCAAGTCGTAATCTACATTTTAATTCTTCAAGAGTGGTAAAACCCTCATCTATAGCTTGTTCGATTTCCTCTGTTGTGAGGTCCTCACAACGACATATAAATATTTTATCACTCATGTACTATACCTTAATATTTCTAACAACCATAGCTAAATCTTTTACAACTTCGATAGTAATCACTACTGTCTTTCCCTTCCGATTTACCTTGATTACTTTTGCATCACCCTTTGGCTTACCCTCTCTATCCAAAGCTGTTACTATATCTCCACCCTTAGGAACCGGGAGGAATTCATAAGGAAGTGTAATCAATGCGTTGTCATCTTTTATCTTAACAACAAATATCGCTAAACCTGGACATATACCTACACATTGTCGACAACCAGTGCATTTATTAAAATCAACTTTGGGAAGATCATTGATGTTTTTCATGGATATAGCATTTACAGGACACACAGCTACACAAGGATTACAGGGGATTTCTTGTACACATTCAATAATTGCTATTCCTTTTTTAAGCTGTTCTTCTGTTGGTATACTTAAATCACTAATGGTTAAAACACCAGTTTTTTCGTATTTTTTATACTTATAACCTCCATCTTGACAACAACATGCTATTTTTTCCTTACCTATACGAGGCGTTTTTCCAAAAGGACCAGAACGGAATAACTTCAAAGCATTTTTGCATCTTTGTTTAACTTCACGAGCATTTTTGCTATATCCTAATGAATTTGCAGCTGAAACACCAGCTAACTCTCCTTCAATCATAGCGGTAGATGCTTCTTCAATTCCAGATGAATCACCTGCAACATATATACCTCGAATATTCGTTTGCATTGAAGAATCATGAATTGCTACATAACCTCCTGTTTCAAGGATAAATTTGATACTGACGCCTAACTGCTCTAAAATACGTATTGACGGTGTTAAACCAACGGCGAGACAGATAGTGTCACATACAACATTCTCCTCAGTTCCAGCAATTGGTTGACAGTATTCATCTACTGCTACTACAATTGCACCCTTAACCTTATCATTTCCATATGCTTCCTTTATAGAATAGGAAGTATAGATTGGAACACCACACCTACGAATTTTTGCTGCATGAACATGATATCCACCAATTATTGGCATAGCTTCAACGACTCTATCTACAATAACACATGCTTGAAGAAGTTGATATGATACTATTAATCCTACATTTCCTGCTCCAACCATTAAAACACGCTTTCCTGGTTTTACACCATATACATTCATCAGAGTCTGTACTCCTCCTGCACCATAAACTCCGGGGAGATCACTTCCTGGAAAAGCGAGCATATTCTCTAAAGCACCACAGGCAATAATGATTTTAGGAGCATGAATTTCAAAGAGACAATCACCATCTACATGTTTTTGAACTGCAATTATTTTATGGTGTTTATTACCTTTATAACAACCAATTACGGTTGTAGATAACATCAATTTAATTTTATCTTTATAATCAGCAACGTTATCCATTAATTCTACTGCAATATCGATTCCTCTTGTACCAGCTTTTTCTTCTAGCGATCCAAAAAATCTATGGGTTTGTTTGACTAACTGTCCGCCTACTAAGTGATTTTCATCGATTAACAATACCGATGAACCCTGCTTTGCTGCAGCAAGAGCAGCCATTAAACCAGCTGGTCCACTTCCAACTATAACAATCTCTGTATCTATTTTTTGTTTTTTCTTATCAACAAATTTTTTATTTGTTAATTTACCAACTTTGTCTTGTTCAACAACCCTTATATTTTCCTTTAAAGGTATAATACATGTACGAACATTAGGAATATCGTCCACCGTCATAAAACAAGAGGAGCACTTTCCAATTCCACAAAAAAATCCTCTCGGCCGATCATATCTTAAACTATGAGACAGAACTTTCACATCATTAGCGTGTAACGCAGATGCAATGGTATCTCCCTCTTCCCCATGGATTTTTCTATTGTTAAAATAGAATGGAATTCTTTTTCTTTTACCAAATTCAATAACAGGGTGATTCCTTATTCGCAATACACGCCTCCTGAATCTGAAATATGGAGCTCTTTTAAAAGGATTTATCTAAAATGATAGACCTTATATAATTTGCACATCCTTTATTGGGTGATGTCTTCTTGCTAATTTACGAATCATATTGATGTTTTTTCCACCTTTACCAATCAGTTTGGATTTATCTCTTGGATTAACTTCAATTTTGACAATGCTTCCACTATCATTTCCTTCAATTTCAATTTTATTAACATCGTATGGTTTGCAAAGATTTTCAATAAATTTCTTTTTATCTTCATCAATTTCTACAAATTTTACACTCTTCTTAAAAAGAGTACGTAATTTCTCTAAATTCTTTGCCTTAACACCGATAGCAACGCCCATATTCCCTTTTTCTACCACGAAAATTATACGATCGTCTTCTACTACACAATCCTTAATAATAGCTCCAGAAAGTTTGGTTGCAAGGCTTATATATTGTACCGTTTCATTGGAAAAGGTAATTTCTGACATTATTATTTCCTTTTTTTAATCAAATGCATTATATTGGATTCGCCTTCGTCAACTACTGCGAAAGCAGAAACTACAAATTGTTTTCCACAAGCATATCCGAGTTCTGCCCCATCTAAATTATAATTATAAATATCAACTTTTTTTTCATTAGCTAAATTGGTAATATCTTTTGAATATGGACAATTATTTGCTACAACAATAAGTTTTGCAGATCCGTTACTTATTGCGGTTTTTGTTTGTTTTTCACCTATCTTTACTTTTCCCTTTTTAACAACATTCTTTAATACTTTATTTACATCAACCATTTACTTTCCCTTCTTCCTACTTATTATATGACCCATGGCTAGTTCAACCGCACCCGTACCTAAATTAACCGGTTGCCCTACAATAATATTTTCTGCGACACCATTAAGATTATCAGATTCGCCTCTTTGACTTGCTAATAGTAAATGGTTAACAGTAATTTCAAATGCAGCTCTTGATAATACAGAGCTCTTTTCCCCACTTACGCCGTGTCTTCCGATAGCTTTTACACTACCATCTGCAGTCATAACATCTGCTACAATCATAATGTGTCTTAAATCAACATTTAATCCTTGTTCTGATAAAGTATTATTTGCTTCCTGAATTATCATGTTCCTTGCAGCTTCTATTCCAAGTTCCCTTGATACAGCATGAATGTCATTTGTCGATGTCTTATAAGGATCAACACCTTCGATTTCTAAAACTTCTTTAAAATTACTCCCTTCACTATATATAACATAACCTTCATTCGGTTCCTTTCTTATAATAACCCGTTTTATTCCGTCGATTCCCTTAATTTTTAGATTTTTAAGGGTTTCATTTACAGATTGTAGATTCTTATAACCTGGATCATCTAAAGTTATTTTAATTGCATTTTTTTCTATAGAAGCATCAGTCTTTCTGATCGTTTTAACCCGCTCTAATATTTCCTCCAATGTTAGTCCTTTTTTCTCCATTGTTTTTGTATTTGGCTTAATATAAATTATTAAATTGATTAAATCCATCTCAATATCTGCTACATCAGTAAGTTTAGTAATTTCAATTTTATTTGCTATCTCTTTTGCTAAATCAGAATTTAATTTATATTCATCTCTTAGGTATATATTCATCATAGGAGTTGATGGTGTAGATCTAGCATCAACAATTTCTATAAGCCTTGGGAGACCTAAAGTAACATTAATTTCCGCAACACCTGCATAGTGAAAAGTTCTCATCGTCATTTGTGTACCTGGCTCTCCAATACTCTGTGCACCAACCATGCCACATGCTTCAGTTGGATCAATGAGATTTTTACTATAATCTACCAATAATCTATCAATTATTAAATCTAATTTTGATTCAAGTTTTTTATCTTTTGCAACTCTCTCAACTACATTATCGATTAGATATCTAGGAAGAAATCTTTCACCTAAAATTTTGCTTATTTTTAATCTTATATTTTTTATTTCTTTTGATTCATCCTTTTCTTTAGGTGGAGGAGGAACCATTTTGAGTTCTACCTTCTCAGCTTTAGCCTTGGAAGGTTTCAATGGTTTCTTCTTCTGTTTTTTAGCAACAACTTTTGGTTTTTTTATTCTTGAGGACTTAACTTTCTTCTTCTGTTTTTTTGTTGGAGGAGATATCTTTTTTTCTTTTAATTTCTTAGGTTTGGTAGTCTTTATCGTAGTACGTTTTTGTATTTCTTTTTTCTTCAATTTCTTTGAGGTGATATCTTTTTTCGGTTTCTCAGATTTTTTTTGTTTTTTATTTTTTGTTTTAGGTTTTGCCATAATTATATCCCCTCATTTATTTCATAAATGATTCTATCTATGTCTACTGCTTTTCCATTAGTACTTCGAGATGGATCTACCCCATCTTCCCCATAAATGAATTGAATAATATCTCCCCCTGTATGTCGTACAGTACCATCACTTTCTACCTTAAGATCTTCTAATGCATTTACTAAACGTCTTTGCATATATCCTGATCTAGATGTTCTAACTGCGGTATCAACAAGACCTTCTCGACCACCCATTGAATGGAAGAAATATTCTGTTGGATTAAGTCCACTTTTGTAGCTACTGGCTACAAAACCTTTTGCACTTGATCCTAAATCTCCTTTTTTAAAATGCGGCAGTGTTCTATGTTTATAACCTCTAGATATCCTCTCTCCTCGAACAGCCTGTTGGCCCACACAACCAGACATCTGAGATAGATTTAGCATCGAGCCTCTCGCACCAGATTTAGCCATTATTACCGCACTATTATCCATTCCAAGATATCTACTCGCAATTTCACCTGCCATGTCTCTTGTTCGTCCAGTTACTCTCATTATCTCCATTTCTAAAGTTTCTTCTAAACTTCTCCCTGGAAGCGGTTCCAATTCATTTTTTTCATACGCATCAACTAGGTTATTGATTTTTTTCTGCGCTCTATCTAATCCTTCTTTAATTTGCCTTTTTGCTTCATTTGGTATATCTTCATCATCTATACTTGTGGTAAAACCAAATTTAGTGATTGTAACAATACCTAATCGAGTAACATTGTCAATAAATTCTCTACCCGCATCAGTACCATGATCTCTAATTATCCTTTCTACAATTCTTCCTTTAAAAGATCCAATGCTATTTTCGTCTATTACTCCCTTTTTAAGTATACCATTTTTTATGATGACATATGCATTATTTGGGCAATCCGGAGCTTTGCATACTTCGCAATTAAAACAAGATTTTGCTTTATATTCCATATTCAAATCATTTGGTAATAATACACTGAATATATCTCTCCCATACACAAATTGCTTTTCTTTTTCAATATTAGTTTTTGGGAATTTTCCTTTGTAGTTAAATGCTCCAAGAATTTGTACTGTTTCTTCTTTTGAGAATTTTCTGTCTCTATAGGTAAGTAAGAAACAACCGGATATATGATCATGCAATCCACCAATTATTACACCGCCAAATCTAGGTGAAAGTATATTTTCTTGTACTTTCATAAGAATTTCAGCTTCAGCTTTTGCTTCGACTCCCTGTAAAAGATGAAGATTCATTTCATCTCCATCAAAATCAGCATTATATGGTGGACATACCGAGAGATTAAATCTAAATGATCTATAAGGAACTATTTTGACTCGATGCGCCATCATTGACATACGGTGAAGAGATGGTTGACGATTGAATAGTGCAATATCTCCATCCATGAGTTGTCTTTCAATAATATAGCCAACTTCTAATTTTTCAGCAACATCTTTTGCATTTTTTTCTGCAACCTTAATTCTCTGTTCGATACCATTTCTATATCTTTTTACATAATTGACATGAGGTATATATTCTGAAACATCAGTTTTAGCGCTAAATTCAATCAATTTTTTACACCATTCAAGATTGTGTGCAGTCACTCTTACAGGAATTGTTAGCTCTCTTGCTATTTCCTCAGGAACACCAATCTCATTAATGCTTAAATTTGGATCTGGAGAGATTACGGTTCTAGCAGAAAAATTTACCCTCTTTCCAGATAAATTACTTCTAAATCTTCCTTCTTTCCCCTTTAACCTTTGTGCTAAAGTTTTTAGAGGTCTTCCAGAACGATGTCTTGCTGGTGGGATTCCAGATGTTTGATTGTCCAAATAGGTAGTCACATGATATTGAAGCAGCTCCCATAAATCCTCAACAATAAGTTGAGGGGCACCAGCATCTCTGTTTTCCTGTAGTCTCTGATTTATTCTAATGACATCTACCAATTTATGTGTAAGATCATCCTCAGAACGTTCACCAGATTCCAGTGTTACAGATGGTCTGACGGTAACTGGAGGAACTGGTAGAACTGTTAAAATCATCCATTCAGGTCTTGCAGATTTTTTATTAATATCTAATAATGGTAGATCTTCATCAGGTATTTTTTCCAACCAATCTCTTATTTCAGTTGGAGTCAATTTTTTACCATTTTCTCTAAAAGAAGTAGGTTTATCAAGATCTATCTTACCAACAATATTATCGCATCTAGGACATGTTTCAATTTTAGTGCATTCAGATATAACAGATTTAAAAATAAAGGAATTATCCCTACCTTCTAATCTGTTCTTTTCGATTGTCCTCTTATAATCTTCTTTCAGTTTATCATTTAAAAGTATCTTACCACATTTTCTGCATGTTGCTCGTAAAGAATTCCTTATTGTTTTAACAAATCCAACATGAACAACAGGCATTGCAAGGTCAATATGACCAAAGTGTCCAGGACATTTGTCTTTTCCTACTTTTAAACCACAAGTTTTACATCTTAATCCAGGCTCAATAACACTTAATTTTTGGTCCATAAGGCCCATTGTAATCGGAAAACCATCATCATCATACGTATCGGCAGTAATTATTTTCGTGGCACTCATTTTTCTGATTTCATTTGGAGAAAGAACAGCAAATTCCAGACTTCCAATCTTTTTAGTTATACTTCTTGATCTTGCCATAATTAACTCTCCTATACCAACGATTCTAATTTTATCCTGGGTACAACCACCAATGATTTCAATTCATCAATTAACAACTTAAACGCATAACTCATTTCAACAGGATGAATATCTGCTTTATCTCCACATACAGAACAATGTAATCTTCCATGTCTGTCGATCATTGCTATATGGCCACAGTTGTGACATACATATTTCATTGTAATATCCGATTCATCTAGTAATCTATCTTTGATAACCATTGAAACTCCATGAGCAATGAGACAATCTCTTTCCATTTCCCCAAATCTTAAACCACCTTCTCTGGCTCTACCTTCTGTTGGTTGTCTGGTTAATATTTGTACAGGCCCTCTTGAACGCGCATGTATTTTACCAGCTACCATATGGTGGAGTTTCTGATAATAAATACATCCTATGAATACATCTGATTCTAATGCTTTCCCTGTTATTCCATCATAGAAAATTTCTTTACCATTGTGTTTAAATCCGTTATTAACTAATGCATCTCTTAACTCTTCTTCACATTCTCCACTAAATGCTGTACCATTTACTACCCTTCCCTCAAGAGATCCTACCTTTCCACCAATCATCTCTAGAACGTGGGCAACAGTCATTCTTGAAGGTATAGCATGTGGATTAATTATCAAATCTGGAGATATCCCATCTTCAGTAAAGGGCATATCCTCTTGGGGGACGATATAACCAATAACTCCCTTTTGACCATGTTTTGAGGCAAATTTATCTCCAAACTCTGGAATACGTTGTTCCCTTACCTTAATTTTTACCATTCTTGAACCATTTACTGATTCAGATAACATCACCTTATCAACAATACCTCCCTCACCATGCTGAACTGTAACAGACGTTTCTCTTCTTTTTTGAGGTGTTAAGAAATCGGTTGGTTCTTCAAGAAATCTTGGTGGAGAAGTTTTTCCAATTAGTACATTTCCCGCATCAACATCACATTCTGGAGAAATAAGACCATCCTCACCAAGGTTATTGTACGCATCTTCACTTCTTACACCTCTACAATCTGGATTTGGAATTTCAAAATGATCTTCTTGACCACCAGGGTATCTCTTTTCCTCACTGCGATAAGTTCTTACAAAAGAACTTCTACCCAGACCTCTTTCAATAGCTGATTTGCTTACAACGAGCGCGTCCTCCATATTATACCCTTGAAACGATGCTACTGCTACGATGAAATTTTGTCCAGCAGGTCTTTCTCTAAACTTAATATATTTAATTGGATGAGTCTGAACTAGGGGTTTTTGGGGATAATGCATCAAATGCCCTCTCGTGTCGGGACGAATTCTGTAATTTGATGCACCAAAACCTAAGGATTGCTTACCCATACCTGCGCCCATTGTTATTCTTGGAGATGAGTTGTGCTCAGGATAGGGAACTAAAGACGAACCAATCCCCAATATACACATGGGATCTAATTCCATATGAGTATGATCAGAGGTGATATCCTTTTCTCTTAATGCTATAAGTGTATTTTCCTCCTCTTCAGCATCTATATATTCTACAAAACCCTCATTAATAAGATCAATCCATTTTTTCTTTCCCTCTTTAAGTTCTGCAAGATATTTATCAGTTAACAAAAGTTTGCCATTTTGAACAACCAGAAGCGGTCTTCTTAATCGACCACAGTCACAATTTACTATAACATCATTTGCTTCAACATCATATGCTATATTGATTTCGTTACTCAGCAACCCTTTCCGTCTTCTCTGTCGTAACTTATGAACCAAATCCTCCCCACTAGGATGCATACCAATGAGGTCACCATTTAGATAAACCCTTGATCCAGTCATACTTTTAGTAATTTCTTTAATCCCTAAATCTCCCAAAACAGTTTCCAATTCTTTTTCAGGAAATCCTTCAGATATTTCCACAGTTAGTGCAAGATTTTTCACAAGACCACAGTTAGGTCCTTCAGGAGTTTCGTTAGGGCATAATCTTCCCCATTGAGTAGAATGTAAATCTCTCGCTTCAAAATGCGGTTGAGATCTTGTTAATGGCGAAGTTACTCTTCTGAGATGACTTAAAACTGCCAAATTACTCGTCCGATCTAATAATTGGGATATTCCTGCTCTGCCTCCAACCCAATTACCTGTTGCCAAGGCGTGGTGTATCCTTTGACTCAAAACATCAGAACGTAATGATGATCCAATTTTTATCTCCTTACCTTTCGCATGGACCCTCTCAATCTGATATTTTAAATCTTTACAAAGAGCAGTAAATGCAACCCTGAATAAGTCTTCCATTAAATCTCCAGCTAGTTTCAAACGTTTGTTTGCATAATGATCTTTATCGTCAGGCTCTCTTTTTCCTAAAGCTAATTCTAAAACAGCCATGCCCATACGGGCCATGAAGATAGCTTTTGTAAGTCGATCATCTGGAGAATTCCCAAGATGGGCAAGAAGATGCCTGTCCATTATTGTTTCTACTCTTTTAATACGATATTCTTTCGCTTGCCCTCCAGCAAACTTTTTACCTAAATAAGCAACAGCTTCCTCTTTTGTTGTTATTCCATATTCTAATGCGCACTCCTCAATATTCGCTAAAATATAAGGTTTCATTTTAAGATCTACACAGATCACATCAACGATTTCCTCGTCATCCTCCATTCCTAGGGCTCTTAACAATATAATGAGAGGTATCTGACCATAAGTTGTTGGCAAAGATACCATGAGCATACCATCCTTTTTTTTCTCAACAACAGTTAAAGCACGGTATCCTTCTCTCTGAGAAAATACCTTAGCAACTTCCACATCTGTTCCGTATCTGCTTGCCTTTTCAACTAAAACTCGATTTGGCGCAAGATCTTCGACTGTAATAAGAACTCGTTCCGTACCGTTTGAAATAAAATATCCACCTGGATCTAAGGGATCCTCCTGCTTTTCTTGAAGTTTTTCTTTATATTCTTCATCTGATAAACTATGTTCCAATTCTTCTTCTATTACTTTTTTTGATATGTTGCATTTATTTGATTTAACCATTATAGGTAATTCGCCAATTCGTACCGATTCAGGTTCATATTCAACTTCATCTTTAACGGGTATAAATTCTAATTCAACATTTGCTTCATAAGTGAGATCTCTTAATCTGGCTTCCATGGGTGATAAACGTCTTTCTGTACCATCAGCTTCTTTAACTTCTGGATATCCCACTTTTATTTTCCCAAATTTTATCTTATATCCTTCAATTTCTGGATATATGTAACCTTTTTCCATTCCTTCTTCTTCTTGACCGATAACAGTATTGTCAACAATTCTCTGTAATCTTTGATTTAAAAAATCATCATATGACGCAATCTGGTGGTTAACTATACTTCTATCTCTATAAAAAGCATCAACAAATTCTTTCATATCATCCCAAACCTATATTTATTTAACCAGTATCAGTTAATATTGCCCTTTCAATATTTTCGCTTTGAATAACTATTCTATAGGCTGTAGCATATTTTGCAGTCTGACTTTTTCTAATAATTTTTACAATCTGTCCTGGTTTTGCTCCGATAGAGAGAATTACAGGATCCGTATCCAAAACCTTTGGTAATTGTTCAGGTTTAATGTTATATTTGCTTAAAAGTTCCTCTCTCTCCTTATCGGACAAAATTGTATGTTCGGGAACAAGTTCATGTCCCAATATTTCATAATGTTTTTTACGATATTTTTTTGAGGTGACAGCGATAGCACATTCCTCCTATTTTTTTGAGGAATAGGCGGGCCTGAAGGGATTCGAACCCTTGGCCACCTGGTTAAAAGCCAGATGCTCTACCTAGCTGAGCTACAGGCCCAATCAAGGGCCGCAGTTCCGATTTTACTAATTATCTTTATATACTCCACTCTATCTAATAATATTGTTGGAACGGCTTAACCCTAATACCAATTCCTATATAAATATTTTTACATATGTTGCAGTAGAATTTTATTGAACTTAAATCAGTTAATTTTTTAATCAACAATTCAAATACATCCAATAAATGAAAATTAATGAAATTTTTTATTCATTACAAGGGGAAGGACTTTGGTCTGGTTTACCTAATATATTCATAAGAGCAACAGGATGCAATTTGAGATGCTCTTATTGCGATACTCAATATGCATATAAAAAAGGAAAAGAGATGAATATAAATGACATAATTCGCGAGATACAAAAATATCCCTGTAAACATATATGTATTACGGGTGGAGAGCCCTTATTACAAGACGAAACACTCGATTTATTACAAACTCTTTTAAAGATGAGATATAAAATATGCTTAGAGACAAATGGAAGCATAAATATTAAAAAAATTTCCGGTAAAAAATCATTGGTGCTTTCCCTTGATATAAAATGCCCATCGTCAGATATGCATGAAAAAATGATATTCAATAATTTATATAACCTTACAAAAAAAGATCAATTAAAATTTGTGATTAAAAATCGAAAAGATTATGATTATTCAAAATCTATAATTAAAAAATATAAGCCTCGATGTAAAATATTTATGCAACCCCTATGGGGCATCGATCCTAAAGATTTAGCAACTTGGATACTTAAGGATGATTTGAATGTACGATTAGGTTTACAATTACATAAGATATTGTGGGGAAATAAAAAAGGAATTTAAATTATAAAAACTAATTGTTACTATCTTATTTTTTGACACACAAAGTATATACAGTAAAAGTGTATTCTTGGTTGAAAATTGTAAATAAAATTTGTTCCTAATAAAAGTGAATTTTAAGAGGTGAAAAAAATGCAACCAGCAAATATGGCTTATGATAGGGCAATAACTGTCTTTTCCCCAGATGGGAGATTATTTCAAGTAGAATATGCTAGAGAGGCTGTTAAAAGAGGAACTACTACAGTAGGTTTAAAATTTAAAGATGGAGTGGTTTTGATTATTGATAAAAGAATTACCTCCAGATTAATAGAACCTAGTTCCATTGAAAAAATTTTCGTAATAGATGATCACATAGGATGTGCAACATCCGGTCTTGTTGCAGATGCCAGAGCTCTTATTGATAGGGCTCGTTTGGATGCCCAAATAAACGAGATAACATATGATGAAAAGATACAGATTAAATCTCTTGTTAAGCGTATTTGTGATTTCAAACAGACGTACACCCAATACGGTGGAGTAAGACCATTTGGGACTGCTCTTCTCATAGCAGGCGTAGATGAGACAGGACCTAGATTATTTTCAACAGATCCTTCAGGTGCTTTGATGGAGTATAAGGCTAGTAGTGAAGGATCTGGCCGTGGGGGCGCTATGGCTTATTTCGAAGAAAATTATAAAGAAAATTTGTCATTTGAAGAGGCTATAGATATGGGAATAAAAGCATTACACAAAGGAACTGAAGGTAAGCTAAATCCCGATGCTATTGAAATAGGAGTGGTAAAAAAAGGTATTGCATTTCATATACTTACACCCGAGGAAACAAAAACATATGTATCTAAAGCAATCGGAGGCAAGTAGATTTGGTTAGTCTTGATAAGGCGGTTATAGCACGATTACAAAAAGAAGAGGATCACTTTGAAATTCTTGTAGATCCAAAATCCGCTGAACAATTAATTGAAGGTAAAGATATAGATATTCTATCATCTCTTGCTATTGATGCAATTTTTAAAGATTCTAAAAAAGGTACGCATGCTCCTCAAGAATCTCTTCAAAAACATTTTGGAACAGAAGATGTTGAGACAATAGCAAAAACAATCATTTTACATGGCGAAATACAACTAACTACCGAGCAAAGACAAGAAATGCAAGAACAGAAAAGAAAACGAGTTATTGATAAGATTGTTAAAAATGCAATGGATCCAAAAACAAAAGCTCCCCATCCACGACAAAGAATTGAACTTGCAATGGATGAAGCTGGAGTTCATATTGATCCGTTTAAACCAGTTGACCAACAGGTAAAAATTGTAATAGAAGCTATAAGACCTATTGTACCAATATCAATGGAGCAGCTGAGAATATCAGTAAAAATTTTCCCTCAATATGTTGGTAAAGCTTATGGAATAGCTCGAAAGTATGGGACATTAGAGCGGGAAGATTGGCAATCTGATGGCTCATGGATCGGTATTATTAAGATTCCAGCTGGTATGCAAACCGATTTTTATGATAAATTAAATGATGTTACTAAGGGAAATGTAGAAACCAGGATTTTAAAATAATTTTTTGGGGTTATTATTCTATGACAAAGGAAGAACGCAAAATTGTTTTACCTAGTGAGATTTTAGGAGATATAAAATCTAAGAAGGCAGGTCGAGGTACTTTTATTGAAAATGGAAAAATTATTTCAGGAAAATTAGGTGTATTAAGTGCAAATTCAAATTATATTAACATAGTACCTTTAAAAGGTCGTTATGAGCCAAATTTAGGTGATTTTGTTATAGGTGTTGTTGAAGAAGCTCTATCCAGTGGTTGGTTAGTTGACATAAACGCCCCATCTCCAGCATTTTTACACCAAAATGAAGTACCTTGGGATATAGAATTTGGTGAAACCGAAAAATATTTAAATCGAGGCGATTCCGTAATGGCAAAGATTTTACAAATTGACGAATCTAAGAAATTTCAAATTACCTTGAAAGATCGTAATTTATACAAGATTAAAGGAGGCCACATTATAGACGTTGAACCTTCAAGAGTACCAAGAATTATTGGTAAGAAAGGTTCAATGATTACCTTAATAAAAAAATACATACGTTGCCGTATATTTGTCGGGCAGAATGGAAAAATCTGGATCGATGGAGATACAGAATCAATAAAAAAGGTGTTACAAACTATATATAAGATAGAAAATGAAGCAATTTCATATGGACTTACTAATAGAATTGAAGAATTTTTAAAGAAGAATCCAAAGGATGTGCAATAATGAAATCAGACATTAAATTGATTGATGATAATGGAAAGCGATTAGATGGAAGAGGGATAGAAGATTTAAGAAAAATTAAGATTGAAGCAGGTGTATTACATAGGGCAGATGGGTCCTGTTATCTTGAGTGGGGAGGTAATAAGGTTTTTGTAGCAGTTTATGGCCCTCGGGAAGCTATCCCGAGACATACTCAAAATCCTCTAAGGGCGATAGTTAATGCTAGATATAATATGGCTGCTTTTAGTGTTGAAGATCGTAAAAGACCAGGACCCGATAGAAGAAGTAGAGAAATTTCAAAAGTAATCTCTGAAGCTTTAGAAAAGGTCGTTTTAACAGAGCAATTTCCAAGATCCTCAATAGATGTAAATATAGAGGTATTAGACGCAGAAGCCGGTACCCGTTGTGCAGGTCTTACAGCAGCAGGAGTAGCGCTCACAGATGCGGGTATCCCAATGAGAGATATCCCGGTGTCATGTGCAGCAGGAAAAATTGAGAATCAAGTTGTTTTAGATCTCGGAAAGGAAGAAGACAACTGTGGTGATGCAGATTTACCTATAGCTATTTCCCCTCGCACTGACGAGATTCTTCTTCTTCAGATGGATGGTCATTTAACTTCAGATGAGTTCAATAAAGCATTAGATATGGCAATTAAAGGGTGTCATAGTGTATCAGAAATTCAAAAGAAAGCAATAACTGATAAGTATCAATTTATCCAGGAGGAATGATAATGCCAATTGTACCTTTAATCAAACGCGATTATATTAGCAAGCTAGCATCAGAAGGAAAACGAATTGACGGGAGAAAATTTGATGAATTCAGAAACATTGAAATAAAAACTAATATCGTAAATAAAGCAGAAGGATCTGCAAGAGTAAAAATAGGAAACACTCAAGTATTAGTCGGTATAAAAATGGATGTTGGTGAACCATATCCTGACTCTCCCGAATCCGGTGTTTTAACAACTGCTGCGGAACTCATACCCCTAGCATCGCCTGATTTTGAAGCAGGACCTCCACAAGCAGATGCAATTGAATTAGCTAGAGTGGTAGATAGGGGAGTAAGAGAATCCGAAGTGGTAGAATTGGATAAACTTTGTCTTGAACCCGGGGAAAAAGTCTGGATAGTTTTCATTGATATTCATATTCTTGATTACGATGGCAACTTATTTGATGCGGCCTCCCTTGCTTCACTTGCAGCATTATCCACAACCATCGTACCAGCTACTCGATTTGAGGTAGGGGAAGATTATCCATTACCACTCCAAGAACCTCCAATATCTTGTACTTCTGTAAAATTTGATAACTTTGTAGTAATAGATCCGTCACTTGATGAAGAGGAGATAGCAGATGCAAGGTTAACTGTTGCAACAGATAAAAATGATGATATTCGAGCTATGCAAAAAGGTTTAAGTGGTAGTTTTACAAAGGAAGAGATACAAAAAGTTATAAAAGCCTCTCTTGATAACGGGCGAGAAATAAGAAAGCAATTATCTGAGAGTATTGGAAAATAAAATGGCAAAGAGAACAAAAAAAGTTGGATCAGCAGGTCGATATCAGGCTAGATATGGTGTCAGAGCACGGATGCGGGTTAGAGATGCTGAAATCCAGCAACGAATAAAACATAAGTGTCCTAAATGTGGTCAAACCAAGGTTAAGCGGAGTGGAACTGGTATTTGGACTTGTAAAAAATGTGGAAACACTTTTGCTGGTGGTGCGTATATTCCTAAAACTGCACAAGGTTTAGATACAGATAAAATATTAAAAGGTAGTATTAAAAACATATCTGAGTGATTTATTATGACCGGATATAAATGTGGACTATGTAAAAAATCCGTTCAATTTGATGTGAAAAATATAGGAATTCAATGTCCTTATTGCGGAAGTAAGGTTTTTTATAAAGAGCGACCCACAGTTGCTAAACGTATCAAGGGTGTATGAAGAAAAAAGCGTCTTTTATTTTCAATTTTAATACTATTAAGAAAGCAAAATTGATAGCAGAATCTCTCTCACCTGAAATAAAACAAAAAATACCAAAAACAAAGGTTGAAATTTCACTTTCAAAAAAGATTCTTACATTAAATATTGAATCAGAAGATACAAGTACTATGAGAGCGGCCTGCAATTCATATCTTCGGTGGATTAACACTGCAATTAATGTTAATCGTTTAGTTTAAATTATCACGGTCTCATTTCTACCTGGTCCAATAGATATAACAGCGATAGGTACTTGAACTTCTTTTTCAATAAAGTGAAGATAATCTATAGCTTCTTTTGGTAAATCAGAAAATTTACTACAATTATTCTCTATTTTTTTCCATCCATTAAACTCTTTATAAATTGGTTTACATTTTATTACTTCATCAACGTTTGCTGGGAAGTAATCAATTTTTTTTCCGTTGAGTTGATAATGAGTACATATTTTTACTTTATCTAAACAATTTAATACATCGAGTTTTGTTATTGCTAATTTTGTAATACCTGAAATCATACAAGCATGTTTAACAACTACAAGATCTAACCACCCACATCTTCTCGGTCTACTTGTTGTTGTACCAAATTCATGGCCTTTTTGTTGAAAATGCTTTCCTATTTTATCGAATAATTCTGTGGGAAGTGGTCCTTCTCCGACTCTTGTTGTATAGGCTTTGACTATTCCTATAATTTCGTTGATATGTTTTGGTCTTATACCTGTACCAATTGTTGATCCACCTGATATGACATGAGATGAGGTTGTATATGGATATGTACCAAAATCAACATCGAGCATTGTACCTTGTGCACCTTCCAAAAGAATGTTTTTCCCTTTTTTTATTGAATCATTTAATTTGATGTGGGTAGAAGTAATATAATTTTTCAAAGTTATTCCATAATTGTGATATTTATCTAAGATCTCGTTTTGATTGATTTTTTTATCTATTTTATAGATATCTATTATTTTTTGTTTAATTGGGACTATTCTATCAAGTAAATTTTCTAATGTTTTTTTATCAACTAGGTCAATTGCTCTAATTCCTTTTCGTGAAACTTTATCACTGTAACATGGTCCAATACCACGTTTTGTAGTACCTATCTTTTTTTCACCAAGATACTGTTCTTCAGCCCCATCTAAAATTTTATGATAAGGCATTATAATATTTGCTCTATCACTAATAAGAAGGTTTGGTGTTATCCCTCTGTTTTTTAACTCATTAATTTCATTAATTAAAATTTCAGGATCTATTACAACTCCATTTCCAATCACACCCGTTTTCCCTTGAATAACACCCGATGGTATTAAATGAAGTTTATAGACTTCATCCCCAACTTTTATAGTATGGCCAGCATTATTTCCACCTTGAAACCGTACTACATAATCAGCATCTTTTGAAAAAAAATCTACTACCTTCCCTTTACCTTCATCGCCCCATTGTGTACCAATAACTAATGTAACCGTCATTCTCTTTCACTCAATGGCAATGGAAATGATATACATAAATATGATGTTAGTCACTATTTTTAACGACACTTATATCAATTAAGGGTGGTGTATCTAAATGTTTTTTAACTGTGCATAAACTCGCCGTTTTAATAATAGCATTTTTGTAATTATCTGGAAAATTTTTTGGAATGTGAATTTTAATACTTATGTTATTTATCAAGTTTGTTTTGTTATTTTTATTAAATTTTAAAATCATTTTGAGCCCGTCCGCAGGTATATTTCGCTGTTGACAAAATGAAAGAACATATATACCTGTACAAGTTCCGATGGATGCTAGAAATAATGAGAATGGTTCAGGAGCGGTACCTTCTCCACCTTCATCTTTAGGTTGATCGGTTTTAATTGTGAAGCCTTTGTAGATTGCATCTACTTTTTTTCCTCCAGGGAAGTAAATTTCCATATTCATATATATTACCCCATTTAGTGTTTTTTTTAATAACCAAAAGATTATCAATTTTCCTCTTCTTATAACTAATGAATTTACAATCTCTTTTATTGTTTTTAATATGGTGCATGAATATATCAACCTTCGAAGGGTTTATTAAATAGATGCTATATCGCCAGACAAATGCCTAACAATTGGAGTAATTTTGGACAAATGAATCCAGAAACTAATTTAGATATCGAATTACTTAAAAATAAAGTTGGTCAACGTTTTCCTTTTTATGATATGAAATACGACTTTAAAACTGCGGCTTTTTATTGTAGAATAGATGAAGAGACTCTTGAAGAAAATTTTGATTTGTTGAGAGTATCTCTGAAAGAAAAAGGATATATTCCAATGCTTCGTTATGAAAAAGGAGAACATGTTATTTATGTTATTAAAAAGATTAAAAAAATGGAAAAATCCATATGGATTAATGTCTCTCTTTTAATAGCTGTTATAATAACAACTACATTAACAGGATCTCTTCTGTATATGAATTATCTTAGTATTTTTACAGATGATTTAGAATTAATACCTAACATTATTGAATTATTCAATCCAATAAATTTATTCTATGGTTTCCTTATCTTTGCACTTCCACTTATGACAATTTTATTCGTACATGAAATGGGACATTATTATATCTCAAAGAAACATAATATATCAGCTTCACTTCCTTATTTTATTCCAATACCGCCGATTATGCCTTATTTTAATATTGGCACTTTTGGAGCATTAATTCAAAGTAGAGATCCTATGCCAGATAAGAAAGCCCTCTTTGACGTAGGTATTGCTGGGCCATTAGCAGGTTTTATTGTAGCTTTGCCAATTTCTATTATCGGTATTGCTAATTCTGAAATTGTAGAAATATCTCAAATTACTCAAGGTGAGACAGTTTTTGGCAGCTCAATTCTTTTTTATATGCTATCAACTCTTATACTTGACGTTCCAGAAGGCTTATTTGCTTTTAATATGCATCCAATTGCCTTTGCAGGTTGGGTTGGTTTGCTCATCACCTCAATAAACCTATTGCCTGCAGGTCAACTTGATGGTGGCCATATCTTTCGCTCGGTTCTCGGTGAGAAACAAAAATATGCAGGATGGATAGCTGTTATTATTATGTTTTTTACAGGATGGTGGGTTTTTGCATTTATTATTATTTTTATGATGGGCATGTTACACCCACCACCACTTAATGATTATACAAAACTCGATATGAAAAGAAATATTTTATTTTTTGTTGCTTTAATTATACTAATAATCTGTTTCATACCATTTCCTATATCACGAACTCCTTAACCCCGATTTCTATAGTAACAATTTTAATACTCTTAAATATATCAATCAATGGAGTTATGAAAACCTATCTAAAGATCTTGTTTAATAGCGAAGGAGCTCTTCCATCTGAGATAAAAAATCAGTTGTTAAATATGGGATTCAAAGCAACTAGAGGTAATTATGATTTTGTTTATGATTGGGGAAAAGAAGTTGCAAATGTAGATGAGTTAGTATTTTTTGCAGATAAGGTTCATTCTGCATTAAAAAGAAATAATGTCCTTTTCAGTATTGAAACAATTTAAGGTACTTTCTTTTTTTTATTCCTAATCTTTTCTAAGGTACGACTGAAAACTCCCATTAAAGTATGATATTCCCATTTTGAAGGCATTGCTCTTCCCATTATCCGTTTAAACATAATTTTAGTATTTTCTTGCTTATGTTCTGGATAATTTATTTCTTCTAATAAATTAGAGAAAAATTCAAACAATTTTCCTTTTTCTATTTTTCCAATACTCCTTTTTTCTTTTGGAATATACTCTTTTTTAATGTATAAGGAATATAAAACTAAAGATACTGCATGCGAAAGATTTAATGCTAGATATGATTCACTTGTTGGAATTCTGATCATTACATCACACTCTGCAATTTCTTCGTTATATAAACCATAGTCCTCCCGACCAAAAACCAATCCTATCTTGCCTTCTAATTCATATATTTTTTTTGCAAAATTTTCAATGAGAATAGGATTTCTGAGATGTTTTTTATCTGTTTTTGATTCTATAGATGAAGTGGCAGCAAGATAGTCCATTTCTGTAATAGCTTCTTTAAACGATGGAAAAATCTTTGCTTCCTCAATTATCTTTGTTGCATGTACAGCACGCGTATAACAATCATCATCTAGTTCACATGCATTTACAAGATAAAGTTTATCAAAACCAAAATTCATCATTGTACGAGCTACTGCGCCAATATTCCCTCCATATTTTGGTTCAACAAGAATTACAAAAAATTCATTTAGATTTTCTCTCTTAACCATGAAACCTAAGACTATTTTATACCTAATTCATCTTCTTTATCTTTTAACATTTTTTGATATTTAGAAGGGAGCTGTTTTATAATGTTTTTTAGTTCATTATGTTTCTTAAGGAATTCCGATCTCTTATCAGTTTTAAGTTCTTCTAATGCGAATTTCCTGTTTTTAAGGTAACTATAAAGATAAAATATTCCAATACCAAAAATTATCAATCCCACTACTAATAAATAAGCATTCCAATTTTCTATTTCGGCTATAAAATTCAAAGCACTATTAGTAATAACCATTCCCCTAAACCAAAACCATAATACTCCCATTACGAGTAAAAGCAATCCAACGATAACAATAATTATGCTCAATAAAAATATGAATTCTCTCATAAATCCAGTTATTTTTCCAACCATATAATAACCTCAATACATTTTAGCAAATCTCATCCATGTTTTTGCGGATTCATTACATATAGGACAATTATACTCACATTTTGTATCTTCAATTGGTTCTCCTAAAGTATTTCCCTCTAAAATTTCTTCTATTTCTAAGGCACACCCCTCTTTTTCACACCAAGGTAACTCAACAATTCCTTTTTTGTTTTTTGCTTCGTCCAGTGTTTGAACTCTATGGATATTTTCTTTTAGTAAATTTTCAGCATTAGCAAATAAAGAATCA
This sequence comes from uncultured Thermoplasmatales archaeon, assembly GCA_964347865.1. Classification (GTDB taxonomy): domain Archaea; phylum Thermoplasmatota; class E2; order DHVEG-1; family DHVEG-1; genus JAGLML01. The sequence continues at coordinate 40,709 of CAYGAC010000048.1, forward strand.
TCTATTTTTTTTAATTCATTTTTTATTGTTTTCACTGCGTCCTTTTTAGGTATTTCTTTTTTTTCTGACACATCTCTTTTAACAACAACAACTTCATTTTTCTCTAAATCTTTTGGACCAATTTCAACTCTTAAAGGTATACCTTTTAATTCCCAATCGTAGAATTTATTACCAGGGGTTATTTCTCTTGTATCTACCCGCGATCTTATATTTTCCCTATCCATTTTTTTATGAAGAGAATTACAAGCTGCTAAAACCTCCTTTTCTTTACCTTTAAAAATAATTGGTATTATAACAACTTGAATTGGAGCAACTTCTGGAGGAATAATGAGTCCTTTGTTATCTCCATGTACCCCAATTATTGCACCCAATAAACGTTCACTCATGCCATATGTTGTTTGATGACAATATGTATGTTTACCTTCTTCAGTTTCATATGAAATTCCATATGGTTTAGAAAAATTATCTTTGTATTGATGTATAGAGCCTACTTGTAATGTCCTCCCAGATGGCATGAGAACATCTATACTTATCGTATAATGCGCTCCTGCAAATTTATCCCAATCAGGTCTTTTATTAAATACATAGGGTAAACAGAGTTTTTTTAAGAATCGACCAGCAATATCTTTATCCTCTTTAATTTGTCTTTCAGCACCATTAAAATCTTTATGACAGGTATGTGCTTCAAAGAAATGTATCTCTCGAACTCTAATAAACGCTCTTGTTTGTTTAGTTTCATACCTAAAAGTATTAACTATCTGAAAAGTTTTTAAAGGTAAATCAGTATGAGAACGTATCCATAATGAAAATATGGGGTACATAGCGGTTTCTGAGGTAGGTCTTAAAAGCCACCTCTCTTCTAATTCGTTTGCACCTGCATGGGTTATCCAATATACTTCACTACCAAATCCCTCAATATGTTCTTCTTCCTTTTTAAAAAAAGATTCAGGAATTAATAAAGGAAAATAAACTTCTTGATGATTTGTTTTATCCATTTCATTTCTAATAAGAGCATCAACGTTATTCATTAGTTTCCAGCCATAGGGTTTCCATACATTCATCCCTTTGATTGGATATCTTTTGTCACATAAATCTGCAAGTTCTACTATCTCATTGTACCATTCATTAAAATCTTCGTTTTTTTTCGTCTTCGTCTCAGGCATACAAATACAACTGTCCAAACCAAAAAGAAGTATTGTTTTTAAAGATACTGGTTTATTCTAGACTCCTCTGCCTTCTTTTGCCTTAACTCTCAGTTCTCTTGATCTACATCTCCTACATCTATATGCTCTTGGTGCGTTTGAAGCACCGCATTTCATGCAGACCTTCTTGTTCAATAAACGTTGTTCTGCTTCAGGGAATCTTGCCATCTGTAATCGCCTTTGGTGTATCGGGAATAGCCATATTATATTTAAATATGCTGTAAAACTATTTTGAAACCTTTAAATTCAACAAGAATGAAAACAATTGAATATAATAAGTTATAGAAATATTCTTAACTCATTAACTCTATCCGCGTTGGCGAAAAACTATGAAAGGTAAGACGACATGTCCAAAATGCAAACATGAGTTCATAATGGACATGCCAGATGATACTGAGAAATATGAAATTACCTGTCCAAAATGCACTCATTCTTTTGTTATAAAAAAAACATGCAAAGAAGAACCTGAAGATGAATGCTGGTGGGAGGAACACGGGGAACCAAGGAAAACAATATTGTCATCAATAAAAAAGAAAACTAACAAACCAATTATAGCTTCGTTTTTACTACTTGCAACTTATGTTCTTGGTGTTTTTACAGCAGTACTATATGGTTCTAGCAATGGACAGCCCATTCCAGAGTTGGAATTTATTACTAATAACTTACCGCTTCTTTCTTTTGACAAAGTAATCCTTTCAATTTTTATTATTATTTTTTCAATTTTTGCGTTGATAGGGTCTATGACTGTTTTTAAACGCCGATATTATGTTTTTTCAGCAATATGTGCATTTATAGGAATATTTTCTATAGGTTTATTTGTTGGTTTTATTCTTTCTATCATTGCATTGGAATTAATCATTGTTTCTAGAGATGAGTTTGAAAATGGAACGAAGGGAAAAGTGTTTTAGAAACCTAACCTTTGTTTTGTTTATTTTATTTTTATTGTGGATTCTGTTTCAGTTTTTAGCACCAATTACTCTTCCAGAAAATAGTGTTCAAGATCTCTCAGGTCTTGTTGCAGTATCTGATAATGAAGGTATAATTAATCGTATAGGTTTTCCATGGAGTTTTGTTTATTCTACAGGGGATAGACTATGTCATCAAAAATCGGAACGTTCCTTTTTTTTAAATGGTAATCAAATGCCTTTTTGTAGCAGATGTTCAGCTATATGGGGGGGTTTAGTTATCGGATTAGGATTCATAATTTTCTATCGAGTTAAGTTAAATGAAAAATTATTGTATGCATTAATAATTGGAATTACCCCATTAGCTCTAGATGGTATCGGCCAACTATTCAATTTATGGGAGAGTACAAACCTAATAAGAGTTATTACAGGATTAATTGTAGGTGTTGTCTGTGGTTTGACATTAGGCGTAATTATTGACGAACTTGGAGATATTATAAATAATAAGACCTTAACAAAGAGTAAATAATTACCTACTATAATTATGATTGGATGGGAAGCATATTCTAAGCTATCTTTTTAAAAAGAATAAAAGCTATGAATAAAGTAGTTAGTATAAGATTTTTAATTAACTTTCTGGTGTATCGCTCGTTTCCGCGGTTTTTGCCGCCTTCGGAAGTGTATCTGGTAATGAGAAGAATGCAACGATTTCAATAATTTTAGCTACAAGTATAATCAAACCACCAATAATTATTATTAAAGTAATTGCACCGATTAAATTAATTAATGCTGTTGTTTTAAATAAATCCACTTTGGTGTGTTCTGTAATGCTATTATAACTTTTTCTCAGAAATAATGCTGCAATGATCATAAAGATCCAACCAACAAACCATGCTAGTATACAACCCGTAACTAATCCGCCGAAAGTTTCCCAGAAAGTTGTAAGATCTGTGATATTTTGAGCTTGTTCCCCGATATTTAGAATATCAATTGAACCAAGCGAAGCAAACATTATTGCTACAACTGCAACAATTGCAATAATATTTAGGATAAAATAGTACAAATAGTTATCAAAAATAGATTTGTTTTTTGTTTCATCAGCAATATTTTTTATTCCAAGAAATATCAAAACTAGTCCAACTATAAATACAACCGAACCAGCGACTGGTATGAATGGTCCTATAAGTGATAATAGAGCACCTATGCCTCCAAAAACCTTTGCGTTACTTAAATTACTCATAATTTTTCTCCCCTTTTATTTCACCTAAATCCTAAAACAAACTTTGTTATAAAAACATGTCGATTTAATAACTAAATAAATGTCACCAATCATTTATTTATGACACTTTTTCTCTGTCTTCTTTTTGCTAAAATACGTGGCATTATTTTTGTTGTTGTATACCAATAAATAAGTGAGCCATAAATTATCAATCCAATCTGTAGATATGTTATTGCATAAAAAGTAGTTAAAAAAATTAAACCTGTTACAGGTACATGTAAAATAATTGCAAATATAAAATATTTAAGTAATTTGCTTGTATATATTCCATAACCTATGCAAACACCTGTTGCACCATGTAAAAGGATAATTCCAATCGATCCAATTATTACTAAAACTATTAGAAATGAATCTCCTGGTTGAATATTGGATGTAATCATAGAGAAAGGAGTAAATATAGATCCAAATCCCAATCCCAAAGATAAACCATAAACGACGGTATCTTTAATTCTTTGAAGCTTACTAATATTCAAAATTATTGTTTTAAATAACTGTTCTACAATGGGAAATAGAATAATAAATAAAATTCCGATATCTCTACTAGTATAAGTTTCTAATATAACTGATAAGAAACCTGCAATTATTCCCGCAACAAAAGATAAGAATATGAATTTGTCTTTGTAATATCCCTCATAACCTTTCAAACTTATATAAAGTAGAATTAAAGCTGGGATTATACCCAAGAACAGACTTGCTTGTGGTAGTACAAATTCACTCATTTTTTACCCTTAAAGTAAATTGTTATATCAATTATCGTGGTAAATATCATTTTTATGAATAAGAAATTATCAATATTACACTTTTAATAGAATCAGGTCTATGGTATTTTAGAATATGCATTTTATAAAGAAGTTAAACGATTATTTTATTAATAGTAAGAAATATACTTTATTGAAGGTAAACGGGATGCACCAAGAGAGTGAATTAGTGGTCTCATCTAATCAAAATAAAACAGATTTAAGGATTGCTCACTTTACATGGGAATTTCCCCCTGCAATCTGGGGCGGATTAGGTACATTTGCTTCAGAAATAACACAAAAACAAGCATCTAAGGGCAACAGTGTCACTGTCTTTGCCCTTAATGATGAAAATAAACTTACAACAGCAGAGAAATGGAATCGGGTGGAAGTTTTCAGACCAAAAACTCTTGACCTTACATCCACTTTATCTTTATTTTCAAATAAGGATGTTTGCTCTTGGGGATCAAATTTCAAATTTTTTGCAGATGTTATGGATTATAATATAGGTTCTGCATCCCAACTCATTAAAACACTTGTAAGAAAAAATAGCAGAACATTTGATATCATTGACGCACATGATTGGCTGGGTATTATTGGTGGAATGATAGTTAAGAAAAAATTAGGTATACCTCTTGTATTTCATGTTCATTCAACCGAAGAAGGTAGATCTGCAGGAGGAGGATCACTAACAATTAAAAATATAGAATTTGAGGGAGGTCAATTTGCAGATTGTATTATAACAGTTTCCTATGCTATGAGCGATGAATTAATAAGACTCGGTTTTTCAAAAGATAAAATTAGAGTTTGTTGGAATGGTGTAGATCCAAATAAATACAATCCACAAAAGATATCATCGATAGAAAGAATGAATCTTAGACATAAATATAAAGTAAAAGATAATGAAAATCTACTATTTTTCATTGGTCGTTTGGTAACTGTTAAAGGAATGGATAACCTAGTAAAAGCTCTGCCAAGTATTTTAGATGATTATCCCAATACTAAACTTTTAATATTGGGAATTGGAGACATGGAAAACCAACTTCGATTACTAATTAAAAAACTTAACTTAAAAGACAAAGTTATTTTAAGAAATGAATTTGTTGATGAGGATTCACGTATCTTACATTATGCAGCTGCAGATATTGTTGTTTTACCATCGCTTTACGAACCTTTTGGAATTGTGTGTACCGAAGCAATGTCTATGGCAAAACCAATTGTTGTAGGTGCTCGCGGAACTAATGGTATGAAAGAACAAATAGTTGCTAGTGGCAATGAACAATGTGGTATTCATATCAATCCATATGATCCAGATGATATTGCATGGGGAGTTAAACAGATATTAAAATCAAAGGAAAAAAGTATTATTATGGGCGAAAAGGCGCGAAAACGCTCTATTGAACATTTTAGTTGGGATGTTGTTGTAGATAGAACCTTAGAAATTTATAAGGAATTCGTAAAATAAAATATATTTCAAGAGGATATTTCAGAATCTGATTTATTATAATACTTCATGCACATTCTGTTAATTATGATTTATAACTTAATGAAAAAGATTCATGATTATGTAACAATTTAAACTTAACTTCCAAAATTACCTTTTGATACACCACCACAATACGGGCACTTAACCTTAAATACACCTGTTTCTCCTATATTTATTTCCACTGCAAATTCTTTACTACAGAAAGGACAGTTTGTAATTATCTCTTTACTATTATCATCTCCCGTATGTGGAGGGATATCTTTCTGATCTACTTTTTTTTCCTTTTCTTTATTTTGAAGAATTTTTATTATCTCTCTTAGTTTTTTCCCATCCCATAAATCAACATTATTTCTTACAGCTAAATCTACTGCATTTGAGGAAAATGAACTATTTGTAATAATTCTTGCTTTATCAGCTTTATAATATTCTTTTGCAGTTAAAATCTCATGTACAGAAAAATCTGTTATCTTATCATCAAATTGTTTTACCTGAACAACTATTTTTTCTTCATTTTTAGATAGAATAAAATCTACACCATGATACTCAGAAGTTGGTATATTTAAAATTTCGTAACCAAGACGTTTAAATATATTATTTAGATCCAATTCATATTCATCTTCTTTAAGATTTGAATTTTCTTCAACATTTCTTCTTTCATATTGCCCTTCTTGGATATTTTCAAAACAAGAATCACATATTCTCCAACCATCATCAGATTTGTATTTGTGAATAAATAAACCGATTTTTTTTCCGCATTCAGTGCAGAAAGGCATTTTTCCCCATCCTATAATATTAAAATGTAACAAGTTATTAAACTTATATTTTCCTCATTGTTTATAATAAGGATATAGCATAAAAAATAATGAGGTATATTTTCACACTGACGTTTTGACAGGGTAGTTTTAAATATAATTATTGAAAAAATCTAAAACCTATGAGAGGTGAAAGGAAAATGAAATGTTTTTTACCCATTGCTATTACTCTTTTGACTATAATAACAGCATTATCGGGTTGTATATCTTCTGATAATGTTTTAGCTTCTGATATTAAATTATTCACATTACAGTCATCAATAGATATAAAATCATACGAATTTTCTCTGGATATAACTATGAAAACGGGCAATGGAACATTAATGATGCCCATGCTATCAAGCGCAAATGGTGCTGTTGATGTGGTAAATCATAGATTTATGATGGAGATGAGTTCATCATTTTCACTAGTGATGGAAATGAATTTTTTATATTATATTATTGAAGATGTTATTTACATGAAAATGGATTATCTCGGTACTGATCAATGGATGAAAATGGATTTTTTAGAATTTAATATTTCTTGGGATTCTTATAATCAGATGCAAATGCATGTAGATTTATTAGAATATGGTGAAGTTGAAAGGTTAAATGATGAAGAAGTCAACAACATTGATTGTTATGTACTAAAGATACAGCCAGATGTTACTAAACTATATGAGATAATGATGAGCCAAAATGGATTAAGTTCAGGTATGCTACAAATTTCTAATTTTACGGATATGATCGAAGATTTTTCCATAAAAATATGGATTTCTAAGGAGACAAAATTAATATTGAAAGCGTATGAATCTATGACTATGCTTATGATATTTAATGAAATTTCAACTTCTACAATACTAGATGTTACAATATTATTTACCAATTACAATAAAGAAATTTGTATTGAACTACCTGAAGATGCTAAAAATGCTACCTCTTATTCAGAATTATTCTCAATCATATCCCCAGCATAATTTTTTTCTTTAACAAAAAATTTTAAATTAGAAATACATCAAATTAGCATAATAAAGTCTGTTCTCTAATTTTTATCTAGAAGCATCTTAAATATTGCAGAGTATTTATATATTATATTATCAATAAGAATATATAGGGAGGATTCTCATATATGAAAAAAACCCTTTCAATTATAATTTTAACATTGTTCCTTTGTATAAATATCATTCCAATAACTGCTGAATGCTTTGATCAAAAAGGCATCCTTTCGAATAATGAGTAGGATATAACCGAATTAATAACTTTTAAAATTCAAGAAACAAAAAGTTATGATAGCTTACCTGATTTAACAATAGAATTGAATATTACTAATGAAATCACATACTGGCGATTACGTGCTACTATATATAATAAAGGAACAGCTACAATCCCTGCTGGGACACATATAGTCTGGAAAATAGAAGAAGATTCCAAATCTCTTTATTGGATAAAGGTAACACCTTTTTTTCCCTTTGAACCTAATACATCAATAAATGGTTTTCCAGAGAGTCAAAAGATTAAATTTAATAAGTTAAGATGGAGAGGTCATGAAATTAAAATTATTGTAGATCCACCTTATGAAGAAGATTATCCTTGGATTGAATTAGATCCGGATCCAGTATTTGGATTAATTATTGAATCAAATGAAGATAATAATTCTGATGGACATATCTTCCCAAAAGTTTTTTCTTTTTCAATAAAGGAGGCAATGAAAAGAAAAGAAACTAGTTTTTTCTCCCATTATAATTTAAACTATCAAAAAATATGGATTTTCATCTAGGTTGTTTATAATCAGAAGAATCTATTTTAAGGGATTAAATAAAGAAAGAGAGGAGAGGTTGCTTTTAGGTGTTCTTGTAATCTATGGTAAATGAATTGTAGTACCCTCACAAAAGACATAGAAAAGAAGGACAAATCCATTTGTTGTTGCTTCACCAACAGTTGAATTCCCAGGTGAAATTTCATACTTTACATCCATTGATATTGTTGCTGGACCTAAACCAAGAACAGGACGCATATTCAACTCCTCAACTTCTCCAGGATTCCAGATTAATTCTTCTTCCAATGATAATTTTTTTCCAAGTAGCATCAACCAAGCATCAGTAGTTATACTAATTGTACAAGTTCCATTAGGTGGAGGCGGATCTGTTGGTGATAAGGATATAGTGTATCCTAAGAATCCACCTTTAGTCTTAATATCAAGTTCCCAGTCTTGCGTAGTCAGAGATTTATTTACACCCTGTTTTTCATCTGGTATTGCAACAGCTCCAAGTCCACTCAGGACAAATATACTTACTACCAATAATGGTAATATTTTTTTCATTTTCTTACCTCCCAAGATTATAATATCTTTATTAATTTTAAACAAAAAGCCATATATAAATGTTTGGAAGATATTGGCTTTGTTGCCAAAGTCAAAAGTTAATTCTTTTGGAGTTATTTGGGCGCTCAAATAACGAGGATGAAATTATGGATAACCTCCTATTTTCAAGGTAGGATCACCTAGAAGAACCCACTCTTGTACCGACTTTGCATCTATGGAAGATACACTACCTGATGGTGTTTCCCAATCAATTGGAAAAACATCGATAAAACCAGTCAAGACGTTTTTCCATATCTGGCCTAAAATTACAGTATTATTTGTATATTCCCTAAAGAATTGTACGTTAAGCCAGTCTGTTCCACCACCACCGTATTCAACACCATACCAACATAACCCTGTTGATCCAATCGTAGCAATTGAGCCACCTCGAGGATGACTGGTAAGACGCCAACTCCAACATTTTGGTAACCATGTAGAATGATACAACGCATCCTTTGTATTTTTAAAAAGATTTATAGGATCTGTATCAAACTGACTATTGTGACATCCTCCAACAAGGCAAACAGGTAATTTATGGCGATTAAATAAAAATAGCATCATAAATTGATTAAAATCACCAATCCAATCTCCTTCAGATGTTTTGGTAGCCCATTTATTCGGATTACCATGACCTGACAAATATATAAACCCGCATCCTTGGTTTATTAATTTTAAAATAGTCCATCCTTTTTTAGTTAAATAGCCATTTGACGCCCAGAGTTTAACTGGTGTAAAATCACTCATTATATCAATGACCATTTGATTGTATATCTCACCCTCAAATCCAAGATATTCCTGATAAGTATCTCCTCCAACTACACCCATTCTTTTAAACCATGAAGGTTCAGCAGATTGTTTCTCATAATTAATGATCTTTTTTGTCATTATTCTTACTTCTCTAGAGTTTTTGCAAGCAAACCTACCCAAACAAACATCAGGTTTCAAGTCAATTGGTTTATCTTCTGCTTTGTCACCAGACCATTCACCAAAAACCCCATCACCATCAGAATCCCAGCTTGAAAAACTATCATTTTCATCATAGATATCTGCATAATAGAGTTCACTTATAAAATTGATTTCATAAGAAGAATATTCGTCGTTATTGTAACAATAACGAACAGGTATTTGTTTATAATTTCCAACAAAAAGAATATATGTTATACCCCATGTTTCTAATGCATCCTTAATAAAATATTTGATTTTCTCCTGATCATCACGACCTTTAACCTCAAAAAAAGTACCACCATAAATATCATCAAGGGTGACAATTTTTGTGGTAATCCCAAGTTGTTCTTTATGATCCCTGAAAGATTGTAAATTATTTGAAAACTTCTCCGTTGTAATAATAATAAAATCATAATTATCATCATTTATTATATCTATTGCTGATGAAGTTGATACGGCAATCAAGACGGCAACTGCTATGATACTACCGATAAGTATTTTTTTATTCATATTCTTTCCTCATCAATTATAATGCAGAACTTATATATTTGTTTATCTGTTACGAAAATTTCTATAGCATAACGTGTATGAGAGTATATAGGGAGGTTATAGATGATAAGGAAAAGTATCGCCCTGATTGTAACGCTGCTATTTATTGGAGTCAGCATTACTTCATCTACAGAACCCAGAGAGATATTTGGAATAGCTATTAATGGAACCCTATCATCAAACTCAGAAGATGATTATACGAACATTACAGAATTTGATTTATGGGAATTATTAAATGACACTTCTAATGGTATTCAAATACCAATAGATATTAGGGATAGGGATGAATGGAGAGCTGAACGTATAGATACCCCCATTCCAGAACACCCCCGATGGTATCCTTTTTATTTATTTTGCAATGCAACTACATTATCGAAATTCTTATATCAATATTACAACTGTTCTGTCGTTATATTCGGAAATAGAGGATATCGGAGTTTTATAGTAACCAAGATTCTCATTGCTAACAATTTTACAGGAGAAATATACAATTTTCCTGGCGGTATGGATGCTTGGAAGAAAGAAGGACTTCCCACTGCACCAGGAGGCATTTACAATATAACCGTTTATGAAACATGGGAACTTCTAAATGATACGATAAACGGCATTCAAATTCCATTCGATATAAGAGGTAAGAGCGTATGGAATAAGGGATTCATAGATACGTCATACCCAGAGCACATTAGGTTTTTCAACATTGATTGGATTAAGAACGAGACTTTAAGGCAAATCTTTATGCAAGAACATATCGGTGGAGAGTTAATCCTTTATTGTGGGGGTGGGTATAGTAGTCTTTTAGCAAACTATGAATTATATTATGATAATTTCACAGGAACGCAATACAATATGGATGGAGGATTTAAAGCATGGAAAGAAGCAGGACTTCCAATAAGAAACGCAACTCCACCTATTCTGGAAATTGACGGACCACAAAGGGTAATGGTAGAAACAATAGTTACTTTCACTTTCAATGTAACAGATAATGAAGAGGATGTATTCTGGTTGTTGATTAATTGGGGAGATGGCAGTCCTATCGTTTATTGGAATGGACCATATGTCTATGGACAACCAATAAAGATGAATCATAGTTATGCAGAAAAGGGCGTCTTTAACGTCTCAGGTAAGGCTAGAGATCCTTACAATGAAAGTGATTGGGCATATTATAAAATCCATGTACCAAAGAGTAAAAATCTATGGTTCAAACATTGGTTTGATAGGTTTCCTAAATTGCAGAAGATACTGGATATTTTGAGGTTGAATATCAGATGAGGAAAGTATTAGCATTTACGACAATGTTTCTATTCATTAGTGTCAGTATTATCCCATCTACTGTAAGTATTGTATCATTAGATGATACCACACCACCAGTTACAACATATAAAACAAATCCTCTAAAACCGAATGGTGAAAATGGGTTTTATACCTGTAATGTTACTGTTATTTTGAAAGCCACAGATGATATTTCAGGGGTTGATAGAATCGAGTACAGAATAGAAGGTGGTAGTTGGGAAACAATCCAAGGTGATAATGGTACTTTCATACTGGATTTTGATGGAGATGACATGCTCATTGAATACAGAGCATTTGATAATGCAGGAAATGTGGAAGAAATCAAGTGGTTCATTATAGATATAGACCAAGCACCTCCTGTAGCAGATGAAATCGCTTGGGAATCATATATGGAAGATGGAATATGGTATGCAGACCTCATCGCCTCAGCAACAGATGCCACATCCTTAATGAACAGAGTTGAGTTCTATATCGAAAATGAATACCAAGAAACAATTTATGGTAGAGGGCCTGAGTACGTGTTTACTATCCCATGGCTTAAAGGATATATCAATACTAACTTTACGTTCCATCACTATGATGAGGCAGGAAATGGAATAATTGTTAATTTCACTCCAATAATAGATACACCACCTCCAGCACCAATTTATTTCGGAATAATACGTAATCCAGAAATATCAAAAGACAATATTTCTTTCTTTGCTGTTGCAGTTATTTGTTTATTTAGTCCCACATCACCATTCATTTTTCAACATTTAACACTCCCAAATAACTACAAAGGATACATCGGTAGATACATAATATGTGCATCATTCCCATATGATTAGAGAATCTAAGGAGTGAACCTATCAATAACTATCCAAAAGTATCTAATGATGGTGACTCAGATATAGTATTACGCCGAGGGGGAGATTCGAACTCCCGAGGTGCAAAGCACCACGAGCTCTCCAGGCTCGCGCCGTACCGGGCTGGGCCACCTCGGCAAAAACAATAGCGAAATACCAATCTCTTTTTATGTTTTTTTCCAGATAGAAGGATATGTTCCCTTATTCATTAAAACTCTTTGTAACACGGCACATATACCCGTATCTTTTTGAATAATCTGCTCTGTTGACATTAGGATCTTAACTAATGCTACACCCTCATTTTTTAAGGTTAAAACAGCTACTAAATCATCTTTTTTAATATCCGTATCGATTTCTACAATTCCCGGGATTGCTAAATTTGCACCATGACAGAGCGCATCAACAGCAGAATCCCTAATTATAATCTTAGGTAAATGGTCTAATAATCTATACATTGGTTGTATTTTAGTACGAATTTCGGTATCATCTTTTTCTTCTTTCCAAAAAATATATTCATCTTTTATATCTTGCAGTGTTACGGAATTTTTTTCGTTTAAATTTCCCACCTTAGTTCGCCTCAATTCGGCAAGATGAGCCCCAAATCCAAGTTTTTTACCTATATCTACACACAACGTTCTAATATACGTCCCAGCTTCACAACCAACTCGAAACAAAACATCTGTCCCCTTTATTTGAATAATTTGAAAATAGTAAATTTGTCTTTTTCTTTTTACTCGTTTCACAGCAGATCTTAAAGGAGGAATTTGATAGACGTCTCCAACAAAACTTTTACCTATTTCTATTAATGTTTTTTCATCTATATTTTTATGAAGTTTCATTATTCCGATATATTCCTTACCAGCTAAAAGAAGAACTTGTAAAGCACGTGTAGCTTCTCCAAGAGCAATTGGCAGAACCCCAGTGACTCCAGGATCAAGTGTGCCACCATGACCTACCTTATCAACATGTAGAATTTCTTTTATCCATGCATCAACCTGATGAGATGTTGGACCACTTGGTTTATCAAGATTTATAAAACCATTGTTTAGTAACTCATGTATACTCATTTCATCTGGATATTTTCCATAATGAATATTTGTTTTTGCTGATACTTTTACCAATCTTTTTCGTTTTTTGTCAGATGGTAGCATATATAATTTCCAACCATTTCCATCAAGAATAAATACAGTATATAAAAAGTAGTTTATTTCTTGATTTTTTTGATAATAATATCAACTATTTCATCTGGCTTTTTATCTGATGTATCTATAACAAGATCATAAATTGAAGTATCATTCAAATTTATATCATAATAATTTTTGTACCGTGTAGCTTCACTTTTTTCTCTTTTCAATATCTCTTTTTTTCTCTTTTCAATAAGTCCTTTTTCTCTTTTAACAATTCTACCTGCTCTTGTTTCTAAATCAGCTTCTAATAGTATTTTCGTTGAAGGTATTTGATTACGATAAGCTAGCCATCCAGCAACACGTCCCTCAACAATTACATTACCTTTTTGCAATATTTCTAATTGGTATTTATCTAATTGTTCATCAGCATCCCTATGTTTTTCACAATAATATCCAAACTCTTCAAGAGACATATTATATTTTTTTGCCATATTGCGAAAAATATCTCCAGAATAAACATATTTCAGTCCAATTGCTTTTTCTAAAAGTCGTGCAATAGTTGTCGTGCCGGCACCTGGAAGACCACTAATTGTAATGATTGTCATAGTTCTCTATTTCATAGAAGGTCTTATATTTTTCTTACAATTTTGCCACCAGTCTGACCAACTAATCCATTTAAATCCTTGTCGTAATAATTGTCCTACAACCATTGAAATTAAGAGATATATCAAAAACCAGTTAGACATAAGTATAGCCTTATCAAATAAAGACACACCATTGGCCCATGGTACTGTAAAGAAATAATAATTCAGGTTACCAAGAAAATATATTAACCATATGAATATGGGTGCGATAAAAATAAACAAGAAAAACATAGGTTTCATCATTCCACTTGATGATTCGGTAGTCATTTTCATTATCTGTGGTTGCATCTTCATAAGTTTATTTACTCTGTTTGTATTACCTTCTCTTCGAGCTTTATTTATCTCTTTTTGAAATGCCCTGCTTGCTTCTTGGGCCTTACCCATTGCTTTCCAATCGGTGAAAAGATTTGTAAAAAATGATGAAAGAAATACAACCAATATCCCAGCAAAAAATACTGTAAGCAATGGATAGTTTCCACCAAATCCTATAAGAGGATAAAATACAGAATTAAGTGATAAAGCGATTGTTGTTCGTATACCCGGATCTCCAAATATAAAAAGCATGACAAACATAAGTAACATTAGCATCAAAAGTTGACTTCCTTGTGCTTTTTTATCCATATTTATCACTTCAATACAGGTGCTGCCTCTTTTACAGCATTATCTATATCATTATCATGGTTAAAAACAATTTTTACTGTTGCACCGGTAAGTGCTGCATATGCCATAGCAGTAGCTCGATTTATTTGTTGATGTTCAGCGATTTGTTCTTTGGAGTCTGTATCCCGATTTCTTGTCATATCTTTAACTCTTCGATTGTATATCTCATCTGGATCTGCTTCGACTACAACTATGGATGTTGGATTAAGTTTTGTTACTACCCATTCTGGCAATCCTGGTAAATACCCCTTTGGAGTTTTTATTGTACAATGTGTATCAACGATTACGTTTTTCATTTGTGAGATTTTTTCTGCTGTTTTTATTTGAAGCTTTTTTTGTTGATCTAATGATAGTTTTCTCATCCCATCTCTATCTTTTACTATGCCCAATTCTTTTGCTATGTCAATCATAACTGTTCCAAATGTTACAAATTGAATGTCTATCCCTTCTGCAGCTTTTTTCATAACGGTTGTTTTACCAACCCCAGGTATACCTGTAACTACAACAACTCCCATACTATCGATCACTAATCAGCTCCAAAAAATCCTCTCAATACAGGATGCATTTCCATAGCTTGTTCTTTTGCAATTTGCTCATACAAATTGATCATTATACCTACAGTGAGAAGAAGACCAGTACCACTGGCATTTCCGACAGTACCAATAGCATCCGCAAAACCTGCTAAAGCTCCAACAGCGGCACCACCAATCACTGTTACAACAGGTATATATCTTTCAAGAACACGTCCTAAAACCCTTGGATCTCTCCTAAAACCAGGTATTTGCATACCTGATCGTTGAATCTGCTTTGCTACAGCTCTTGGTCCCATATCGGTTGTTTCAATCCAGAATTTTGCAAATAAAATTGATCCAAAAACCATTACTGATAAATATACTATAACTTTCAACGCATATTGCCAGGGAGCATGACCACCTGGAACCCCCCCTCCAAGTATTGGCATAAGCCAACCATTTATACCATTTAAATTAGAAAGATACCACGCACCTCCCATAATTGGTGCTGTAGATCCTGCTGAAGTATCATAAGCTCCAATCCACCATTGATGCCCAATTAAGGGAAGACCTTTCATTCCAGGATGTGTATAAAATAATAGAGCGAACATGTTAATATTTGCTAATAGAGCAGCCATTAAAATTACAGGAATATTCGAGGCATAAATTAGTCTAATAGGATATCTTCCCCTAGCGCCTCTAACCTTACCATGAGCCAATGGCAATTCAATTCTCGAAGATTCTGTATAAACAACAATCAAAAAAATAAATATTGTTCCAAGCACCGGAACGATTGCATTTTGAAAACCTTGATGACCTATAAATATCCACTGAAAACCATTGTCTACTATTTCCCGAAGAGACATCTGAGAGGCCAGATAATATGTTCCGGGGATAGCACCTGCAGGTGGATTTGAAATGCTTAAAGGAAGTCCAGATTGTGATGGTAACCAGTTAAAAAGACCAGTAAATATTGCTTGTGAAACACCAGCTGCAATAAATAGGGAAATACCTGAACCAATTCCCCACTTTGAAATCAGTTCATCCATTAAAAATACGAGAAATGCACCCATAAATAACTGTGAAATTATTACAGCATTGGCCCCACCTAAACCAACCATACCTATTAAACCATCACTCGGACTTAAATATCCATAAACTTGCGGAACAGCCTCAACAAGAATCATTACAATAACGAGTATTTTTTGCGTTCCCTGATAAATCGCTTTATCCTCTTTTTTTGTAAGATCTAGTCTTATAATTTTTGCACCAACGAAAAGTTGTAAAATAATTGATGCCGTTACAATTGGTCCTATACCTAAGTGCATAATAGAACCAGAAGCTCCCGCCATAATAGCACGAAAGCCAGCAAACATATCTAATACAGTTCCACTTACACCCCATATTAAAACATTAGTTAAAATAAAATAAATGACAAGACAAAGAACAGTCCAAATAATCTTTGTTCTAAAGTGAACATGCCCTTCTGGTTTAGAGACAGCAGGCCATCTCTCAATTATTGGTTTTAGGGCATATAAACGACTCTTCTTTTCTTCTGCCATAGTAAATACCTTATTCTATTTTTACTTCTCCTTTTTTTTCAGCAATTTTATCTATCGCTTTTTGTGATGCAGCTTTTACTTTGATTTTTAGGGAGCTATTAATGCTTCCCCCTCCCAATAACTTGTCAAAACCTTCTTTTGTAAGATCAATATCTTTTTTTCCTTCGAACTTTTCTTCTAACTGACCAACATTTATGGTTTTCTCTCTCTTTGCAATACTCTGATGTCTTTTAAAGCCATGTTTTCCAAAATGATTTGGCATATTTTTTACCATGTACATGTATCTATGTTTAAGTAAACCAGCATTACCGCGCCCTCCTCTAAGACCCGCTCCTCTACCGGCTTTATTTCCTCTGCCGTGGGTTCTTGATCCCCTGAATTTTTTTGTTTTTTTTCTTGTCAATTTAATCACTTTCTGTATTTTCTCCTAATTATAGGTCGAAAGCAGATAAATTAATGTATTATTATACTTTCGGAAAAGCTTTTAAAGATATCTACATGACCAGAAATAAATTTCATAATTTTAATTTTTAATATAGATATATTTTATTAGGAATTTGTTTCAATTCGAAGTAAAGTCACCTCGTAGTTAATAACTTTTTTGTCATGAAATTTAAACATCCACTTTATTGGTAAAATGTAGTCTTTTCTATAGGTTATATTTCCACCTAAAGAAGAAATCATTTTTTCAAGAAAAGGAATTGTTTTTTTCAGATGGATAGAATAAATCACCTCCGAAATTTCAAATCCCTTTTCGAGAAACATTCTGTCCGCTTTTCGATTACTTTTTTGTGCACCAAATGGTGGATTCATAATTACGGTATTACACTTTTTATGAAAATTTTGTACGTCAATAATCTTAAATTCAATTTCTAAATTATTTTTATTAGCGTATTTTTTAGCAATCGAAATAATGTCTTTATCGATATCTATTCCAATTATTTTTTTCGAACCGGTAAGAGCAACACCTACTGAAAAAATACCGGTTCCACAACCTAAATCTACTATTATTCTATTCTCAATATCTCCGAACTGATAAGCTGTAAAAATGATATCAGCAGCAATGTTTGCAGGTGTCATATATTGTTCTAAACTTGGAATTGGTTTATTTGGAATAGGGACTTTTTGAAGCAATATTTCTAATTCTTTTTTTTTCATTTTTCGTTGTAAAAATAAAATCGTGTTTAATAAATTTCCTAAAACAAGAAGCATCACATTTCTCTGCAAGGTTTAAATACTATAATCACTATAATATAAACAAATAGGGGATTAATATGATGAAGAAAAAAATTGTAAGTTTTATATTTTTTATACTATTGATAGCAGCATACTTTCCTGTTTCTAGCTCTGCGATTGAATTAAATAACAATCCACCTTATGTGAATACCCCTCCCCCAATTCCAGGTGAAATGTCGCCCCCATATCCAGAATTTAATGAAATTGATATGTCTCAATTAAAAACAATCCCGCCTGAAATTTATTCCCATTCAACTAACCTCAATATTGTTGATATGATTGAAGCAATGGATGAGTCATTAATTTTAGGATACCTAGAAAATTTAACTGATTTCGAGCCTCGTGTAACTGGAACAAGTGAATGTCAAGATGCTGGAGATTATATCTATAATGAATTTAAAAATATGGGTCTAGAAGTAAGATACCATAATTGGAGTTATGGTGGGTATACAGATAGAAATATAGAAGCAACGATGCCAGGTATAAACGAAACAAGTGATGAGATCTTTATAGTCTGTGGTCACCATGATAGTGTAACTGGTAGTCCTGGCGCAGATGATGATGGTTCAGGAACAGTTATTACCTTAGCAGCTGCATATATTATGAAAGAATATGCCTTTAATCACACAATTCGTTTTGTTACATTTTCTGGAGAAGAACAAGGTCTTTTGGGAAGTCATGTGTATGCTGAAGAAGCATCTGCAAATGGTGATAATATAATAGGTGTACTTAACGCAGATATGATAGGATTCGCCATAACCACAACACATGGAAATAATGTCAAGATTTACTATGATAGTGCGTCTGAATGGTTAACTGATTATACCGAAGATGTAAGTATACAGTATGAAGAATATATCAACTTGAATGTAATTCCTAGTGGCTACTCATGGGGAAGCGATCATTATTCATTCTGGGAAGCTGGTTATGATGCAATATTTTACCACGAGTATGAATTCAACCATAACTATCATTCTCCTCAAGATATCATTGAGAATATGAATTTAACCTATGATGCGAAGTGCTCTAAATTAATATTAGCAACACTGGCTGAGCTTGCTGAGCAATATGGCAATAGTAATCCGCCAGATGCACCAATAATAACAGGTCCTACAAGTGGAAGATCGTGGGAGGAATATGAATTTACCTTTAATACAACAGATCCCGATGGTGACGATGTTTACTACTATGTTGATTGGGGCGATGATACAAATAGTGGCTGGAAGGGACCGTATACATCAGGTGAAAAAGTAACAATTACTAATAAATGGACTTCAGAAGGTCAATACGAGATTATGGCTAGAGCCCGAGATACTAATTATGTTGTAGGTGAATGGTCAGATCCTTTTTCAATTAACATACTTGAAGGACCAAAACTTGATATCCAACAAATTAAAGGTGGATTATTCAGAATAAGTTCTATAATTAAAAATATAGGTGGTGTTGATGCAACTGATGTAAATTGGAGAATATTCCTAGATGGGGGGGCAATTATCGGTAAAGAAACCACTGGTATTGTTAATATCCTTGAGGGTGAAGAAATAAAAGTAAAATCAAACTTCATAATTGGACTAGGGCCAACCATAGTTACAGTTGACGCTTGGATACAAGATGGACCATCAGATGTTAGAGAACAAAATGGATATGTACTATTATTATTCATAAACGTTTAATTTGGCTATAACTCATAAGTTAATTATGGATTTATTCTATTTCATTTTACTTAAATATTGAATAATAGAATTACTTGCGGCTAAAGATTTTTGACAAATTTTTTTCATAAGTATAATATTTAAATACAAGTAAAACCATAATATATTCAAATGGGGGATTAATCTGAAGAAAAAATATGTAATTATTGTATCAGTTATAATGATGTTAATATTAGCTTTAACACCATTGAATATTTATGCAAGTCCACAAGAAATTACGCAAAGTTTTGATTACGAAAAATCATTCACTCAGAAAAATATAGATAATTATCAATATTTAGCGGATATATCGGACGATCCTCCATGTATTCCCTTCCCTGGAGAAATTATTGATAATCCACCAATGTTTCAACACATTTCAATCCCACAACGAGAATCATATCATCATAAAATTAGTACTAAATTCCAAAATGATTTAATTATCGATATTATCCTCAATTTGAACCAAACATTATATCTGAAGTATTTGGAAGAAATTGTTGAATTTGGTCCAAGACGAACTGGCACACCAGCTTGTAAGCAAGCAGGAGAATATATCTATGATCAATTTAAAGCAATGGGAATTGAAGCTCGATATCACAACTGGACCTATGGAAGTAATTCCGGTAGCGTTATCGAAGGAACTCTAAAAGGAATTAATGAAACTAGTGATGAGATTTATATTATCTGTGCTCATTATGACTCTGTTACTGGTAGTCCTGGAGCAGATGATGATGGATCTGGGACAGCTGCAGTCCTTGTAGCTGCAGATTTATTAAGTAGAAATGCAGTAAATCATACAGTCAAATTTGTCGCTTTCGATGGTGAGGAACAAGGCCTTCTTGGAAGCTATGAATATGCAAGAGAAGCTTCACAAAATGGGGATAATATCGTAGCAGTACTCAACGGAGATATGATTGGTTTTGCAATAACATCGTATGATGGTAGTCATATTAAGATTTTTGAAAACACTGCATCACACTGGATAACTGTTTTCACTGATAATATTAGTGAACTTTATTATGAGTATATGGGACTAGAAATAATTCCAAGTGGATCATCATCAGGAAGCGATCATTATTCATTTTGGCAATACGGTTATGATGCAATATTTTATCATGAATATAACTTTAATGATTTTTATCACTCACCACAAGATACTATCGATAATATGAATATATCCTATGCAACCAATTGCTCACGATTGATGGTAGCAACCCTTGCTGAACTTGCACAAGCAGTTATTCCTAGTGAACCACCAAATCAACCAACAATATCAGGCCCATTAAGTGGAATAGAAGGAGAAGAGCTGGAATATACTTTTAAATCAACAGATCCTGAAGGTGAAGATATATACTATTATATTGAATGGGGAGATGATAATGATAGTGTATGGATTGGACCTTATGACTCAGGTAATGAAGCAACCGTTACTCACACATGGACTTTTGAAGGTAACTACGAAATAAGAGCTCAAGCTAAAGATATTTATGATGTTAAGAGTAACTGGTCAAATCCATATCCAATTAGAATTTTTGGTGGACCAGTACTTGACATAAAATCGGTCAAGGGTGGATTATTTAAAATAAATTCAGAAATTAAAAATATTGGTGGTTTAAATGCAACGGATGTAAACTGGGAAATAACGCTAGATGGTGGAGCAATTATCGGTAAAAAAACTAATGGTATTGTAAATATTCCTGCAGGTGTAGATGAAACGGTGACATCTAATTTTATTTTTGGGTTAGGTCCTACAAAAGTGAAGGTTAGAGCGTGGATACCAGAAAGTTCGGATACAAGAGAAATAGGTGGATATATACTCTTATTTTTTATAAAATTAAACCCTCACGGTTAAAAATAGAAACATCTTATATTTAATTCCCAATATCTACTTATTAAAAAATAAGAATTGAATTAGCCGATAAATTTATTTGCATAAATTAGATGTAATGCGCTCGCGCTAATGGGCTTGTAGATCAGCTCGGAAGATCGCCTCCTTGGCATGGAGGAGGCCTCGGGTTCAAATCCCGACAAGTCCATCTTTTTACTTTAATTCGTTTATTTTTAAAAAAATCTTAAAAATAATTATTTTACAATACAAAAATTATAAATAATAGAAATTGTGTTTTAGTGTTGCTAATATAAATAATTGTAGGTCTTATGATTCGTACTAAAGTAATAAATGATTCCACTGATCTAGTATCAATAATGAGGGCATTTGATACTGCTACAAAAAAAGAAGTTTTTTTTGAAATATCTAAGGATTGGACACCAACAAGTATTATTATTGAAAAATATGGTAAAAAAGGTGTGGAAGCACTTGAATTTTTTGATAATATGAAACTAGCAGAGACAAAATGGACGACCCCCGAAGAAGGTATAAATGGAAAACCTCAAAAAATGTACCGTTCCTTTTACTCATTGTTTAATATCAACATATCTTGTCCTGTAAACGAAATAAGTGAAATATTTACAATTTCTGCTTTGGATGATGACAATTTTAAAAAATTAGAAGACGATATTTATGACTTTATTGGAGATAATGGAACCTTCGGAAATAAAGTATCTGAAAATTTGCAACTTTCCAATACTGCCTTAAAAGCATTAGTAAAACGCTCAAATAAATTTCACTACACCGGTTTAAAAATAACTAGAAGACAAGATTAATTATTATTTTTTTCAATTGTTTTTTAAATTAACTCAATATTCAGTCTGTAATGAAATATGAAGTTATAATTCAAGCTTTTTGGCTAATCCTTCCTGCTTATATTGCAAATGGAAGTGCAGTATTGGTTGGGGGTGGAACACCTATTGATTTTGGTAAAACGTGGAAAGATGGAAAGAGACTCCTTGGGGATGGAAAAACTTGGCGTGGTCTTTTCGCTGGTGCATTTCTAGGAATAACTGGCGGTTTTGGTTTATCTGTTGTTGCCATATATGCAAAAAGTAGTGATTTTGCGTTTCTTGGATTAAATAATTTCGGACGTTTTCCTCTTATGATTCCAATTGTTTTTTCTATTTGTTTTGGAGCTTTATTAGGTGATATTATTGAAAGTTTTTTTAAAAGAAGAATAGGAAAAACTCGTGGTGAAGATTGGATTTTATTTGATCAAATTGACTTTATATTTGGCGCATTATTTTTTAGTTTAATTGTAAGTTCTATATTATATTTATCAAGAATTACGTCATATAACTGGTTTTTTGATAGCTTTAATTGGGGCCATATTTTATTTCTCGTTATTATAACACCTTTTATACATCTTATTGCAAACTTTTTACATAAAAAAATACAGTCATATAATGCAAAAAGATAAAGTATTTAGACTAATGGTTATTTTTACATTATGGCGATAGTATGGCCAAAATCTCAAAATCTGTCAAAATCAGAAAAGAATTTAATACAAAATCAATGAACGAGGATTTAAAAAAATGGTTAACAGAACGAGATAAAGAAAAATTATCTAAGAAAATTCAAACCCACAAAAAAAGTAAAAAACCCAAAGGAATGTGCCAGATTTGTCAGACCAATATGTCAAGTGAAGTCTGTATTAAATGTGGTAGATCTGTTTGTAACTCTTGTTATTTTAATTTAATTGGTCTTTGTGAAAAATGCTTAACAAAAGATACCGTCGAAAAGTGGAAGAGCAGGAAACCAGATTGGGAAAAAGTACTCGGTGTTGATTGGGTAGATTAATTTTTTCTCTCTCTTTTTATTCTTTCTCCCTCTAAAAACAAGGAAAGCATAGCCCTAGCAGTTCTCCACGAAGATGGATATATTGGAACTCCAGCTGCCTTGAGATCAAGTACAAGATCTTCGAATTCTCTTCCTCCCACCCAGAATCCTAGTATTGGTTTTTTATATTCCTCATGAAGTTTCCTTTCCCGTATCATTTTTAAAATAGCCCCAGTATATTCTCCTGGTCGAGCATATCCTGCATGTACTGATGCGACGATAATGCCATCTATATTTGGATCTTCTAATAATGCTCTTGTACAAGCTTCATATCTATAAAATCCTGCTTCAGCTGAAAGATCTACTGGATTATTTGGTCGAATAAGATCTGGTAAAATTTTATCGATTTTTTTATAAGTTTTTGATGAGAGTTTTGGGATAACGAGTCCATTTGCAACACATGCATCGGTAAGCATAATGCCAAGTCCACCGCCATTCGTGATTATTCCAATTCGATTTCCTTGTGCCGGTGGTTGTCCAGCAAGTGCTCGTGCCATGTCAAAAAGTTCTACTACATCTCGACAGCGTATCCCTCCCGATTGTTTTATTGCAGCGTCGTATATTTTGTCACTCCCAGCCATACTACCTGTATGAGATGCTGTTGCTCGAGCCCCCGCTTCACTTCGACCTGCTTTCACGATTAGTACTGGTTTATTACACACCTTTATACTATTCATGAAATCTCTCCCTTTTTTTATTCCTTCAATATAGAGTCCAATAACTTTTGTCTCAGGATCTTGACTAAAATAATCGATAAGATCATCATCATCAATATCTATCTTATTTCCAACTCCGATTATCTTTGATAATCCTACAAACTCGTTGTTTGCAAGGAATATCATTCCCATTCCGAGGGCTCCACTTTGACTGATTAATGCAAGGTTTCCTTTTCTTGGCATTCCAAATGCAAATGACGCATCTAGATTATCTGATGCATTTTTATAGCCCATTGTATTTGGACCAAGTATTCGTATTTTTGAATCTTTAACACGATTCTTTATATCGTTTTCCAACTCATAATTTCCCACTTCACTAAACCCAGAAGAAATGATTATTGCCCCGTCTACGTTCTTTTTTACACAATCACTAATAATAGTAGGAACGATTTTTGCAGGTACTGCAATTAGTGCAAGATCAATTTCTCTTGGAACATCAATTATTTTTTTATAACATTTCAAACCCATAATATATTTTTCATGGGGATTAATAGGGTAGACCTTGCATTCATAGTCAGAAACAAGTATATTTTTTAAAGCAGCATTACCTATCTTGGTAAGATTATTTGAAGCTCCAACTACTGCAATACTTTTTGGTTTAAAAAATACTTCAAGTTTTTGTTTCATATACATTCATTATCTTCAATTCTTAACTGATTGGTCTATAAAACGAATTTAGTTACTTAAACATAATGTGTTCTGATATGTATTTAAATATATATATCTATATATATCTATTCATGATTTGTATTACTTCTTTACTATTTTTTGCTTTCCTATATTCCTCCAAAGGTTGAATATTTAATTCTAAAAAATGCGGAGCCCATTTGTAAATATTTAAAATATCTTTAGCTTGCTCCTTTTCTCCCAGTATATAAAGTGCAGATGCAAATGCCTCGAGTGTTGTTAACTGAAATGGTTTGCCGTAATTTACTGGATTTGCAGCTATTAAAAAAGGTAATGCTCTAGATATATTTGACCGTTCCAACAATTTAAAATTTTTTTCTACATTTTTCCATGAACAGTCAATGGCCACTATACCATTTTCATTGGCAGTTTTCTTATCTTCTTTTGATATACTTTTTTCAGAAAAAGGATTTAATAAAATAGTGTGTTTTGGTACTTTTTTAATATTTTTCTCTAGATCTATAAAACCGAATTTAAATAATTTTTTTGCACTACATTTCTTAGGATCATCTTCATCTGTATGGTATACAATAAGCCTAATTTTATCTTTCATTTATCACCTATTAAAATATCAACAACAATATGATCTATTCCAGGAGCATATGATTTAATATTTTTATATTTTAAAAGTTTAGTATCGGTATTATATTTTTTAGCTATTTCCTTTATAATTTTTAAGATCTTTTCCTGTATTAAATTGTTTGGAAATATATCGTGGTAATGTATAATCCCTGTACAATTTTTTAAACACTTTATTGCTGTTGGTAAAAATCTTTGTGTGTTATCTATATAGCCCATTAAAACTCTATTAGCCATATTTTTTGGTGCTGTTTTTCTATTATCTCCAAATATTGGTGTTATTACCGAGGTTACATGATTTAATACAATATTTTTACATAAATACTGATAAGCAATAGGATTAATCTCACAGGAATAAATCTTTTTTGGTTTACTATAAACTGCGATCGGTAATGTAAAATAGCCAATACCTGCAAAGAGATCAACAACTATTTCATTCTTATTTGAAATATTGGCCATGCGTTTCCTTTCGTCTATGTTTCCAGAAGAAAACATAATTTTTAGTAAATCTAGATTGTATTTTATTCCGTTTTCTTTGTGGATTGTTTCAGTATTTTTTGAACCATATATTATATCAACAGTGGGTTTTCGGTAAATTCCTGAAATACCACCAATATCCTGAAGAACTGTTTTACAATGAAGAGTTTTTGCATAAATTTCTCCAATTTTTTGTTTATATTTATTAAATCGATCACTTAATTTAATAATTAAAACATCTCCAATTTTTTCCCATTTATTTGGTAGATAATTAACCAACTCAGATGGAATTTCATTTAGGAGTGATTTTTTAATTTGATCGTAAGGGGTTTCAATCATAATGATATCATCTAATAAACATTAACTATAAGAGATTTAGTAAAAAATTCTTCTAAAGGTAAACAGGGTACAAATTTGGATGATTTAATATTATTAAATGTTGTTAAATAAATTTATATAATAGTATCTTATTAATTAAATAGAAGGGAGGATTATGCCCAATATTTTCAGTCAAGTTTCAAGAAATTATTCTTCAGATAAAATCCCTCTTATTGATTATCCAAATGTTACAGCAAACATTTTTGATAATTTTCTAACATACATTAAGATGACCACCCATCAATTCACAGAAAAAGTCCCATTTTTAGACATATTACGGACTAAATATCCATTATTATTACCTGTTAAGAATTATCCAGTTGAACTCATGGTTCAACTTTCTGCAATATGTAATATAAAATGTAAATATTGCAAATATCAGGAAAATAAAGAAAATGGTTTTATGAATTATAAGACAAGTAAAAACTTAATTAAACAAATAAATAACTCGGATATTAATAAAGTACACTTAACTGGTTGTGGGGAACACACTTTACATCCAAATTTTGGAAATATCATAAAAGAGTTTGCTAAATCAGTTAAATATTTATCAATTGCAACAAATGCTCAATGGAAAAATGATAAAATCTCAAGTTATTTATTAAATGCCCCCGTAAGTTTAATCCATGTTTCAGTTGATGGATGCACAAAAGAGCACTATGAGCGTTCAAGGGTGGGGGCTTCATTTGAAACGTTAATAAATAATTTACATAGACTAAGAGAACTTAGAAATGAATTAAAAGCTCCAACTTTAATAAATATCCGAATAATGATTTGTCCTTCTGATATTAAAAAAATGAAAGAATTTATTGAATTTTGGAAAAAATATGGTGATACTGTTCAGAAACATTACATTATTAAAAAAAAATCAGACAATTCAAATAATAGATATGTACCAGCTCATAGTTGGTTAAATAAATATCCAAGATGCAGAAGTACTTTCCATTGTTTAAGTGTGAGATGGAAAGGTGATGTCCCTTTATGCGGCGATAATCCTAAGGAATATATCATACTTGGGAATATTAATAAAGATAAAATTTCAGATATATGGAATTCTAAAATATTAAATGAAATTAGAATTGGCCAACGATTTCGGGACTATGAAAAGTTACCAATTTGTAGAGGATGTAAAGGACACTGTTAACAACCAAATAGTTTCACATTAATTTTATTCAAATCATTTTCTCATAATTTATATCCAACAACTCTATTTACCATGAGTTATATTCTCGAATGATATGGATTTATTCCCTTATACTCCTTGGAAAAACCAGGAAAACATAATGCAAGAAATTAAAAATATGCTTGCAGTAAAAAAGCATTTTGTATTTGAATCAGGAACTGGTTCTGGAAAAACCATTTGTGTCTTATCTTCAACTCTACAATACGCATTTGAAAACGATAAAAAAATAATCTATATCACTCGTACAAATGCTCAGCAGAGGCAAGTTATCCTTGAGTTACGAGAAATTCGTAATAAAATTAAGGATAAACGAATTTTTGGATTAGGAATGCAAGGTAGAGCCAATATGTGCATTCTTGCTAAAACTGATCCTGAGATAAGTAATGGTACATCTGAAGAACTATCAAAATTTTGTTCAAATAAAAAGAAAAAGGTTATGTCTGATAATAAAGTAGAAGCTTGTGAATATTACAGAAATTTTATTGGAGATAAACAAAAAATAGAAAAAATCTTGGAATGGGCAAGAGAAAAATTGCCTACTGCAGAGGAATTTGTTGAATACTGCGAGAAAAATACAGTTTGTCCTTATGAAATGAATAAGTTACTCATAAAAGAAGCATTAGTGATCGTTGTTCCTTATGTATATGTTTTTGATAAATCTATTCGAATGATGTTTTTTGATTGGTTATCGATTTCTGAAGATGATATGTTATTGGTAGTTGACGAAGCACATAACCTCCCTGATTATCTGAGAGATTTATATTCTGCGCAACTGAGTATTTGGATGCTTAATAATTGTGTTTTTGAAGCTGAGAAAGTTGGTGACCCACTTATTGCAAATGGAAAAACATCTGTATCAACTTTTTGTAAATTATTATTAGAAATTATAAGTAACTTAAGAGACACATACGTTTATGGTATTTTAGAAAATGGTATTAGAAGAAACACACACGTTAATAGCGATGCATTTATCCCGTCTCATGAATTTGAATCAGAGATTTTATCTAGATTAAAAATCACAAGTAACACCCTTAATGATATTGTTAAAGATTTAATTGCATACGGTGAAAAAATTCAAGAATATCGACAAAAAGAAGGGAAGCTTCCTCGTTCTTATATTCATAAACTTGGAACCTTTCTGCAATTCTGGATAACCATTGAGCTCAATCAATATATAAAGTTAGTTGTTGATTCAACTAAAGGTAAAAATCCCCATATTGAGGCCTATTGTTTAGATCCTTCACTTGGAACTGATATTATTAAAGAATTCCATTCTTCGATTCATATGTCAGGAACGTTAAAACCTCTTGAGGAATACCGAGATTCATTGGATTTACCACGAGATACTGAACTATTTTTATATCCTTCTCCTTTTTCTATAGAAAATAGAAGAATATTTTTCATAAGAGATGTCACAACAAGATATGAAGAAATCGCAAGAGATGAAACAATAATATCAAGAATGTGGCAACATATTACTACAATTTGTAATACCTTTCCAAAGAACACAATGGTATTTTTCCCTAGTTATAATATACTCTCATTATTTCGAAATAAAGGATATTTCAGTGATATTGAGCGATGTTTGTATGTAGAAGAACAAACTATGTCTCAATCAGACTTAATGGATTTAGTAATAGATTTTAAGAATTGTGGATTAGAAAATAATAATGGTGCAGCTCTTTTTTCCGTTATCGGAGGAAGAATTAGCGAAGGAATGAATTTCCCGGCTGAACAACTTGAGATAGCCGTGATAGTAGGTATTCCATATCCAAAACCTACGGCAAGACAACGAGGTCTACAAAAATATTATGATTTAAAGTTTGGAAAGGGTTGGGAATATACAGTTAATGCACCGGCTGCGAGAAAAATATTGCAATCGATAGGTAGACTGATTCGTAATGAGGATGATTGTGGTGTAGCAATCATTTTAGATAAAAGAGCACCGCGTTTTAAACAATATATTCAAGATATGAAAGAATCAAAAAATCTTTTAATAGATATTGATAGTTTTTTAAATAAATGAGATTATTTGGGAAGTAAATTTGGTATTCCATCCTCTATAGAATATATGCATTTACATTTTTCACAAGTAAAATTTCCTGAAATTATCTCATCATTTTCTTCCTTTTCTATTTTTAATTTTAAATCTCCTTTGCATGTTGGACAGCAAAGAATGTTTAACAAATCCTTTTTCATGGCATCACTTCTCAATTTCAGTTTTTCCTAAATAAATTAATCTATTTTTTCTCATATCCGAATCATATATAAATGCCCATTCATCATCGGTTAATTTTTTTGCTTCTTCTATCCGTTGCATATAATTTTTAATTTGAGAATCAATAAGATCGGCATAATGTAAAATACATGCTTCAGTTATTTTTGGCATTCTAGGAGATCCAAATTCATATTTCCCATGATGACTTAGTATTAGATGACTTAAATGAGTTTCAAGTTCTTCTGAAAATTCCTTTCCATTTTTTCTTAATTCTTTTATTTTTTCTTTAATCCATCTATCTCCTATTACAATATGTCCAATAAAATTCCCTTCGTCTGTTTTATCTATTGCAGCTCCATACTTATATTCCTTCAATTTCCCTATATCATGAAGTATCGCACCACTAACAAGAAGATCTTTGTTTATACCTTTATACATTTCATATATGTTATTACACAATCGTATAACACTAACGGTATGTTCTAGATTTCCACCTACATAATTATGATGATGTGAAATTGCAGAAGGCGAATGAGTATATTCATCTACAAAAACAGGATCATTAAAAAATATTGAGAGAAGATTTTTTATTTGTTCATTCTTAATTTCCTTAATATGTTTTTTAATTATATCGTATAATCCTTTTATTTTGTCTTCATCTAAAGCTGGAATAAAATCACTAACATCATACTCACCAGGTCCACATCTTCTAATTCCGCCAACTGTTTCATTTATAGATATTTGTGGTTTTTCATCATATGTTTCTACATTTCCAGCTCGGACTTGTATAATATCTCCAACCGAGAAACTATCATGTAATCTTTTCACTCTATCTTTATTTTCTCCGCCCCAAAATTTTACACTAATATCACCAGTTTTATCTGATGCTACAAAACTAAACCACGTTCCCCTTTTGTAAGTTTTTAGAGGATTTTTAATTTTTACAGCAAAAAAATCGTTTATAACATCTCCTTCTCTTAGGTTTTCTATAAATTGCTCTTTTTTTCTCTTCCCACTATTTGTTTCAATCATGGTTTGTTCTTTTTTCTTATCATAATGATATATATCAGCCATCTTTATTCTCCAATTATTTAAATTTTGATACATTTATAGTTTATACATTTTCCCTTCTTTAACAATTACAATGTTTGATAAGAATTTTCTAAATATATCAGGATGTTCGGTATGAATGGGAAAAAGTACCTTTGGTTTTATAATTTTAATAAGATTTTTCAGATCGGAACCATTGATATGCCCAGAGCAGTGAGATTGTACAAATTTAAGATTAAAATGATTTAACCAATTTCGCATTCTATCATAAGATATTTCCATCTCTTCGTTAAAAGGTTCAGATAAAGAGTGTATATAAATGCCATTTTTAGGTTTTAGATCGACAAGATTATTGAAATACCAGAAATTTAAAACAACCATATACTTTGAAGGATTTTTCGCTATTTCGTCTGATTTTATAATATTTGAATAATTTATTCTATTCTTGATAAATTTTTCAATATAATCTTCATCGATATATGTCCCTGTTTTTCTCTTCGGTTTCAAAAGCATAATATGTTCATCTGTGCTATTTGGCGTATTTAATTTTCTATCTTTATAGTATCTTTCTAAAAAACAAGCGTGTTTGAAACTTATCACTAATTTTTTTCCAAGATCTTTTGCAATTTTATAAAATGTAGTAAACCTATCAACATCTTTAAAGTTAAAATCAACAATTGAAAGATCATTTCCCTTAGAAATCTCTTCTTTAGAATCGTTGAATACCTTCTGTTCAGATTCATTTATTTTATTTATATTTATTCTAGTTCCTTCTGTTATCATTGCTATTGGTTTTTCTTCTTTGGCAGCATTTACAAAATCAGTTGTCATTTTAGAATGTAATCCATGCATCCGGAAATCTCCGGTATAGATTATAGCTCCTTCTGAGGTATGAATAATAAATCCATATGCTCCTGGAACGCTATGATCTACATGTATGGGCTCTATTTCTAGTGAATCAATCGTTATTTTTTGACCAGTTCTAAAGGTTTTAAACACTCTTTTTATGGGAGGTTTTTTATAATCAATCCTAAAAATTGGTCTTTTCTTATAGTTAATTACCTCACATTCTATATTTCTTTGACTTTGTTCATTTACTGCATCTAATATGTATTTACAAGTTTCTCCACAATATATTGGTATATCTTTATGAAGAAATGAAATATAATTTGCATGATCTGCATGTGCATGGGATAAAAACACTCCAGCAATATCAGGTTCTTCTGCTTTTCTTCCAAGATGTACTAATAGATCCTCTCTATAAATTCCAGAGATATCGGGAAGTAATTTTAGTTCTAAAAAATCTCCAATACCATTAGCCGTTCTCGGCATCAAAAATTCTTCAAAATACAATCCTCTTCTCTTAAAACCCAAACCAAAATCTAAAAATATCTTAGTATCGTTATCATCTAGTAGTATTTTATTTCCTCCAATTTCTTCAACTCCCCCATAAAAAAATAGTTTCACCACAGTAATTTCCCTAGTTTTATAAATGCATTATTAGCTACATAAATGTTAGTAAACTATTGACTATTAAAAATATTAGATAAAAAGAATAAAAAAATACTTATTCAATACTAACCTTGAATCCTCCTCCACCTTTTTTCTTTTCCTTTTTCTCTAATACAATATCAAGAATGCCATTTTTATACGTAGCTTTTGTTGATTTTGGTTTAACGTTACAGGGTAGATCAACAACTTTACGATACTTACGATGAGGAGCATCAACTTTGATTTCTAATGTATTTTCTTTGATGTTAAGATCGATATCATTTTTTTCAACACCAGGTATTTCAAGTGTAATTGCAACATTTTCTTCTCCCTCAATGATATCTGTTAATGGTTCCCGCTCCTCCGAAATTGTGGAATTTCCTTTGGGAGTTCTAGTAGGTCGGTTACCAAATTCTTGAATCCTTGGCTTGCCATCTGGTCCAATTTTAAAACTTAATCCGCGAATAAAACTTTTATTTGGCTTTATTTCCCCTCTTAACATATCTTCAAACAGTTCCTTAAAATTGGAACTTTCAAACCATTTTTGCATTTCGTTAAAGATTTTTTCAAATTCGTCATCACTAATGAAATCAAATGGATTTTTCCTCCTTTTGTCTCTATCATCATTGAATGGATCCATCTTTTGTTTCTCCTATAAATTTTCCAACATATTACTTGTAAAAACTTCTATTTAAAACTTTCGCCCGTTATCCTTTAATTCCTTATCCAAATCCTCGATTATTTTTCTTGCTTTTCTGGTCAGTTTCTTTGGAATCTTTACCTGAACTTCTACATACATATCTCCAAATCCACGGTTATTTAATCGAGGCATTCCTTTTTTAGGTATTTTAAATATTTCTCCACTTTCTGTACCCTCAGGAATTCTTAACTTTTCAATTCCATCAAGAGTTTCTACATCAATCTTTGCTCCTAAAGCAGCATCTGGAAATGAAATATCCATCTTCTGGTGAAAATCTGCTCCCCTTCTGTTAAATTTAGGATGGTCTTTAATATGAATTACGATATACAAATCACCACTTTTTCCATCCTTTCCCAGTTGTTCACCCTGTCCAGCAAGCCGAAGATGAGCTCCTTCATCAACACCTTTTGGAATTCTAATTTCAATCTTCCTTGTTTTCTGGACAACACCTTTTCCTCTACAAGAAGAACAGAAATCTTCGATTATTGTTCCCTGACCGTTACATTTTGAACAGGTTCCAATCTGTGTAAACATACCAAATGCCGTTCTTCGAGAGACTCTCATTTGTCCAGTTCCATTACATTGAGAACATTTTTTTGGTGTGGTACCAGGTTTTGCACCACTCCCATTACATACATTACATATTTCGGTTCTTGGAACGGTTATTTCTGTTTCTAATCCATTGTAGGCATCCACTAAATTTATTTCAATATCATATCGCAAATCGTTACCTCTTCTGACTCTCGCTTCTCTATCAAATCTGCTATCAAATCCCATCCGATGTCCAAAAAACCGTTCAAAGATGTCATCAAATCCAAAGTCAAATCCCATACCTCTAAATATATCACTAAAATCGGCACCCCTAAATATATCTTCATAACTGTAACGTTGATCTATACCTGCATGACCATACCTATCATACATTTTTCTTTTTTCATCATCATAAAGAACTGCATACGCCTCTGATATTTCCTTGAACTTTTCTTCTGCTTCTTTATCTGGATTTTTGTCAGGATGGTATTTTAATGCTAGTTTTCTATACGCTTTTTTTATCTCGGATTTACTAGCATTTTTATCTATACCAAGAATTTCATAATAGTCCCGTTTTGTCATTGTTAGCGACCATAAATTAAAAAGTAGTATATCATTGTTATCATAATCATTATTCGTTTATTGTTATACAATAATTAATTAAATTAAAGAAATAATTGTATAAATTTGCTCACCAAATCTCCTAATATAAAAGAGATTAAAAAACCCGCTAATATTTGAGTCATAAATGGTAATTTTGGTTGAACCCATATCTCTTTCATTCCCAATTTTTCAAATTTTATTAAGTCATCTGTTATATCAAAATTTGTTGGTCTGACAACAATTTTTCTCTTTCCATTTACTATTTTTTCCAATGGCCACACAAACTTATTTTTCGCGACTTCAATTTTCATTTTATATCCAAAAAAGCAGTAAGGAAACTCAATATTATGTTTAAGAACATTCCAAATAAATACACCGAGTGTAATAAATATAACTAAGATAACAGAATTTGAAAAAATAACCCAAGGAAATGGCATAAAAGATTTCCATAAAGGAAAATTATTAATTATTGGTTCAATTGGTGCTAAAAATGTTAATCCCCAAAAGGCCTTTAAATCAGCTCCCCCTTTAAGAAGACTCAAATAATAAACAAAAAATGTAAATCCAATCATGATTGGAATAAATCCCAAATAAATTATATTTGAAAAACCAACCGTAAAAAATTGGATTATAATTAAAATTACGCCAATACCTCCCATTATAATCCATAATATGTTATTTGCCATTCTTGTTTTAATGTCTGTATATGAAGCATAAGATAGTATTATTATTCCAATAAAAAGTCGTGTAATATCGAGCAATAATTGAGTTTCTAGCATTATCAATTACAGGGTAACAAAATTCAACCATATTAAAGTAATTACTAATCTTTGTATATTGAATATTGACAATGACCAACTACTATTCCTTCGTAAATGACTGAAACAGTATAAACTCCTTTTGTAATGCCTGTTAACATAATTGAATTTCCAACATCGATCTCCCCATTCCCCCCATCGTTTATAGATGCAATACCTTCAGTTTGACCACTACTTTTATTTACTATCTCTACTGTAACACTATCGTTTATTACAGGTCCATTTTGAACACTAGTTATTAGAATATGGTCTCGATCTTGTATCATTCCAATAGAAGGAATAAATTTTTGTGGCACATCACTAAAAATTCCAGATTGGAATAACCATATAACAATAACGAGCAATATAGTTATTGCAACAAAAATCATTACAGAAAGAAAACTGGATATTGCTTGATTGTTTTTTAAAAATTTTCTTATTGATTTCATTTCATCAAAAAGCTATCAATTTTATTCTGTTTATCAATATTTGGAATTTTGTATAAAATAAAAGATAGAGGAGTGGCGAAAAACCACTTAAAGATTATTTTTAGTATTTGGTTGAAGTACTCTTATAGATTGTTTGACCTGTGGCTGTATCAGTTATCATGAATACGAAATAGCCATCCTGGGACGCAGTTACCGTAAAGGTATCTCCTGCGTTAACGTAGCCAGTTCCAGTAACTTCATTTTTTAGAAATGTTGCACCAGAATCAACGGTACCATTAGCTGCTAGTAATGTTGTTGCATAGCTACCATCTTCTACTGCTTCTCCTTCAATCCCTGATACTAACCAAATAGTTTGGTTTGCTGAATCATCTCTTGAATAAATGTTCATTGATAGAGTTGCTGACTTTTGCGCTGTTCCACCGATCATACCACTTACATAGACATACACAGTTGCAGCGATAGCTACCGTTATAGCGACCATGAGGATAACACCGATAACAGCAGATACTGCTTCTTCCTCACCTTCTATAAATTTCTTATTTGCTTTCATATTCCCATTCTCTCCTAGCCATACCTATTAGGCTTTTTGATACTAATAACATAATTGGTATAAATACTTTTTGAATTCCACTTCCAGGTTATTAGCCTTTCTTATCTATACATTCTATTTCTCCACACCAAATATGTTATTTATTATCGTGCCATATTTTCACAGTCTAAGTATATAAATGTAACTTAGTAAAATCACATAATTATAAAATTTCAAAATGAAAAAATAACAAACTTATAAGCAATTTACTAATTTAACAGAAATATTTATTAGAATAATAATACCTTACCTATTTGCAATAAAGGAGTGGGATGCCAAAGAAAAAATTTACTAGTGCACCTGCTAGATATGTTTAGGATGGGATAAGAATGCCTACTTTACAAAATAATATGGAAAAAAAGCAGGTTTATAAGTTGGAAGGTTTTTTAATACCAATAATATCAATGGCTTTTTCAAAAAAAGCAAATTCTACAGAAGATTCAGAAGAAAATTCGATTGATTTTCATCTAGAAATTATAAATAAAATTGATAAGTTATTAGAGGAACATGGGAGTAAAACATTCTCTGCTGATTCAATTACCAATGAGTCGGCATATACTGGGCCAGATGATTCATACGTAGAAATAAGATCACCGCTAAGTAAAAGAATCACATCTCCTGAAAAAAAATCAAATCGCATTTTTCCGAATCGAGAATTAACTCCAGAGGAATTTAAAACGGATTTTTCAGAAAATGCTAACCAAATTAAAGAAAACGTTCGGATAGAAATTATTGATGTAGGTGATAAAACGTTAGGAGATGTAACTACCAAAAAAAAATCAATCTTAATTAAAAATGGAATACGTAAATTTAAACATAAATTTAACCAGAAATCAAAAGAAAAATCCAAACCTCAAGATATTACAACCAAAAAAGTGATAGTTATTGATACAAAAGAATTCAGTAATAATAAACGTGAGAAAATATGGAGTAAAAAAACAAGTGAGCCGGAAAAAAAAGCCAAGTTATTTTATATAAACACCCAGAAGCAACAAAAAGATACCAAATCAAATGAATCAAATTCTGAGGGATTATATATTCCCAAGAATTTTGGTGAAAAATTAAAACACTTTGAGGAAAAAGAAAAATCAGAGATTCAAAAAAGAAAAAATAAAGAATTGAAAAAAAAGCAAAAAGAATTAGATAAATTAAAAAAATTAGAGGAAAAAAAAGCATTATTAGAAGCAAGAGAAAAAGAAAAATTAGCAAGAAATGCAGAGAAAGAGAAAAAGAAAAATCTCATAATGGAACATAAGAAACAACGGGCAAAAGAAAGAGAAAATAATAAAAAATACGATGTTTCCCCTGAAGAATCAACATCTGAAACCGAGACACTTACTGAATGGAAATCCTATGATGCTGATGTAGAAATTTCTCCTGAAGAACCACCGATTAATGAAGATAATCAAGAAAAAAAATCTTTTGATATAGATCAAAAAGAACTAATAAATGAAAGAGAACGAGAAGCGAAAATTATAGAGAAAAAAAAGTTGGAAGAATTAAAAAAACAGCAAAGAGAGAATAGAATTAAAGAAAAAGAAGATAAAAAAACTAAAAAATTAGAGGAAAAAAAAGCATTATTAGAAGCAAGAGAAAAAGAAAAATTAGCAAGAAATGCAGAGAAAGAGAAAA
>CAYGAC010000049.1:0-27940 GCA_964347865.1 uncultured Thermoplasmatales archaeon
GACCAGGTAACATTGGCTCTGCTTCCATTTGGAACGTTGGCATGAAAACCGATGATCGATTGATCTGAGGCATTGTAAAAAGTTACATTCATAGTATCATTATCGGGATCAGTTACATTTACACTAAGGATTGGATTTATACTAACATTTACTGAATTATTTTCTGGTATTGGATCAGTTGGTTTATCGGGTGCACCATTAAGTACCTTCTCAGCCCGAACAGAAAAAATGTTATCTATACCTCCTAAAATTTTAATATTTGGTACAGCAACACTCGCTCCAATAAATAAGGCTATAATTCCAAGTGTGATTATTCTTTTAATTGTGAAGTACTTCATTTTAATTTCCTCCTTTTTGATAATATATGAATTATATAATTGATTTGTTTAATATATAATATTTTCTCTTATTTAAAGTAAAACAATGGTTAAAATTTATCAGCTTAGGTTTGGAAAACTCTAATAATCATTAATAAGATATCCAAATGTATAATGTCTGGATTTTTTTTGATATGATTCGATTTTCATATCAGAATCATTTTTTATTCATTTTCCTCCTTTCTATGTTTTTTTGACATAGTTACAACTTGCTTTGATATCTCTTCTTATTAGCAATATTTAAACCTGCTGTGTTAAAATATCATATTGAAAAAGTTGTGGAGCTCAGACAATGATTTCAATTCTCTTTTTAGACAAATACGTCTTTTATTTTTTCTATAGTTAACTTTAAATATGCATTTATCTATAAATCTATGATAAGATATATTATGGGGGATAAAAATGAAAAAATACCTATTATTAGGCATTATCGCATTCTTAGTAATAATGCCACTAGCTGGAGCTCTTAACCAGATATCGTTTGAAAAAAACTCAATTAATAACCAAAATCCTTTGATTGAAAATGGATTTACACATTCCGTCTTTGCGGAATATGGAACAACAACCACTTGTCCTTATTGTCCTGGAGCGTCTAATGCATTATATTCAATATATCAAAGTGATGATTACCCATTTTATTTTGTTTCCCTTGTTTCAAATAAAAATTCAAATGCGGGGCAGGAGATTATGGAATTATCGTGCTGTTGCTGTTCCAGTTGTTTATTTTGATGGAGGTAATGTTAACGAGGTGGGAGATGTTGGTGAATCAGTCTATCGTTCTGTTATTGAAAATGCCGGTGAACGGGAGGTTATGCAACCACTTGATATGACATCTAGTGTCGTCACTTGGGAAGGTAATGCAAAAATAACAGTTTCAATTAAAATAAAAAATAACGGTAATTTCTTTTATTTGGGAATTCTACGGTCCTTTGTTACAGAAATCGTTTCACGTTGGATTGGCAATGACGGAAATCCATATCATTTTGGATTCCTAGATTTTGCATTTAATAGGCCAGTTTTTCTCTTACCAAAAGGAGAACGAACCTTTACAACAACATGGGATGGTGCAAATCCAAATGGTGATCAATCTTTTGAGGATATTACAGAAGATAATATTATGGTTATTTCCTCTATCTCTCACTGGATTCCACGTGTTAGAGAAGGTTATGAGGATAGAACCTACTTTGCATTCATAGTTGACCAATCAGATGGTGCAATTCCAACTTAAAAATTGATAAAATCAATACACACAAAATCTTATTTCTCCCTTCTTTTTAAATGAGAGAAAGTATAAATAAAGTTATGATGTTTCAAAAGAATTATTTTATTTCCGGAACAAGTTGATTAAAAAATGAATTTAGAGAGATACAGAAGACAGATTCTTGTAAAAGAACTTGGTGAGAAAGGTCAAAGCACTCTTCTCAAAAAACATGTAGTTATTATCGGTGGTGGTGGCTTAGGAAGCAACAGTGCTAATATATTGGTTAGAGCAGGAATTGGAAGTATTGATATTATCGATTATGATGTATTAGATCTTTCAAATATTCATCGAACATCAATTTTTGACGAGGAAGACATAGGGAAATCAAAAAGCCAAATTCTTGGAAAAAAATTACAACTTATTAATACCGAAGCAACAGTAAAAGGATTAAAAAGAAGAATTACTAAAGAAAATATCGAATCGACAATTAAACATGCGGACATTATTCTAGATGGTACAGATAATATGGAAACACGGTTTTTAATAAACGAAGCAGCAGTAAAAAATAGAATTCCATGGATTTATGCTGGTGTACACACTACTAACGGGATGGTTATGGGTATCATACCAAAACAAACACCCTGTTTAAAATGTATATCACACAATTATTCTGACAAAAAAATAGGTGAAATACCCATATTTGCAAACCTTCCATTGACTATAGCTTCCATTCAATGTGTGGAAGCATTTAAAATACTTCAAGAAAAACAGGTGAGTGGTTTGATTATTTATGATATTTGGAAACAAAATTTTGATCAGATAATAATTAAGAGAAATCCTAAGTGTACATGTTGTTGTACAGAAGAATTCGAATTTCTTTAGAGGTTAAATCAAAATGAAGATAACAGTCAAGTTATTTGGAAGATATATCGATAAAACTGGAAAAAAAGAAATTGAATTAGAAATAAAAGACGGAGATACAATCTGGGATGTTATAAATTTTTTAATAAAAAAAAATCCGATACTCAAAAAGGATAAAGATTTTGTCATGGTATCTCGTAATAATGTCTATGCAACACTGGAAACTAAGATAAAAAATGGAGATGTTATTACCATATCGCCCCCTATAGTTGGTGGAGGATAATATTGATGAAAACTTCTACTCGCTACTGGTTAATTATCATATCCTTTTTTTTTATTTTTACTTCTCTTATTCAATCTGTATCTGCAGGAAATCAAATAACTGTTGAATTTTTTTACAATATTAATTGCCAAACTTGCATACCTCAACTTAATACTGTAAAGAGTGTTAATAACTACTACAAGAAAAATTACGAGAAATATAATGAGACGATTATTTTTCTGATAAAAGATATTAGTTCTAATCGTACCTATCGAAAAGAATATTTAGATTATGCAAAAAATTATGGCATTGGTTATCCAGTAGTGATAGTAAGTAATGAAACAAATTTTACCATAATTCCCAAAGCAGATATAACTTGGAAATTCCTAAATGACACAATTGGTTATTACTTAGCTGGTTTAAAAATAAATGAAACAGATTTGAATTTACACACCATAGATTTTCTTTTTTGGACTATAGAGATTAATACTTCTGCTTATTCTTTACCAGTTTTAACTATTGTAATTGGTGCTGTTGATAGTTTTAACCCATGTGCATTTTTTATATTGATTTTTCTATTAAACCTACTTATCTATGTAAAATCACGACGTAGGATGTTTTTAATTGGTAGTATCTTTATTTTCTTTTCCGGTTTATTTTACTTTACATTCATGGTATTTCTTAACGCAGTTTTTGCACCTGCAACAGAGCACATTATTATTTTTAGTATTATTGTAGGTGGTGTTGCACTTACTATTGGTTTACTAAATATTAAGGATTTTTTCTTTTTTAAAAAGGGAGCTTCTGTAAGTATTCCAGAAAGCAAAAAACCTGGTATTTATAAACGGATGAGAGCATTGGTTAAAACTTCACATCTGCCCGCTGTTTTATTAGGCACAATTTTCCTTGCAATTTCTGTTAATGTTTATGAATTGGTATGTACTGTAATTCTACCAACTATTTATATTCATCAATTAAATGTACGGGGAATACCAAATGATCTTAGTATTTGGTATATACTTTTTTATAACATTATATATGTAATCCCCCTAATTATCATCGTTTTCATTTTTGTATTTAGTTTAAGTAGAAGAAAATTAACAGAATGGCACGGTCAAATTTTAAAATTACTTTCAGGTATTATGATAAGCTCTTTTGGTGCAATCCTGATAATAGACTATAAAATTTTAGAAAATATTGCAACACCAATAATAATTTTAGTAGTTACTTTGATTTTCACATTTTTAATCTCAACAATTTGGAAAAAATTTAAGATAAAATCGGTAAAATCAAATGATTAGTAAAATGAAATAAATTGGTTTGAGAATCTATAGGTCTCTACGGAATGCCCCAGTTAACATTGCATGTGATTCAAAATCTTCTACCCAGTCAAATTTGTCATCAATTTTATCCTTGGGAATTTTTTTTGCCCTCTTAGCAAGATGCTTTTTTTGTTCTTCAATTAATTTTGAAAGAGAAGCAAATCGTTTGGATTTTACTACGGGATAAAATGATGAGGAATCAACTCCATCCATTGTCCGTATTTTTTCTCTTAAGAAATTATTAACTGTTTGTGTAGAATCAGCAACAACATTCATAATGATATCTTCATCACCAAGAGAATATGAAATATATATTGGGAAAAGATTAAAAGGATACTTGTAGTCTATTAGATAATTATAGATCTCACCGTAATTTTTTGGGTGGGTATAAATTCTAATAACATATCTCTGAATGTTTTCTGGCTTTTCTTTTGGTATTGGGAAAAAGACTGGTTTCATAAGGGATATAGTTTTTGTATGATGAATTTCTTCACATTTACTAACATTTTCTATAAGAAAATGTGCAATATCGTCTAGGTCTTTAACATCAAATATAACTCCTACACTCATCATTCCTTCAGTCTGAGTGGCGTATAATGGCGTAACTAACTTTGTTGTTTCTTTTGCTATTTCATTTTCAACATAATTCCATACAGTATTTAGATTCATTTTTGGATACAATCGCGCAATAATCATCATATAGTTTGTCTCCCTTGTTTTTAGTATAAGCGGGTTTGCCTGTATAATAATTTATAATATAAGTATTTTTGTACCAAATTAGTAGCTTTTTATTCAAGGTATTTATGAATATTTTCTTGCTATTATTCAAATTCAGAGTCAAAATTTGAAGATTAAATATTTTATTAACATTTTTTAAAAAAGCCATAATCTCTTCATAAATTCATTAAATTAAAAGTACCCTAATTTCAGTATATCCGAATGTAAAAATTTTAGGAGTGTAAAAAGTTAAAAATATCACCTCCAAATTATATTCTAATAAGAGAATAAATATATGCCTTAGCTCTCACTGATTATATAATTGAATTTTTTTACCAAAATCTATGATTCTTTATGGACCACAGTGGACTTGTTGATAAAATATAATATAAAAACGAGATCTAGATTTATCCTGGCATATCGACATGGTACATTTCTTGTAAAAAATCCAATGTATGTATGATAGGATTCTTTTTTACATCATCAAACAAAGAATAGAATACAAAAATGTTGACGAAAATCCACAAGTTATAGAATAATACAGCCAGTTCAAAATAAAATAACCTGATAATATATTTTTTTGATTTTGTTTTCGGTGAGAATTCCTCTTTTATTAGTCTGTAACTCGTTTCTATTCCCCCTCTTTTAGGATATAGTTTTGCCATGGTATCAGCCCATTCTATGAGATTACCAACAGGTTTTACGTTGGTTGCATAACGCCAGATAGCTTCGGTTATTTTTCTCGGATTATTTTTGGGAGACGTTTTCTTTCTTATCATAAATACAGTTATTTTGCAGTTCCCGTATTTGAAATTGGGAAAGACGGAATGCGATGGAAAATCTTCGGTTTCCTGTATGATTTTTTTCTCCTTTCTTTTTACTATTATCAAACATTTTAGCCCCAATTCATTGATCAGATTAAATGTATCCGAAGAAAAAAATCCATTATCAAGCAATACATATTTTATTTTCACTTTCCTTTTTGCATATATCAATAATTGTTTTAGAATCAGGTTTTGATGATAAAGGAATTTACTTTCCGGGATCCCTTTTTTAAACTTGATTAACGGGAGGGAAAACAACGTGTATCTCCTCCCGAATTTACTTACATAAACGGTGTACTGAATATATCCGAATTTGGTACCTTTCTCGGGTTTTTTTCCCTCGATACCATCTGCGTTGATATCCCCGTAAAAAGGAATTTCCGTTCGATCAACTGATATATTAACGGGCTCTCTGAACAGATTGTACTTTTTAGTTCGATACCATACCTTTTCGAACATTAATTCAAAGTCTTTCATCAGTTTCTCGATGGTCTCGAACTTGGAGAATATGTGATATAACAGGGTTTCCCCGTTTGGTGAGATTCTCTCTCGGTAATCGCATTCCGGACAATACACGTAGTTGAGTGCCCAGTCCTTTTTCACTTTCTTTGAAAGCGGGTAGAGTAAAGATTTACCGCATACCTTACACATACGGATTTCCCGTTTCAAATCCCTTCTAAACTGCCTTGACCCCGTTTCCGCATACGTTTTCTGCATCATCATTTTAATCAATAAATTGATGTATTCTTTCGGGCTGTAAACGCTGTTGTTCCTGATTTTGATCATTTTGCTCTCGATTAATAATCCTTTTAAAAGTTTGATTGCTTTCTTCATTTCATAATCCAGATGATATTGCTTTGTAGACCAGCGGATTTTCTTCTTTTTTTGTCGTTTGACGCCAAGATCGATATTGAAATCGTTAGCAATTTGGATTATTTTATCCCTAATCTGGTATAGTATCTCTTTGGTTTCATCGGTCAGATAATGATTTTTAAATTTACTGATCATCGACTGATCTGGAGCGCTTATCAATCCAAGTTTTTTCCTTACTCTCTTATGTTTCTTTAGATATCGCTCCGTTTCAGACTGGTTTTGCATTTTATTCAAATCCATGAACAAAACAAGTTTGCTGAGAGAATTGTACGAGTAATAACTGCCCTGATATTTTTTCTTAAGTGTATTTTTGATGATTTTTTCAAGGTTAATGTAATAGATTATATCCTCTGTTTTTGGATACTTTTTGTTACATTTACCGAGTAGAGCAAAGGCTTTTATAATCTCCTTAGTTATATTATCTTTGGAGATTATTCGTGTGTTTTCCGGCATACGAAATCTCTGGCCAAGGGAGGGGCCTCAATCCATTCCCTTGGCAATCATTTATTATATCAATTTTCATCCACACCACTTCATTTTATCCGTATACACGTAATGCTTTTTCCAATAATCTCAGTTCGTCGAGTGTCGGGCACCAGCTGAAATCCTTTTCAAAGAAGTTGCTCGCTTTTGGGTCAAATTTTACGATGACAAGGATATTACCGTTCTTTCCTCTTCCTTCTTTT
Source organism: uncultured Thermoplasmatales archaeon (assembly GCA_964347865.1). GTDB lineage: Archaea > Thermoplasmatota > E2 > DHVEG-1 > DHVEG-1 > JAGLML01. The sequence continues at coordinate 7,124 of CAYGAC010000049.1, forward strand.
AATTCCAGTTTAATTTTTATTTTCTTTTTACTATTTTTCATCATTTATCGCTTCTCACTCATCTTTATATTTTATTAGGCAAACATCGACAGAGGGATTTCCCTTGTTTTTTCACATGTGATCTTATCTTTTCTATAATTTACTGATTCCATAAACTGCATATATTCAATGGCGAGATCTGCAGCTTCCTTCATAAATATCTCAAAATTCATTTGCAGTTCTATCGGATATTTGCCTAACCGCATCTGTCTTTTTTTATCTGTATCTGCATCTATTATGGATGGTAAATTCGTAAAAAAGATCAATTTTACTTCTAATTGTTCGATATCTATTAGGCATCCATCTCTTGTGTATGTTTTTAGTTCACTTGTATTTAATTTTATAGGATATTGGGTATCTGTTATCTTTTTTTGCTTGACATCAATTATTGTCTTCATTACTTCCTCCAGGATCATTTTTATACCTCCATATTTTGAATTTTTCTTGGTTTTTCTCAGGTTCTGTTGATAAGATAAATTGAGGTTTATCATATCTTATAACTACCATTATTACTACCTTTATTATATATTGATAATAATATATAAACTTTGTGGTAGAAATTTTGACAGGAAAAAAGGTAGTAAAGAATATATAATATATAACGAATTTAGTTTTGATTGACATGGGATTAAAAACTACGATTGCCAAAGCTTCCACTATTGCAAATTCGTTTCGTACGACCGTCCCTGCAGCAGTTATGAGCCAGTTTGATCTGAAAGTAGGGGACAAGCTGGATTGGACATTTAAAAGTGAAAATAAAGAATTAGTGATAATTGTCAGACCAGAAAAAAAGGTTTGACAATTGGGTTGGTAAAGAAAAAAGATTAAAAATTTTAAAAGTATGAGTTTAACATAATTAATAGATTTTTTAATTAGAATAATTTGAATGATTTTTTTATTTTTATAAGAAATTTTCTCTTTATAATCATCTTCATAATAAGATTGAAAATAATAAAATTTTCAGTTATCAAAGGCTTAAACAGATTATTGATAATTTCCACGGAAATATTTCAAAAAAGGACAAGAAAAAATATATTGAAAGGAAGAAAATTAATATCCTTTTTTAAAAATAATAATTCTTTTTTCTCCATATAAAATGTCCGTTCTTTCATAGATTGGATACATTCGGATATACTGAATTTCTACAAATAATTAAATACTGAATTTATATTACCGATAGTACCCTACATATAAGAAAGTTGTTGGGGAGGTCAGTTCATATGGGAAAAAATATAGTTCAAAAGATATTAGAAAAACATCTTGTAGAAGGGGAATATGAACCTGGCAAGGAAATAGCAATTAGAATAGATCAGACATTAACTCAGGATGCAACAGGAACAATGGCATATCTGCAGTTTGAGGCGATGGGTGCTCCTCGGGTGAAAACAGAATTATCAGTTAGTTATGTTGATCATAATACTGTACAGGTAGGTTTTGAAAATGCTGATGATCACAAATATCTTCAGAGTGTCGCAGCAAAATATGGTATTATATACTCTAGAGCAGGTAATGGTATTTGCCACCAAGTTCATTTAGAACGTTTTGGAAAACCTGGTAAGACATTGCTAGGTAGTGATTCTCATACACCGACTAGTGGTGGAGTTGGTATGATCGCTATTGGTGCAGGTGGTCTTGATGTAGCTGTAGCAATGGCTGGTGGTCCATTTTATCTAACCTGTCCTAAGGTTATTAAAATTAATTTAAAAGGTAAATTAAAACCTTGGGTTGCAGCTAAAGATGTCGTTCTTAAAATGTTAGAGATTTTTACTACAAAGGGTAATGTTGGTTGTGTTTTTGAATATGGTGGTGATGGAGCAAAGACATTATCTGTACCTGAAAGAGCTACAATAACTAATATGGGTGCTGAGTGTGGTGTCACGAACTCTGTTTTTCCAAGCGATGAGATAACCAGAGATTTTCTTAGAGCACAAGGACGAGAAAAAGATTGGATAGAGATGAAGGCCGATCCTAATGCTAATTATGAAAAGGAAATTGATCTTGATCTTAGTGAGATTGTTCCACTAACTGCATATCCACATAGTCCAGGAAATATTAAGACAGTTAAAGAATTTGAGGGTATGGATGTAGATCAAGTATGTTTAGGGAGCTGTACTAACTCTTCATATAAAGATTTAATGACTGTCGCTCATATTCTAAAAGGAAAGAAAGCTCATCCTAATGTCAGCTTTGTCATTGCACCAGGTTCAAAACAGGTTCTCGAAAATATTTCAAGAGATGGTGGATTGACTGATTTAATTTCAGCAGGGGCCCGAATTGCAGAATCTGCATGTGGTTTTTGTATTGGTAATAGCCAATCTCCAAAAACAGAAGCAGTATCACTACGTACAAGTAATCGTAACTTTCTTGGTCGATCGGGGACAAAAAGTGCAAATGTGTATCTTGTCAGTCCCGAAACAGCAGCAGCGGCGGTAATTACTGGTAAGATGACCGATCCGCGCGATCTTGAGTCAAAAGGTATACAATATCCTAACATCCAAATGCCTGATAAATTTTATATCGATGATAGCATGTTTGTGTATCCCCCTGAACATCCTGAACATATCAAGATATATCGAGGTCCAAATATTGGTGATCCTCCTGCAAGCTTACCGATGCCAGATACAATAACCGGTGAAGTTACAATAAAAGTAGAAGATCAAATTACTACTGATCATATTATTCCTGCAGGCAGTAAGATGAAATATCGATCAAATGTACCAAAATATTCAGAATTTCTCTTTGAAGTTGTTGATCCAAACTTCTATGAACGCGCTAAGAAAATTCGCGATAGTGGAAAATCAAACCTTTTTGTTGCTGGACTCAGTTATGGACAAGGATCTTCTAGAGAACATGCAGCTCTTTGTCCTATGTATATGGGAACGAAGGCTGTTATTGCGAAATCCTTTGAAAGAATTCATACTGCTAATCTCATTAATTTTGGAATAATTCCATTAACCTTCAAAAACGATAGCGATTACAATAAAATAGATCAAGGGGATGATATAAAAATTCCTCATATAAAAGATATAATTGAAAAGGGAGAAACTTTGAAGGTTAAAAATACCTCAAAAAATACCGAATTCGAGGTTGAATACAATCTTTCGGACAGACAACGTGAGATTATCCTTGCAGGTGGTACACTTGCATTTATGAAAAATAAAGCTAAATAAAAAATAGAGAGGTAGAAAATTATGGCACAAAGAGGAATAAGGGAATTTGATGGAAAAAGAATGCTTGTTAAATATTGGTCTGAATATATTAGCAAGGATTTCAAATTTCCAGGAAAAATTGTTTTAGTAGATCCAAAAACAAAAATAGATGATTTACCAAAAAAATATAAATGGCTAAAGGAAGAAAAATTGGTTGTAAAACCAGATCAGTTATTTGGTAAACGAGGAAAACATGGTTTGATAAAAGCCAATGCAACTTTTGATGAAGCAAAAAAATGGATAAAAGAGCGAATGAACAAAGATATAAAAGTTGGGAAAGTAACTGATAAACTAACCCATTTTATTATTGAACCGTTTGTTCCGCATAAAGGGGAGTTCTATGTTGCAATAAAAAGTAACCGTGATGGCGATACAATTTATTATTCAAATCATGGTGGAGTTGATATTGAATCAGTTTGGAAAACAGTTGCAGAAATTCAAATCGGTGTTGATGAAAATATCGACAAATTAAACATTGAAAGTAAGCTTCCGAAAGATACACCAAAAGGACATAAAAAGATGTTTGCAGAATTCATAAAAGGACTTTTCAAGTTTTACAAAGAGCTTAACTATGCTTATCTTGAAATTAATCCATTTGTTGTAACTGGTAAAAATATAGTTCCCTTAGATTTAGTTGCTCGACTTGATGATACTGGTCATTTTGAAAGTAGTTTAAAATGGGGAGATATAACTTTTCCAGCCCCATTTGGAAGAAGACTATCAAAAGAGGAAGAATACATTAAAATGATGGATGAAAAAAGTGGTGCATCATTAAAACTAACCGTATTAAATCCGAAGGGACGCGTATGGACAATGGTTGCTGGTGGTGGAGGTAGTGTTATTTATACCGATACAATAGTTGATCTAGGATATCGAGATGAACTTGCAAATTATGGCGAATATAGTGGTAATCCGACTACTGATCAAACATATGAATATGCAAAAACTATACTTGATTTGATGACACGTGAAAAAGATCCGAAGGGGAGACCTAAATTTTTACTGGTTGGTGGTGGCATTGCTAATTTCACAGACGTTGCGAAGACATTTACTGGAATCACAATGGCACTTCGTGACTATAAGAAGAAACTTAAGGATACAAATGTAAAAATTTATGTTCGACGTGGTGGACCAAACTATCAGGAAGGACTTCGTATTATGAGGGATCTTGGTAAAGAATTAGGTGTTCCAATTGATGTTTATGGTCCTGAAACACATATGACACGTATTGTAAATATGGCATTAGGGGGTAAATAATGGAGGCGATTACTGTGACAAAAACAAAACCGAAATCTAAAAATGTAAAAAAAGCAGGGAAGAAAAAAGATTTCATTATTATGGATAAAAACACCAAAGCTATTGTTTTTGGTTATCAACAAAGAGCAATTCAACGTATGCTTGATTTTGATTATATATGTAGACGTGAAGAACCATCAGTTGTAGCAATTGTAAATCCAACTCGTGATGGAATGCATAAATGCTTTTGGGGTACTAAAGAAATTCTTATACCAATGTATAGAACACTAGCAGAAGCAACTAAACTATATCCAAACGCTGATTTTATGGTTAATTTTGCAAGTTTCCGATCAGCTTACCCAACATCTAAAGAGGCTCTTTTAAGTAAATCAATCAGAACTGTTGCAATAATTGCAGAAGGTGTCCCTGAGCAAAGAACAAAAGAACTTATTAAAATTGCACATGAAAAAAATAAATGGATCATTGGGCCAGCAACCGTGGGTGGAATCGCAGCTGGTGGATTTAGAATTGGAAACACTGCAGGTATGCTTGATAATATTGTTGCATCAAAACTTCATAGAGCAGGCAGCGTTGCCTATGTTTCAAAATCGGGTGGACTTTCAAATGAATTGAACAATATTATAGCAAGAAATACTGATGGAGTTTACGAAGGAGTTGCAATTGGTGGTGATAGATATCCAGGATCAACCTTTATCGATCATATGATGAGATATGAACAAAATCCTGATATTAAAATGATGGTACTTCTTGGTGAAGTGGGTGGAACAGATGAATACGAAGTAGTAGAAGCAATGAAGAAAGGAAGGATTAAAAAACCGATTGTTGCCTGGTGCATTGGAACTTGTTCAAAAGTATTTCCTGCTGAGGTTCAATTTGGTCATGCTGGTGCAAGAGCTGGAGCTGATAGAGAAACAGCTGATGTTAAAAATAAAGCACTAAAAGAAGCGGGCGCATATGTTCCAACAAGTTTTGATGATTTTGATGAACAAATTAAAAAAGCATATACCAAGCTTGTAAAAAGTGGCAAACATAAACCAATTCCCGATGTAGAACCACCAACCATACCACTTGATTATGCAGTTGCTCTGAAACAAGGAGTAATTAGACGGCCTGCTCAATTCATAAGTACAATTTCAGATGATCGTGGAGAAGAACTACGATACTGTGGAGTAAAAATTAGCGATATTTTTAAGGAAAAATGGGGACTCGGAGGAGTAATTGGTCTTCTGTGGTTTAAGAAAAATCTACCACCATGGGCACGTGAATTCATAGAAAGAGTAGTGTTACTTACTGCAGATCATGGACCAGCTGTATCCGGAGCACATAATAGTATTATTGCTTCGCGTGCAGGTAAAGATCTTATATCTTCATTGGTTAGTGGATTACTTACCATTGGTCCAAGATTCGGTGGTGCAGTTCAAGGGAGCGCAGATCATTTTACGAAATATTTGTATGCAGGAGAAGAACCTAACTACATGGTAAAAGATATGAAGAGCAAGAATGTGAACATCCAAGGAATTGGCCATAGAATAAAATCGGTTACAAATCCGGATGTAAGAGTAACAATTATGGTAGATTTTGCCAAGAAAAATTTCCCAGTAACTGAAACACTTGATTATGCACTTGATGTTGAGAAACTTACCACTGCAAAAAGAAACAATTTGATATTGAATGTTGATGGATGTATAGGTGTACTATGTTGTGATATGTTACGAGGAATTGGATACACCAGAGAACAGGTTCGAGAATTTGTTGACCTTGGCATTCTAAATGCTTTCTTTGTACTAGGTAGAAGTATAGGGTTTATGGGGCATATAATGGATCAAAAACGTTTGAAATCTAGACTCTATAGACATCCATGGGATGATATAGAATATATGATGCCTGATAAACCAGAAAAAATAAAATAAGTAAGATAATGGAGAATGATACAAATGAGTAATAAAGTTGGTAAGATAATTTATACGAAGGTTGATGAAGCACCAGCATTAGCAACTTACTCATTTCTCCCTATTGTTAAAGCATTCACAGAAGCGGCAGGAGTTACCGTTGAAACAAGAGATATCTCTCTTGCGGGACGGATTATTGCTAATTTTCCCGAAAATTTAACTGAGAGCCAAAGACAACCAAATGATCTAGCTGAACTTGGTGAACTTGTAAAAAAACCAGAAGGGAATGTCATCAAACTCCCATGTATTAGTGCTTCAATTCCTCAGTTGAAAGCAGCAATAAAAGAACTACAAGGTCATGGTTACAATATACCAGATTATCCAGAGGAACCAAAAAATGAAGATGAAAAAAAGATTAAAGCCAGATTCGACAAGATTAAAGGCAGCGCTGTCAATCCTGTTTTAAGAGAGGGAAATTCAGATCGTAGAGTTCCAGGTCCAGTAAAAAATTATGCGAAAAAGAATCCTCACCCGATGGGCGAATGGACTAAAGATTCTAAATCACATGTTGCGCATATGACTAGTGGAGATCTTCGTTCTAATGAAAAGTCTATTACCATCACAAAGGCAACAGCAGGAGATGCTAATATTGAGTTTGTTGATCAAAATGGAAATATAAAATTTTTAAAGGAAAAACTTCCCCTTATTGATGGCGAAATTATAGATGCAACGGTTATGAGAAAACGCACTCTGCGTACATTTCTTGAAGAACAAGTAAAAGATGCAAAAAAGAATGATATATTGTTCTCCGTACATCTAAAAGCTACGATGATGAAAGTGTCTGATCCTATTATTTTTGGTCATGTAGTGTCTGTTTTTTTCAAGGATGTTTTTGAAAAACATGCATCTATATTTTCAGAACTAGGAGTCAGTCCAAACAATGGCCTGGGAGACCTTTACCTAAAAATTAAAAATCTACCAGACGTTAAAAGAAAAGAAATCGAAGCAGACATTCGGGCTTGTTATGAAAAGGGACCAAAACTTGCAATGGTGAACTCGGATAAAGGTATTACAAATCTACATGTACCTAGTGATACAATCATTGATGCATCTATGCCTGCTGCAATCCGAAATTCAGGAAGAATGTGGGGACCAGATGGCAAACTTCATGACACAAAATTTGTGATACCTGATAGTAGTTATGCCGGTGTTTATCAAGAAGTAATTGATTTTTGTAAAAAACACGGTGCTTTTAATCCAACAACTATGGGAACTATTCAAAATGTTGGTCTCATGGCACAAAAAGCAGAGGAATACGGTTCTCATGATAAAACCTTCCAAATACCTGGCAAGGGACAGGTTCGAGTTGTTGCAGAATCTGGTGAAACGTTGCTTGAACATTCAGTTGAAGAGGGTGATATTTGGCGTGCATGTCAGTTAAAAGATCTACCCATTCAAGATTGGGTTAAACTAGCAGTAAGAAGAGCAAGAGAAACTGGATCACCAGTCGTTTTCTGGTTAGATAAAAACAGAGCACATGATGTTCAACTTATAGAAAAAGTAAATCGCTATCTAAAAAATCATGATACTAAAGGTTTAGAAATTAAGATCATGTCACCTGTTGAAGCTACACGTTTCTCAATTAAACGTATGAAGGATGGTAAAGATACAATTTCAGCAACTGGTAATGTACTGCGTGATTATCTAACTGATTTATTCCCGATACTCGAAGTTGGAACAAGTGCTAAAATGTATTCGATTGTTCCTCTTATGAAAGGCGGTGGATTATATGAAACAGGAGCAGGGGGTTCAGCTCCAAAACACGTGCAGCAATTTATGGAAGAAGGTCATCTTCGATGGGATTCACTTGGTGAATTTCTGGCTCTTGCAGTATCTCTAGAACATCTAAGTAGTGCAACAAATAATAAAAAAGCAAAAATCTTAGCTGAGACGCTCGACGAAGCAACAGGTCAATTTTTAATAAATAACAAGTCTCCTTCTCGAAAAGTTAATGAATTGGACAACAGAGGGAGTCATTTCTTCCTAACACTTTATTGGGCACAAGCATTAGCAAAACAAACAAAAGATACCGATCTTCAAACACGATTTACTAAATTAGCACAAGAACTCGCAAAAAACGAATCCAAAATACTTGATGAGTTACTTGCAGCACAAGGAAATCCTGTTGATTTAGGTGGATACTACAAACCAAATATTGAAATGGTAACAAAAGCTATGCGCCCAAGTGCAACCTTTAATGCAGCAATAGAATCATTAGCTGTAATTAATGCATAATCTAAAAGAAGAAAAAATCCAAAAACAAGAAATTTAGCTTTACCTTAGAATTTTTCAATAGATTTAGTTGCGATTATATTAATATTAGAATTTGCTACATTGTGGAGTAATATCTGTCCTGATTTTACAGGGGCCTTTACTTTAATCTTCTTTATTTCTTTTAGAACTTGGAACACTTTATCCTTTGGAACTGGTTGAGAGCTTTTTATACTTACAAGTGGCCAGTTTCCACCGATAACAAATATTGAACTTGTTAACATCCTTCTTGGATCAAGGGCCTCATTTATTGCATAATTGATACCTTGTTTACATTTATTTCCTTCAAGGTTTTTTATCTGTTTTCCATCCAAATCAACCAATATTTTACATCCAATTGGACAAACGATGCAAGTAATTTCTTTATCTTTCGTCATCAATTATTACCTCCAAGTTATGTCTAGATTTTACAACATCAGATGGAATTTCGATATCTAATTTTACCATATTAGCAGGATTTACATATGGCAATTTTTTCTTCAAAATTATTTTATCATTTTCAATTATCCATAGAATAGATTTTTCTTGTGGTTTCTCAGATCTCAAAGTAATATGTACAGTTCCCGCTTCATCTATTTTTTGAGGTACTACGTATTTTACTCCCTTACCAGCTATTAGTTTTATACTAGGTTTTAGTTTTTTTGATTTATTATATTGTGCTGCATTTTTACCAGCCCTTTTTGCATCTAATGAGAGAATGTCAACTGTATCATAAACTTGCAAGCAATTTCCACAGGTAAATACACCTTCAAGTGTTGTTCCCAAATTTTGGTTAACAATTGGTCCACCAGTTAACTCATCAATTTCAATATTAGCATTTTTTGATAGTTCATTTTCAGGTATAAGACCTAATGAAAGAAGAAGAGTATCACATTTTAACATCTGTTCAGTTCCAGAAATTGGAACCATATGATCATCAACTTGTGCAATGGTAACCTCTTCAAGACGTTCTTTTCCTTTAATACATGTTACTGTATGATTCAGCCAAATAGGTATATCATAATCATCAAGACATTGCACAACATTTCTTGGAAGACCACTCGCATAAGGTAAAATTTCTACAACACCTAAAACATTTGCTCCTTCAAATTTTAAACGTCGAGCCATTATCAGTCCAACATCGCCAGACCCAAGGATAACTACATTTTTTCCCGGTATAATGTTATAAAGGTTTATGAATGCCTGAGCAACACCAGCAGTGAATATGCCACTAGGTCTATCACCGGGAATCATAGCATGCCATCTTGTCTTTTCTCTACAACCCATTGCAAGAATTATAGCATTAGCTTTAATCTTGTGAAGTCCTTTTTTATTCACTGCAATTATTTCTCTTTCTTTATCAAATTGCATAACCATCGTCTCCATCATGAGGACAACATTTTGTTGTTTTACAATATCAATATATTTCTCTGCATATTCGGGTCCTGTTAATGATTCTCCTAATTCTTCTACTCCAAATCCATCATGAATGCATTGGGGAAGTATGCCACCAAGCCAGCTATTTCTATCTAATATTACCACATTTTTAGCACCATATTCTTTTGCAGCAATTGCTGCAGCTAGACCAGCGGGACCTCCACCAATAACAGCTACATCTACTTGTTGATTAATCATTTCCATCCTCTCTGTTTCTTCTATAAAAGAGATTAGAACCAGGTGATTTTAGCTTCATATTGTTAATATTTATTTTAAATTGGTCTTCCATTATCCTAATTATATGTTGGGTACAAAATCCACCTTGACACCTTCCCATTCCTGCTCTGCAGCGATATTTTACTGAAGAAAGAGTTTTTGCTCCCAAAGGATTAGCTAATGCTTCGATGACCTCTTCTTCAGTAACTTGCTCACATCTACAAATAATACGACCCCATCTGTCATCATTTTTAATCATTTTTAATTGCTCTGTTTGTGACACTTCTGAGAACCGTTTATTTCTAAATTTTTTAATTTTGAAATTTTCTTTCATCTTAAATTCAAGATGCTGTGATACCATCCTACATATTTCTTGTGCAATTGCTGGAGCTGCTGTTAAACCGGGAGATTCTATACCTAAAAGATTTATCAGACCAGGTGTTTGTTTACTTTCTTCTATTCTAAAATCAGACCATCCTCCTTCTTTAGATGATGTAAGCTTACATCGAATACCTGAATATGCATTAATTACACCTTTTTCAGGTAAGTTTGGAATAATTACTTTTGCCTCATTTAGTAATGTATCCATCATATTTTTTGTAGTTTTAGTATCGAATAAATCATCAATATAATCTGCACTTGGACCAAGAAGGATATTTCCCTCAATAGTCGGAGTAATATGAACACCTAAAACACCCATTTTTTTTGGTGGAATTGGATATACCATTGTATTTACTAAATTACAATAATTTTTATCTAAAACTAAATACTCTCCTCTACATGGATAAACATTAAAATCTGGTTCTTCAACCATTGTAACAATATCTCTACAATGAACTCCTGCAGCATTAATTAAAATATCAGATTGAAAGTTACCTTTACTTGTTTTAATTTGAAAAGTATCATTTTCTTTCTTTAAATTGAGGACTTTCGATTCAAGACAAAAATAAACATCATTTATTGCTGCATTTTCAGCAAATGATATTGTCATTTCATATGGTGATGTAATTCCTGCGGTTGGGACCCATAGCGCTTGAAAGCAAGGTACATTAGGTTCTCTTTTTTTTACCTCATCACCGTTGATGATTTTTAAACCTGGAACCTTGTTTTTCATTCCAACTCTTTTCAACTGGTCAAGTTCTTTTACTTCATCTTCGTTTTTTCCAATTACATATTTACCGGTCCATTTTACTGGAAAACCTAGAGTATCAGAAATGGATTGAAACATCCTGTTTCCTTCAACACAAAAACGAGCTTTTAATGATCCATATGGAGAATTAATGCCACTATGAATCACTCCACTATTTGCTTTACTAGTTTCAGAAGCAACATCACTTCCCATCTCAAGGACTATAACATTTATTTTATATTTTGACAATTCCCATGCAATTGAAGAACCAATGACGCCCCCACCAATAATAGCAATTTGGAAGTTTTTCATCTGGCGAGTGAATATCACGAATCATATAAATATATTAGGTGGTTTTTTATTCATGATATCAAATTTATACTTGAAGCATTAAAGGTTATTTTTTCTTTTTAATTCTCCTTATAGCAGTATCGGAAAATATTTTAGCCGTAAGAATGTTTAGCGAGTGTAAGAGAATAGCAGTATTTTGTCCCTCTTCACTAAATAATTTACTTATTTTCGTCACAAGTTTTGTAGTTTCTTCTTTAATTTTTTCATCGGTTTCATAAAGTAATTTAAGTCCTTTACCAACAAATACATTGTATTTATGAGTAAATATGAATTTCATTGCTTCATCAATAGTATGCTTTTCAGTTTTCATTATTTACCATCCTTCTTTTTTTCCAATTATGTAATTGAAAGTAGGTATTAAAAATTATGAAACTCCCGCCTATTGTGAAAATAACAGGCTCCAGTCAAAATTCTCCAAATTCATTAAAGTAGATATTTTTAATATGGTTAGGATTCAAAGTCGCAACCAAATTAACCCCTAGAAAACATCCTCTTCAACAGGAGAAAACCAATAATTCTAATTTACATATAAATATATTAGGTGGTTTTTTATTCACGATATCAAATTAGAGGAATTCATATGCAAGTTGATATTCCATATGGAAAAGAGAACATTAAATTAAACATTTCTGAACCTTGTGAGATTCTTGTACCTAAGAAAGTTGAAATTACAGATCAGGATAAATTAATAGAGGATGCATTGGAACATCCCATTGGATACGAATCATATGATGAGTTTGCTGATAAATGTGATAAACTACTCGTAATAATTAATGATGCCACGAGACCAACACCAACCTCAAATATACTAAAATATCTTTTACCCGTTCTCTCACCTCATCCAGATGTTAAGTTTCTGATAGCAACAGGTGTTCATCGTGCACCTACTGAAAATGAATATCGTTTTATTTTTGGGGATACTTATAACGTATTTCGAAGAAGAGTTTATGCGCATGATGCTCGCAAAGATGCTGATATGACATATCTAGGGAAATCAAAGAATGGAACAGAGATGTTTATCAATAAACTGGTTCCAGAATATCGAAATATCCTTGTTATCGGCAGTGTTGAACCCCATTATTTCGCAGGTTATACTGGTGGGAGAAAATCGTTTCTTCCAGGAGTTGCTTCTTATAAAACTATTGAAATGAATCATAAACTTGCATTAAGTGATGAAGCATGTTCGCTTGCTCTTGGTGGTAATCCAGTTCATGAGGATATGGTAGATGCAATGAATGTATTAAAGGATCTCAATGTGTTTTCAATTCAGACTGTTTTAACCGGTGATCATAAGCTTTTTGCTGTCACTGCTGGAGATTTACACAAATCCTTTGATGCAGCAATAGAATTTTCAAATCAAATATTTTGTGTGCCATTAAAACAAAAAGGTAACATTGTAATAACTGCTGCACCTTATCCTATGGATATCGATCTATATCAATCTCAAAAAGCACTTGATAATGGTAAACATGCTTTAGAAGATAATGGTATTATTATTCTTATTTCCAAATGTCGTACGGGTGTAGGAGAGGAAGCTTTTTTAAAATTGTTATGTAGAGCTGATTCCCCACAGAAGATTTTTGATATTATTGGTGATGAATATAAGCTTGGTTATCATAAAGCTGCGAAAATGGCCCAAATAGGAACTCGTGCTTATATGTGGGCAGTAACAGATTTAGATGATGAGATAATTAAAAAAGCAATGATGAAACCTTATTCGAATATACAAACAGCATTAGATGATGCAATAGAGAAAATAAAAGCAAAGGGAGGACAACCTAAAATTGTAGTAATGCCATTGGGGAGTCTTACTATTCCTCAAATTTCGTAGAAGAACGTAGTAAAAGGGTTATTTATTCATTTTTTTACATAAACAGTTTGAATATTGACAAATTCTTTAATACCATATTGAGAAAGTTCCCGTCCAAATCCTGATTTTTTTATACCTCCAAATGGCAATCTAGGATCAGATTTTACTACCTCATTAACAAATACATTACCAGCATTAATTTGTTTAATAAATTCTTCTCCTTTTTTTGTGTCATTAGTCCAAACGCTTGCTCCAAGACCATAGCTTGTATCATTTGCTATCTTTATTGCTTCCTTTTCATTTTTCACTTGAATCAGTGATGCCACCGGTCCAAATGTTTCTTCGTAAAATACCGGCATTGTTTGTTTAATATTTGTAATAACGGTTGGTTGATAAAAGTAGCCGGAATTATCTTCAAGTTGTTTCCCTCCAGTAAGAATAATAGCACCCTTTTGTATTGATTTTTTCACTTGAATATCTAACTGAGTCATTATATCTTTTCGAGCAAGAGGACCAATATCAGTAGATCTGTTTATTGGATCTCCGACTACAAGTTGTTTTACTTTTTCAGAGAATCTATTTTTAAATTCATCGAATATTTCTTTGACTACGATAAATCTCTTTGCAGCAATACAGCTTTGACCATTATTTATCATACGAGCTTTAATAGCTTGTTCAACTACAAATTTCAAATCAACATCTGATAATATTACGAATGGATCGTTACCCCCTAATTCTAATACTACTTTTTTAAGATGACTTCCTGCTACTTTTGCTACACTTTGCCCTGCATAACTACTACCTGTTAAAGATATTGCTGCTACTTTGTCATCTTTAATTATTTCCTTAACCAGATTTGAACCTATAAGTAATGTTCTAAAAACATTACTTGGAAGTCCTGCCTTTGAAAATATTTCCTCAATCGCTAATGCACACTGCGGAACATTAGATGAATGTTTTAGAAGTACTGTGTTACCAGCAAAAATGGCAGGAGCTGCACATCTGAAGACTTGCCAAAAAGGAAAATTCCAAGGCATAATGGCAAGAATAATGCCTAGTGGAACAAAACGAATATAACTTTTATCATCACCAATATCTACATATTCATTTGTGAGAAATAGCTCTCCATTTTCTGCATAATACTCACAAACCCAAGCACATTTTTCAACCTCTCCTTCAGATTGAGAAATAGGTTTACCCATCTCTGTAGTCATAAGCGATGCATATCTTTTACTATTATCACGAAGAATCTTTGCAATTTTTTTTAAAAGCTTACTTCTATCAGAATAATCAGTTTCTTTCCAACAATCAAATGCATTTGAACTTTTCCTTAATTGCTTCTTAATTTCTTCTGGCTTCCATTCTTTGAAAACTTTCAGGACTTTTCCTCTCGCAGGATTAATAGATTTTAAAACCATACTATCACAAATTTGATGTAAAAAAGTAATATAAATGAGCTTAAAACTCCTTTCAATAAAATGAACAAAAAATTGATTAGGAATAACTTGTTTTTCAGAAAAGATGACACAGCTTTTGTATATGGATACCATTAGAGGAAATTACATAAGATAATGACGGAAAAGCAGGAAATTATTAATAGTAGTTTTGTGATATACTTTTTGTGATCTAGAATGGAAACAACCAATATTCAGACAGTTATTGATGAGATGTTAAAGAATTTTGTAAATGAAGACCACAAGAAAGATGTAGAAGATTATCTAAAACTAAGGGAGGAAATAGATGAAGTTAATCAATATACAAGAAGAACTGATGTAATGGCGATACTGACATTAGACAAATTTCTCAAAGACAAACCTTTCAACGAAGCAACCCAGGACGACATAATGGATTGGGCAAAGCATCTTAAATCAGGATACAGAAAATCAAGTATAGACACCTACAAGATTCATATAAAACGATTTTACAAATACATATCTGATAAAAAGAACTACAAGCTAGGTAAAGGAAGACAAAAAAACATCGCATATCCTGATTGTGTGAACTGGATTATTATTTCTAATAGAGGAGATAATGAATTACCTCTAGATCGCATATTGACACAAAAGGAACTATTACGTATGTTGAATGCTTGTGATAACATACGAGATCAGGCTATGATCGTTAGCTTCGTTGATGGTGGGTTGCGAAATGGAGAACTTATAGCATTGAATGTTGAAAGCTTACAATTTGATAAACTAGGTCCATATTTTTTACTCCCTAGACTTGGTGAAAATCATGGTGGAGATGAAAAAACAGGAATGCGGAAAATACGGTTATTTTTGGTTCCAAGTGCAAAACAATATCTAAAAGACTACCAAAATAAGCATCCTTTTAAGAATTTTGATAAAGCACCGTTGTTTTACACACGGGATCCACGGAGCTACCCAGAGATATTACAGAAAGTGAATAAAGGTATTGCTACACAGGAGGATTTTGAAAAACTAAGGTTAGCAAAGAAATCAATTAATGATATCATAAAAAGAATTGGAAGAGATTCCAATGTTCCTATAAAGAAAACACATGATCTGCGACATGTAAGTGCTACTTGGTGTGTCCGTGCAGGGTTTAACGAACCTGAATTGCGATTTCGATTTGGTTGGAAGAAAAATTCTAAGATGCCAAGCAGATACGTTCATTTAGAAGCAAAGGATATTGATGATAAGGTAAAAGTGATTACGGGTTTTAAGGAACCTGAGAAAGACGATATTTCTCTATTGCAGGCAAAGGTTTGTTTAAATTGTTATTATGAGAATCAGCCGACAAACATTGTGTGTGGTCGATGCGGTCAGAAATTGGATATCAAAAAAGAAGAGATTACAATGGATGCAACTACAACAGGTATAGCAATGCAGAAAATATTACAGGATCCGAAGAAAGCTAGGGAAATATTGAAAATGTTATTGCAGATGGCAACAAATGAACAGATAGAACAGATTAAAAATGAAGAAGAACTTTAGGAACTGCGCCCCATCATAGTTGCAGGAATATTGTAAGGTTACTCTTAGAGGATGTAATAAATTTCTCTTTTCGAAGACTGGATATTAGGTAGTCGCCCTTAAATTTTATGTATATCAAAAAATTTATATGTAGAAATTTGATTACTATTTTTTGAAAGGACATATACGGGGGAGAAATAAATATGAACCACCGTAAAATATGTTCTTTATATAAAAATAGTAGGAAACAACATAGCATTACTGACGAAGATGTAGAATTTTTTAAACAAAAAAACAACTTGAAAACTGATGTAGATGCTATAAATTTTTTATTACATAAAATTGCTCCTTCTAAAAAAGCTATTTGAGATAGTTAAAATAAGGAGAGACTTGGTATGAGAAGAGTTGTATTTGGAGAGATGCAACATGCAGAAAGAAGCTGTTGATTTTTTTGTAGATAAAACCGTCAAACTTGTGCAGGATAACAATTTTACTTTGACTGGCATCATAAAAAAAGTCTATGATGATTCCCTGCTTTTTGAAACCCCTCAAAGAACTGCATTAATCGCCTTATCAAAAATCACTGAGATTGTATTAATGAGCGGGGTGCACTGAAAATGACAAAGAAAATCACTAGGGGGGGTAAAACAAAGAAACTAAAACAATGGTATTGCTTCAAATGTGGGGCAAAAATACCACAGGATAAAATTAACGATAATCATAAAGGAAAATGCCCTGCATGTAAACGGTATGTAGAGTTTGTTGATTATTACCCCACATTAGAAAACACACAAAAAGCACAAAAGATAGAGATTACAAAAGAAGAAACAATTGAAGAGGGGAAAAAATTAAGAAAAAAACGTAAGAAACGACCGAGATTTTGCTTTATAGAGTCACATGATAATGGTGATGAATGGAATGAGCATTTTAGAACAGCTGTTGCGTGTGAGCTTATCAATTGTAATTATACTAATAACGAAATAATAGAATTTTTCAAAACACATGATGAAAATTCAGGTGAATTACATGATCCACAAATTACTTTAGATAATGTAGAACGTATTAGAAGGAAAAAAATGCATTCCTGGGGATGCAAAAAATTAAACCAGAAATGTGCAATAATTGTAAACAAATATTGTGACAGCTGTCCTAAAAATAAGGAGGAAGATACAGCATTATATGTAAGCACATTTGAATTGCCAGATGAAAAATATCTTGAAGAGACGATAATAGACGGAAATGAAAAATTTATTCTATATGATAAAAAAACTGATACCTGGGAGATTATTAATGATTATTGTTTTGGTGATACATTAATCAAGCCTTATCCCATAGATATAAATCAAAGAAATGCAGTAGTCTTTCCAGATGGAGTAGAAGAATACGATACATTACAAAACCTGATCGATGAGATGGTTGATTTTGCACTTGAGGAATATGATCCTGTAGATTATCCAGAATTATATGAATTAACAATTTATTTAACGTTAGCGTCTTGGGTTTCTCCTGTTTGGCAGAAAAATACTGCGGAAAAATTTATCCCGATTTTAAATGCACGTGGACCAAGTGAAACAGGGAAAAAAAGATTCCTAACAGTGATGAGATACCTTACCTATCATTCTCTATATGGTTTGAAAACAATTCGTGTACCTACATTATTTAGGGGGGTGGGCCCTATTGAGGGTACACTAATCCTTGATGAAGCCGATATGAATGATAGCAGTTTGTCAAGTGAACTCGTTGAATTCCTTAATTCTAGGGCAGATGGGGTACCAATTCCAAGATATAGTTTAGATCTTAAAAAAGTGGAATATTGGAAGTCTTTTGGTATGACGATAATGGCAACAAGATCTGGTTTCAAAGATGATGGACTTGAGTCAAGATGTACGGTTATGCCGACTGCAACAACGGATTATCCAGAAAATTACCATCTGATACCACCAGATGAATGGTTAGAAAAAGGAAAAACATTGCAAAGAAAACTCCTCCTTTTTAAATTGCGCCATTTAGATGGTAAAATGCCGACGCAATTGACAATACCAGATGTATCAAGTTTCCGAGTAAGGGAAGCTCTACTGATAATAGAGGGCTTAAAAGATGAAGAGCCAGCATTGTTACAAAAGGCTAAAAAATTAGCGTTAATACTCCAAGAAAGAATTATTAAAGAGCGTGCTGCAAGTCCAGAAGGTTTAGTGTTAAATGTCGTATATGGAAATTTAACAGATGGAGGTACACAACTTGAACGGAATGGGCTTGAATATATTATTGTAACAGAATGGAAAAAGGAAGATAAAGTAATTCGTACACCTTTAACACTGAAAACAGTTAGTAAATCCTTAGGGGAGACTTTTAGTCCTTCTGATATTGCTAAGATGTGGCGTGGTTTAAACCAGGAGACCCTTTCCCAGAAAAAATTCGATGGTAGACGATACCGTGGTGTTTTGAAAATTAAAAATATTGTGAGACTTGACAAAATATTTCCAAAATATATTCCTGACTATGAACAACCAGTGATTTTTGAAATTGAAATGAAAGCAAAACAAACTTCTTTAGGAGAGGGTGACTAAAATGCAGTACCACCGGTACCACCGGTACCACCCCAACATCCTTGTAACGTATTTTTTAAAACATAGTACATTATGTAATATATATAGTATAATAAAACATAATATATATACATATATAAACAGGTGGTACCAATGGTACTGGTGGTACCGTTTTTGTCGTTTTTTGGAGAGTTGATTAAATGACTAATTCTGGTAGTTCATTTCAGCATTGGGGTTTTCTATTACCACCAGAGCATTGCGTTTGTGCTATCTTTCAGCATTGCTTAATTTATCAATTGTTACAATCTGGTGTTAAGGTAAAATTGAGACAGAAACTTCCGGGAATGGAAGAAATCAATATTTTTTGTGCATTGTGTAAATTTTATTGTGGTCCAATCACAAACAATGAGATCAAGAAAATTAGACAAAAATTATTAAAAATAAAAAGGAGGGTGGTTAAATGGTAACAAGACGCTTGGGAATGATTAGCACAGGTATTTGGATTCCTGAAAAATTGCTTAAACTGGCAAAAGAACAAGATCCCGATTTCAACCTTTCTCATTATGTTGCACATCAACTGCAGAGGGATTTCGAATATGCAAAAACATCAAATGAAGTGAATGATTTTTTAGAAAAAATTGAGATAGAAGAATGAACTTAGAAACTCTTACAATATCAAAACCAAAAGAAATCCAATGGAAGCATGATAGGGATATTCCAAATACTATCTGGAATCGTTATCTCAAAAAGTACAAAGACAAGTATTTACTTGAACGTGATGACATTGGAATATGGTCCATTCGTCTTAAACAAAAACTGGGATTCATTCAACCGTATTCACTTTTGAAAAAACAGCTTGTTGCTGTACTGTCTTTCCGAAGTCAACAACATAAGACGTATTTTAAAAAAAAGTTAGTAGGAAACGTAGGGAATCAAGTAAAAATCATTCAGGAAGGCATAGACGAGTTATGCCTCATGTTTGATGAAGAAAGCATGAAACAACTCGAATCTCTATTGAAAATACGTAAGAAATTTAAAATCTCTAAAAAAGAGCGTGAAAGACGTATTCAACGTTTAAAAAAAGCGAGAATGGTGAAAAACTATATCTGAAAATCACTGAGGAAGGTCTTGATAAAGTCTTCAAGTTTTGGGAGGAATATCCGAATAAATCCTGGCGATTTTAAACTAAAATCTTTAAAACACTATGATTAATTTTGCATCTCAATAAGGGCTTTGCACCTAAACTGCTTAAAATCACCAACTTTAAGTGCAAAAATCAGACTTTAGGTGCAGAAAGAATAATTTTATATATAATAACTAAAAAATGGAAATGCATAAGAAATAACTTTCTCACTAAAAAAACGCAGCTTTATATTAAAAACAAACAAGAGCAATTGAGTTTAAATGCTTAGGTATTATGGAGGAATTAAGGGGCCTGGAGGCCAATCATAATAGAACGCTGCACGTATAAAGAATCTTCCAATGTATCCTAAAGATCCAATTGTACACAATGTTAAATTTTCATACTTTACTACTTCCTCAATATTAGGAATATAAACTATTAATGCGAAAAATGTAACTTTATATTTCGAAAATTCTGGATTAAGAATAAATCCGATATATCTAATTGGTGTAATAATCTTAATTGGTAAACCCTCTCTTCCAGCATAATCATAGGCATGGGCATC
>CAYGAC010000050.1:0-76211 GCA_964347865.1 uncultured Thermoplasmatales archaeon
AAGTGGAGAGCGCATCCCGTATTCCTTATTGCAGGGAGCTTGATTATATTAAAACAATTACGTTCAGGTACGCCTTTCCAATGGACAATTCTGAGAGGAACTGTTTTTAATCTTAGACAGATAGGTAATAAACAAGTAGGGAGAGCACTACGATTGCATTACCGAGAAATATCGCCTTTTACCTCAATGGTCAGTAGTGGAACAATTAAGCTTAGAAAGATTGCATTTAAGAATGGTCCATTAATGTTAACCTTTAATACAGGTCCTCTCGGTTTAACCTCATACGTCTTTGGAATTGTTCCAGGGAAATTAGATTTATCAATTAATCAGTAAAAAATAATTTCATGCAATAATAATCTAAAGAATAAAAAAAGAAAAAAAGAGGAAGAAAGGATTGTTTATTTCTTTTTAAGATAAGGAAGGCCAGTTCTTTTGTTTACACCAACACTGTAACCACTTGGTAACTCACAAGGGTTTCCACTTTTCGGTGTCCTCTTACTAAAGAAATAAATTGTTTGCCTCCTTCCGCCCTTTAACGTTACATCGCGTGTATATAACGTCCAACCTTCATGTGTATATGCCATTTATCATACCTCCAACAGAAGTAACAAGTGTGACTATATAAATTTTCTCCTTATATTATCCTAAAAACTTGGTATTTATAATATAATTTATCAGTTTAAAATAGTACGAATTTCTATTTTGGTGAATATTTTCCGATTTTAAAGCTTGGATTACCGAGTAATGTAAATTCTTGTATATGTTTATAATTGTAAAAATTATCAGAAACACAAAATCAAATAAACAGTAATCAATCAGATTTTTATAAGAGACCAACAATTGCCGTTTGATGAGTTTAAAAATATCTAAACATATTTTTCGAGCTTATGATATAAGAGGACTATATAATAGAGACATTACTCCTGAAATATTTCACAGAATAGGATTAGCCACAGGAGAATACATAAAAAATGTTATTGGTGGAAAACATGTTACTGTGGGTAATGATATTCGCCCTTCAAGTGATTTACTTGTAAATTCACTAATCTCAGGAATATCATCAATTGGTGTAGATGTTATCTTTACTAAAACCACATCTCTTGGGCAAACGCTTTTTAGGGGATGGGAATTAAAACAAGATCTCATATTATTTGTAACAGCGAGTCATTTACCACCGGAATGGAATGGTATAAAGTTTTATTACGGAGATGGAGTAGGTTTACCTGAAGAGGAATTAATGAAAATTCGTGATTTAACCTTAAGTCAAGATTTTGATATGATGAGTGAAAAAGATTGGGGGAATATACAATTTGTAGATGCGAAAGAGAGTTATCAAAACTTTTTCAAATCTAGATTTGCTTATAATAAAAAATTAAGAATTGCACTAGATTGTGGGGGAGGAAGTATGACTCTTTCTGCACCAGAAATTTTTACTGTTCTTGGAATAGATATTGAATCGATATATTGTAAACCTGATCCTTTGTTTTCAAATAGACCATCCGATCCTAAACCAGAGAATCTTACCACACTTATTGAGAAGATACAAGAGAGTAATTGTGATTTTGGTGTTGCTTTTGATGGAGATGGTGATAGAGCAGTTATGGTCGATAATACTGGCAATATATTATCAGCAGATAAAACAGGTATCATTTTAGGAAAATATGGGTTAACTAAAAAAAGTGGAACAGTTATTGTTAATGTTGAGTGCTCTAAGGTAGTAAAAGAACAACTTGAACCTCTTGGATTTACTATCAAACAAATTAAAGTAGGTCATACCTTCTTAACACTAGAAGCAAAAAAAGAGAATTCTCCTCTTGGAATTGAATCATCGGGTCATATCATATTACCAGAGTATTTTTTATTTGATGATGCGTTAGTAATCCCGTTTAAAATTGCAGAGATACTTGATAAAACTCAAAAAACTCTTGGGGAACTTGCTTCAGATATACCAACATATCCAATAAGAAAAGAAGAAATCGATTGTCCTGACGAAATAAAATTTGAAGTTATTAATAGATTGAAAGACGCATTTTCCAAAGAATTTGAAAAAATAAATACAATGGATGGCATTAGAGTAGAACTTAATGAAGGTTGGGTACTTCTCCGCCCTTCAAATACAAGCCCTCTTATTCGTTTAACTGTTGAAGCAGATAATGACACTCTTGTAAATCAGTTAACGACCAAATTTATTGACCGTACTACAGAAGTAATAGAAAATATGCAGTAAGTATTATCGAAAATTACAAAATGGGCCCGCCCGAATTCGAATCGGAGTCTCTGGCTCCCAAAGCCAAAAGGATCGACCAAGCTACCCCACGGGCCCAATATCGACGTTGTAACAATAACAAATATTTAAAAACTTTTATCTGTAATTACGCTAAAATATTTTTATTCATTTTCAGTTAATTCTTCAGAGGGGGATTTAGAAAAATTTTGTTTAACCTCTTTTAACTTAAGTTCTAAATAATAATCTGGAGAAATAATAAAATCATGCTTTAAATTTCCACTTAAAAATTCACCTTTAAATTGCTTCTTAATTTCTTCCAATATATAATTTGTTGTTTTATCCATTACAACATCAATAAAATCTTCAATAGATTCATCATCAGGACTTTCTAAGTTTTCATACCAGTCGATAATTTCTTTTTTGATCTTTTCTTTCATATTTTCCCTTATAGTTTATTTCGTGTATAAATTTTTTATTTAAAAATATATCTTAATAAATCATAACAATGAATTCTAAAAAATTAAAAACGTTTATGTAACCTTTTATATTTCGATGGAACATGGATTTTGATATAAAAAAACCGTCACATATTTTTGCTTTACTTTGTCTTATTTTCGGCTCTTTTACTGTGACGATTTTATTTCCCATCCTTTCTTATTTTATTGAACCTTATGAATCCTTAAGTTATCTTGAAACCATCTCAGAATATGCTCGGATTTTCTTTGAGTTATTTGCTTTAACACTTCAATTAATTATTGTTATCCTTGCATTCATAATTGTTCCTTTTTTATGGTATACTCTTGTGAATAAGCTGTCATTAAGAGAAATTCGTTCCCGTATTCAACTTAATTTTAAAAAATTCGATATGATATTTATATGGGCAGTCATCGCAGTTGTTTTTGGATTTATGATAATCTTTATTGCAGGAATCATAATGACCTTTTTTAACTACAATCTTCAAGATTTTAGTAATATTCCTGATTTGGAGCTTATTTTTTCAATTCCCTCGATTATAATTATTATTACAATCCAACCGGTTTGTGAGGAGATATTCTACAGGGGTTTTTTATTGGATAAGATTTCATCATTAACATCAGAAAAAATTGCTATCGTTATTACTGGATTACTTTTTGGTATTGCACATTTAATTTATGCAAATATATATCCAGCTATCCTGACAAGTATCCTTGGTATGATATTTGCTTATGTAGTTATAAAAACAAAGAGTCTTACTACTGGAATTATTGCTCATATCGCTTATAATGTTATTAGTATTGTATTATATTTATTTGCACGATCACTCTTATTTGAATCGTTAATTCTATAAATAAGAGACCTATGCCAGTATCAACAAGGTGTCCACATGGCAGAAAGAACCTTTGTAATGATAAAGCCTGATGCTGTTCAACGAGGACTTATAGGAGATATTGTAAGTCGTTTTGAAAAAAAAGGCATCAAGATTGTTGCAATGAAACTTATATCAGTAAGTAAGGAATTTGCAGAGAGGCATTATGCAATACATAAGGGCAAACCTTTTTTTGAACCAACTGTGAAATATATCACATCATCACCTGTCGTTGCTATGGTTTTAGAAGGGATCAATGCTATTGAGATGGTTCGCAGTATGATGGGAAAAACTGATCCTCAGAAGGCTGATATAGGAACGATAAGAGGAGATTTTGGTCAATTTATTGGAAGAAATATAGTCCATGGATCAGACAGTAAAGAAACAGCAGAATTTGAAATTAATCTTTGGTTTAAACCAAGTGAAATTGCAGATTATAAGAGAATAGATGAACAGTGGCTAAGTGAATAATTTACAAAATTATTTTCTCCTTATGCTTCTCCTTATAAAAAAATAGGAATATTTATAAACAATAAGATATTTCAAAACCCTAATAAAAAATATTGGAGAAGGAGAAAATGGCGGAAGACACGATGGTAAAATATGGCACCTGGGCTTTTTTAATAGGGATCATAATAGCCTTGATTGTTGGTCTTTATACGGCATATACTATTGAATCAACTACGATGGAGAATTTTTTTAATACAGATACAGGTGGTTGGATTGCTTGGCTTTTAGCAATTATCGGTGCGATCGTTGGAATATTAGCATTTATGGGAAAGGGAACAATAACCGCAAAGGAAGTACCTGCATTTCTAATGGCTGGAATAGCATTAGTTGTAATGTATGGAGTATTTCAAGGAATGACGATACAACCATTCATTGGAGCGCTATTTGCAGGAATTTCGCAAGCTCTTGCAATATTTGTTGCACCTGCCGTAGGCATATTAGCAATAAAGGCCATATGGGATATTGGAAAGGAAGTTTAATCCTTTCTTTTTCCTCTTTTTTATCTTAAAAATTATAAAAAGTTATACAATAACTTGATTTTATAAAATATCTTCAGAGAGTGGGGGAGGAAGAACAAAAATGAAAGGCCAAGGGAGGATAAATAACCGTGATTAAATGCAATAGATATTACTTTCCCACTCTCATTATTATATTTGTACATCAAACTATATAAATCTTTTTAAGTAATAATATATTATAGAATTATAATTTATGGAGGCTTTGTTATAAAAAAACAAATACCCATCATTGGAATAACGTGTCTTCTTTTATGTATTGGATTAAGTGGATGTGAAGAAGAAAATCAACGTATTTATACAAAGGAAGATTTTATTGGAGCTTGGAACACAACTGACGGAGGTAAATTTATTTTTTACGAAAATAATACTTTTTATATGGAAAGTCCAGAAGGGAGAAATATAGATGGAACATATAACGTATCTGAAGATATGTTATTCATATCAACCTTTTTAAATAATCAATCATTAAAAATTAATTTAATAAATCCAAATAAAATCAAACTAAAAATCCCCGATAGCCCTGGGACAAATCCATTGATTTTAATTAGACAAGAGCGTTAGCATAAAGAGCATGGTAAAAAAAGAGTATAAATGTGAATATTGCGGAATCAAGATGCAGGAATTTGATTACAAAATGAATAAAGGTTATTGTGGTAAATGTAGAGAAATATTAGAATGGAAAGATGTATTGGGGGATTTAAAGGAATTAGAAAAATAAATAACCATTTCTTATTAGCATGTATATTAAAAATGATATGATTCCAATGATAACAAAGATTATCCATAGGATATAAGCAATTTTTATCCGGACTAACCACTTAGCCTTTTTTTCGGGAGTGTTAAAAAATCTTCCAAGGATAGGATCCTCTTCTATTGACATATTATCCTTTTTTTGCATCCATTAAGGCTTTTATTCTTTTTCTTCTAAAGAAATCTTCACGCTCTCGTTCGTCAAGCTGCATTTCTATATATTTTATGGTGGCGATTAGCTTAGGAATGAGCGTATTTTCTAACACGTTAACCCTTCTTTTTGTTTTTTCGATTTCTATTGATAACGATTTAATACTGCTTTCAATTTCAGCAAGTTTTAATAATTTTACAGAGAGCTCACTGAATTTCTTAAGGGAATCATCGAGCCGTGAGCAAGTTTCCAAAAAACCATAAGGAGGTTTGGTAGAGGGAGTAATTTCTTCTATATTAATTGTAGGAATTTTCACACCCATAATGTTATCGGATTCAAAAGATATTTCACCGATGTCTTGTGTTAAATAGGAGATCTCATCAACCTTATCTTCTCCAAGAAACATCTGAGCTTGAATAAGGGAAAAAAATGCATCCTTAAACTTCTCATCCACTTCATCTTTAATTTCGTTTCTTTTATCAATGACATTAAAAAACTTTTCAACAAGAGCATCTCTTTTTTCTTCTAGTAGTTTATATCCTTTTTCAGCTAATGATAATTTCTTTCGGATTCCAAGTAATTCCATTCGTGTAGGATACACACCCTCGAGGATTTGCTCTGCCATATTACTTCTCTTTTACTTTTGGAAGATATTTTTTGATGTATGATTCATCTATCTTTTTTAATTCAGAAACTGGTAACCCTGATAAAAGCTCCCAAGCTATAGAAAGGGTTTGTACAATGCTTCTATCTTCATGCGTTTCTTGAGATACAAATTTTTGTTCAAATTCATCAGCGAACTGGAGGAATTTTCTATCTCTATCTGAAAGAGCGTCTTCTCCAACAATTGCAACAAGATCCCGAAGATCGCATCCCTCTGCATATGCTGCATATAATTGATTTGACACACCTGCATGATCCTCACGGGTTCTATCTTTACCAATACCTCTGTCCATTAATCGAGATAGACATGGGAGAACAGCAACCGGCGGATAGATACTCTTTTTATGCAGTCCTCTTTCAAGAACAATTTGCCCTTCCGTTATATATCCCGTCAAATCAGGTATGGGATGGGTAATATCATCATCAGGCATGGTAAGCATTGGAATTTGCGTAATTGAACCCTTTTTCCCTTTGATTCTTCCCGCTCGTTCATAGTTCATAGCAAGATCGGTATACATGTACCCTGGGTATCCTCTTCGACCGGGAACTTCTTCTCGTGCTGCAGCTATTTCCCGAAGAGCTTCTGCATAGTTTGTCATATCTGAGAGAATTACTAATACCTGCATATCA
Organism: uncultured Thermoplasmatales archaeon; assembly: GCA_964347865.1. Lineage (GTDB taxonomy): Archaea > Thermoplasmatota > E2 > DHVEG-1 > DHVEG-1 > JAGLML01. The sequence continues at coordinate 6,795 of CAYGAC010000050.1, forward strand.
AGATCAAAGGCAAGATACTCAGCACATGTGAGTGCCATTCTAGGTAGAATAATCCTTTCAATGGTTGGGTCATCAGCGAGATTTAAAAACATGACCGTTCGTTCAAGTGCACCTGTGTTTTCAAAATCTTTAATGAATAAATTCGCTTCTTCACTCGTTATCCCCATTGCACAAAAAACGACTGCAAATTTTTCCTCTTTTCCAAGTACTTTTGCTTGTCGAGCTATTTGAGCGGCAAGTTCATTGTGCGGGAGACCAGAACCTGAAAATATGGGGAGTTTTTGTCCTCTTACCAGTGTATTTAGTCCATCGATTGTTGATATACCTGTTTGGATGAATTCTCGTGGATATTCTCTAGCACAGGGGTTTATTGGATCTCCATTAATATCTCTTCTTTCTTCAGGAATAATCGGTGGTGCATTATCTAAAGGATTGCCGGTACCATCAAAAACCCTTCCAACCATATCTTTTGAAACACCCAGTTTCATGGTTTCTCCAATAAAACGTGCGGATGTTTTTTTCGTGTCAAGTCCTCGTGTTCCCTCAAAAACCTGAACAACAGCTTTATCTTCAAACGCTTCAAGAATTTGACCGGTTCTTTCTTCACCTGTAGATGTTTTAATCCGTACCACTTCATTATAGGCAATATCTTTTACGCCTTCCACAATCATTAATGGTCCAGCAACCTCTGAAACTGTTGTATATTCTATGTCTTTCCGTTTCATTTGCTCCTCTCCTTAATTAAAGCGTTGATTTCATTTTCCATCTCTTGCTCTAAATTTTTAAATCTTTTCTCAAATTCTTCATTTGGAACGGTACCAGAACGACCTAGTATCTCCCTAGATTTTATTGCAATAATATCATCTATATGAACGTTTTTTTGTAATGCTTCTTGAATTTTATCAGAAAATTTGAGCATGAGCCGTAACATTTCGTACTGTTTATTACCTGGACAATAGGTATCAACTTCATGAAACGCGCTTTGTTGGAGATAGTTTTCTCTGATCATCCGTGCACTTTCCAAGAGTCCTCTCTCTCGAGGTGGTAGGGCATCCGGTCCAACAAGTTTTACTATTTCTTGTAGTTCTGATTCTTTCTGAAGCAGTGCCATAGCTCTGTTTCTCAGTTTTAGCCAATCCTTTCCAACCGTTTTCTCCCACCAATCGCTCACTTCTTCAAGATATAATGAATATGATTTCAGCCAGTTAATTGAGGGGAAATGTCGTTTATCTGCAAGGTCGGCATCTAAGGCCCAAAATACCTTAACAATTCGAAGGGTATTTTGTGCAACAGGTTCTGAAAAATCACCACCAGGAGGGGATACAGCTCCCATAACAGATACAGATCCCTCTTTGTTTTTTTTTGAACCAAGTAATTTTACTCTACCCGCTCGTTCATAGAATTCAGCAAGTCTTGATGCTAAATACGCAGGATATCCTTCTTCACCCGGCATTTCTTCTAATCTACCTGAGATTTCTCTCATAGCTTCTGCCCATCGGGATGTACTATCTGCCATAAGGGCAACATCGTACCCCATATCTCGGTAATATTCAGCGATTGTAATACCGGTATACACACTTGCATCTCTTGCCGCAACAGGCATGTTAGAAGTATTTGCTATCAGGACCGTTCGATTCATCAATGGTTCATGAGTAATAGGATCTTCTAACTCAGGAAATTCACGTAGTACATCTGTCATTTCATTTCCTCGTTCCCCACACCCCACGTATACAATAATTTGTGCATCACTCCATTTTGCTAGCTGGTGAAGCATTACCGTTTTTCCGGTACCAAATCCACCAGGAATTGCTGCAGTTCCTCCTTTAGCAACAGGGAAAAATGTGTCAATAACACGTTGCCCTGTTATCAGAGCTAGTGTTGGATCATATTTTTGAGCGACGGGTCTTTCCTTCCGGACTGGCCATCGCTGGAGCATCTGTAATTGTACATCCCCTTTGGTTGTATTCACAACCCCAATTTCATCCTCAACGGTATAATCACCTTCTTTTGCAATGGATGATAATGTACCTTTTACATCAGGTGGGACAATAATTTTATGTACAATAATAGTAGATTCCTTTACTTCTCCAATTACGTCACACCCCTTTATTTTATCACCCGATTTGGCAGTTGGTTTGAAATGCCATTTCTTTTTTCTATCAAGTGCAGGTGCTTCGACACCACGAGAAATAAAATCTCCAGTTTGTTTGTTAATTGCTGGGAGTGGTCGTTGAATACCATCATAAATATTTGTGATAAGACCTGGTCCAAGTTCTACTGAAAGAGGTTCTTGTGTTGAAATAACCTTTTCTCCAGGTTTTAATCCATTTGTATCTTCATAGACCTGTATTGTGGCAATATCTTCATTTAAACGAATAATTTCTCCAATTAGATTTTCCTCTCCAACACGGACTACATCATACATTTTTGATCCGCGCATGCCATCTGCTTCAATGACAGGTCCGGAGATTCTTACTATTTTTCCTACGATTTCAGACATATATTGTTCCTCCATCATCTTTCTTTTTTACTTATATCAATTCCAACTGCTCTTTTTACTAAAAGTGAAACAAAATCTATATGATCCTCCAACCGTCCTGATTTATCAGGTATTTCTAAAACGATTGGAATATCATATCTTAATCTAAATTCTTTTAAATCTTTACTAATTCTTTCAGCGATTTTTTCAGTAATAAACACAACACCTACATCATTTCTTTCAGAAATTTTATCTAACATTTTCACTGGGTTTTCTTCCGGAATATAAATATCATGGATACCGGCAAGCCTTAGTCCAACTGCAGTATCATTATCACAAATAGCTGCAAGTTTCATCAGGTTGCCTCCCTAATTAATAATCCTTTCAAAAATTCAGAAGAAAGTTTTTCTCCAATACCTTTGGCAATTACCTTTAAATTCTTTATTTCAAATTCTTTAGAAATAAGAAATCTGATAGTTGGTCCTAGGTTTAGAAAATGTTGTAACGAAATGTCTTTGACCATTTTTAAAAAAAATCCATCAAGAGCATTTTCTAACACTTGTACAGATGATTCTTTGTTATAGAGTTCGATATTATCTTTTAATATGTTAAAATACGACGTGCCTTCAATTGATGAAATTACTTGTGGAACCTGATCCACTTCAGCCATTTCATTGAATTTCCATGGGGCAATCTCTTTACCCTCTCCAAGGTACAATTGTTTACAACTCGAAACATCATATCCGAGTTGTTTTGCTCGAAGTATGTTTTTCAGGTTCATTATATCAATCATGCTTTTGATAAAACTTAGTTTAGCTTGTTCGCATTTGTAGGGTACTTCGGTTTGGTAAAACTTGGTTATAATATGTTTATCGATCTCGACATCAATCGTTAAACTATCAATTCTACCTTCAGAGATTTTTTCAATTAATTCCTTTTCAAAACCATAGGATAATAAAATTTCAGGTAAATTTTCTTTACTTGCGTCTTTTAGCTTTATCAGAAATTCTTTTGTTCTTGGAAGAATAGCTTTGTTGATTTCAACTTCTTTGGCTTTTCCTAGTATTAATTTTTTCAGCTCATTTTTAATCAGATAAATATCGATTTTTTCTAGATACATGTCGTAAAAATCGTTCATTTTTTTTGAACTACCCTTTCGCATCATTTCAATTGTTTGAATAAAATTAACATCTAGAGATTTTTGCACTGACTTCAGATCTTCACCTTCGATATGATAATTTTTTGATGCATTTAGTGTTTCTTTAAACGCATTCAGATCCTTACTTTCAACAATAGTGCTTAGTTCCTTTTCATCAATATATGGATTTCCTATTGCTTCGAATAATGCATTAGGATACGCAAATTTTGCATGTGTTAAAAATGGTCGTGAAGCTAACCCAATAACAACACCAGTAAGAGAGAAAATAAGAATCCAGAACAATGCACTATATGGACCGAGGATCTCCAACAATTTAACACCTTATTTTGTAAAAAGTAGTTTTCCAACCTTAATTCTTATTTCATCCTTTTTGCGCTTTAGTATACCGTCAAACGTGTAATCCAAGGTTACTTTTTCATCTTGTGATTTTAGAATTATTCCGCCTTTAGCTTCTACATTTCCAGATACTTCTAATCCAGCTTTTTTAGCGATCTCTTTATCACTATCTCGTGATATTAGTAAGGTACATTGTCCATCGAGTTTTGTACATCCAGCTTTAACTAACTTTGTGACTATTTTTTTATACTCTGTTCCTTTTAGACTTGATAGTTTACTTTTTGCCTTTGTAAAGCACTCCTCGATTATTTTTTCCCTTGCCTTCATTATGTCTCTTTTTGCATCTTGACTTGCTTTTGAAACAAGGATTTTCTTAATGTTTTCTCCCTGAAATTCTCCGCGTGTAATTATTTTTTCTGATTCTAATTTTGCTACTTTTTTAATACTGTCAATGATACCGACTGTTTCTTTTTCAGCTTCTTTCAATATATTGTTTATTTCTTTTTCTGAATCTTTTTTAATTCGTTCAATGATTTTTTCTGCTGACATGTTCTTTCCATCTAGAGTAATCCAAGTCCCGTCATAAGGAGAATTCCAACGAGTAATCCGAAGATAGCAATCGTCTCCGGCATAACGGTATAGATAATTCCCCTTGCAGCAACATCTGGATTTCTTGCAGTCGCAGAAATAGATGCGCTCGCTACCATACCTTGATTTGTCGCTGATAATCCAGTAAGTCCAACCACAAGTCCTATTCCGATTGCAGATAGTCCAAGCATTGGATTAGATAGATCTGTTCCCGTACCGCCAAGTAATCCCGCTCCCATCATGAGTAAGATGGCTGTTAATAGACCATATACTGCTTGGGTCATTGGTAATACCTGAAATACAAGACATCTTCCAAATAATTCTGGTTTCTCACCTGTTACTGCTACAGCAGATGTTCCAGCAAGCATCAAACCGATTGCAGATCCTACTCCTGCGATTCCCATAGCAAGTGCACAACCAATTATAATCATTGATTGTGTTTCACCTTCAATTCCAGTTAAGGGATCTGCTACCGCTGTTCCAGTTGCCATTATTAGTGTTATTAATGACAGTAGCAATATTGCTGCTCTTGCTTTTATTTTTCTTTTTATCATATTATACCTCCTATTATGGTTTATTCTGCCTCCTTAATTTTTGTATATTTTCTTTTTATAATGAAAGGTTTGAATTTTTGTCCACCCCCCTCATAAAATCTATTAAAAAATTCTACATATTGAAGACGAAGAGAATGCACTGCTGCGCCAAGTGTTTGTAACCCTAGGTTTGCAGTATGTGCAATAACAAGAATAATTGGTACAAATATTATACCAACAACTGGTATCATTTGAGGAATTATTTCTGCAACGATGTTAAAGGCGAGTGCCATACCTGTTGTTCCAAGACCTAGTGCTAGTAATCTTGCATAGGAGAGCCAATCGCCAATATAACCAGTAATATCAAAGAACCCTAGGGGACCGGCATGTATGAATCTTAAAATAATACCAATAAACACGAGAATAGCTGAGAGATAAAATGCTACATTTTCAAGCTCCCAAAGGTGAAGTAAGAGAGATCCAATAAGAAGTCCTCCTCCTATTTGGAGAGGTATCCATGAAAAATGTTCTGTTATCAATGCTTTATATCTTTTGTTCTTATAGGAGTGATAAATCGCTAAAATGATGCCAAGATTGAGATGAATTAGACCAAATAAGAGGGCAATTACTAAAATCGTTAACGGATCTCTAAGAGGTTCAACAGGCAGATGTATACCAGCTATGGTTAAACTATAAAGTTGTTGATCAGGATTATGAAAAATAAAACGTGGTATGAAATCTCCAAAAACACTATTGGTTAAAAATCCAACAATCGTAGTTATTAATCCAAGCCATATACCTGTAAATGCCCAATTTTTTATCATTTTACTATGTTTTGAATACTTTAGATAGGCAAATAATGAAAGAAATAATATTACAAGACCATAACCAGCATCACCAAGCATAATTCCAAAAAACAACACAAAAAATATTCCCATAAAGATCATAGGATCTATTTCATTATATTTTGGAGTTGCAAATAAATCAAGTAATGTTCTAAATGATTTTGTCCAACCTGGAGTTTCAAGATAAACAGGTGGATTATCGGGATTAGTGGAAGGAACTTCAGAATTATATATCATATATCCATCTGAAGCTTCGGCTGCGATAGATTTTAACTTATCTTCATTTTTTTCAAGTACCCACCCATTTATTATGTATGTACTCCCTGTTTTAGCGAAATTTTTCGATACTTCTTTTCTTATTTTTTCTAATCGGATTTCTTCTCTTAGAGCGAGCAAATCATTAAAATTTTTTGAAGAATAATCACTTAATTGAGAGTTAATTTGTTTCTGTTCATCTTTTATTTTTACTTTTTCATTATTAAGAGCTTTTATTGCATCTTTTGGTGCACCAGAAAGATGTTGAATATCAAATAATGTAATTTTTTCTCGACAGAGTTTTTCAATTTTTTCACGTTCAGAAATATGAGCAACAAGTATTACAGCCCATTCACATTTTTTTCCAGATCCAAACTGTTTAGAGTACAATGCTACTGAATCGAGTGCTGTAATTTCCTTTTCAATAAGAGGTAATTCAGATGTTTTTCCAGCAACAATAAATATGTATTTTGATCCGCTAATATCTGATAAATCTAATTTAAAATCCTTAATGTAATTAACTTGTTCAAGATCAATATCAATTTTTTCCTTTTGTTCATCCAATTTTCTTAAACTTTCTTCAAAATTTAAAATATTTTTTTCTATCTCGTTTAGAGTGCCTTCAGCATAGGAATATAGTTCATCCAAAGTTTTATCCTTCACCTTTTTTACCACAGGTGCTTTCGGACGAAGCATTGCCTTTATACCTGAAGGTGATTTTCTTGTTTTTTTTAAAATATCTAATAATCTTGATAATCTTAAATCGTAATTTGTGCAAATACCTGCTTCAGGGTGCATTTCAGCTTTTTCAGCTTCTTCTAATGTTGGCGTTGATTCCTTTGCAATATCTATAATCTGCATTAATCCAGCTTTATGCAGATTCTTTATAACATTCTCTAAAAACTCATGATATACAATTAATGAAACTTTTTTCATTTTTGCTGGAAATAATATATTTTACTCCCCCTCTTCTACCATACCTACAATCAGATCAACTGCTTTTGTTATATTTTTTTCAGCAGTTTTTTTTATCTTTAAAATTTCGTTTTCCCCATCTTTTTTAATTTTATCAATATCTCTTTTTGCACTTATTTCAGCTTTTTCATAGAATTTTTTGATTTTATTTTGTGCAGCTTCGATCGTTTTTTGTTTTTCTTTTTCAGCGTTGTTTTTTGCTTTCTCAATTATTTTTTCAGCATCTTTTTTTGCTTTTTCTATTGATTGAAGTGCTTTTGTTTCAGCTTGTTTAATCTCTTTAATAGATGTCATTTCTTTTATCCGTATATTAAGGCCATTTATTAGTATTTTTATAGGATTACATACCCCAAAATTTGTTTTCTTTTCGCCTAATTTCAATGATTTTATTTAAAACATCTTTTTCATCAGTGTTCAAGATATCCATTTCTTTGAGCTTCTTTGCATCACTTTCTGGAATTGCAGTATATAAAATATCTTCACCTTTAATTTGTCTCCCAACTGTAACACCATCAATTGATATGGCGACTTCCTGTCCTTGAAGAGCTTCTACAATTGCTTTATTCTCAGATTGAATACCCTTGATAGATCCTATAATTCTTCCATCATCTTTCATGAGTCTTATTCCATCTTTTATTCTTCCAGCAAGAACTCGCACCCCAATAATTGCGGGGTGACTAACCCGAAATACATATTCAGGGAGAAATTTAATCATTCCTGGATGGGTATAATCTTGTCGCCTTTTTCTATCGAGTTCTGTTTTTTTCTTTTCAATCCATTCATCATAGTCTTCCAAGATAGTATAGATAACATCTTTGTCAAAAATTGTAACATCGGTACTTGTCAATTCTTCTTTTGCTTCTGGAAGTATTTTAACATTAAAAGAAAATATAACTTTATCAAGAGGATTGGTAATTGCAGTTGTTTCTACAATATCTCTTTTTGAAACATTTCCAATCTCAGCTTTTCTAATTTTAATTCCTTTTTCTCTTGACTCCTTCACAAGAGCCTCTAAAGAACCGATAGTATCCGCTTTGAGAATAATACCTTCTTTATCTAATTCAATATTTACTTTTGATTGATCTTTTATTTCTTTTATAAGAGCATCAATATTATCACGTACAATTCTTAATGGTGCACCAGGAATTGCATCATCAAGATTTGGAGCGGAAATCTTTATCCCACACGCTGCATGAACTTCTTTAACGTTATCAAACCTCTCCCGTGGGTCTCGTATTTCATCGAGAGGTTTTGGTTTGAGTAATGCTTTAATTTTTGTAACTATAGGTTCTTCTTGTGTACCGAGAATAATCATGTCTTCTTTTCGAATAGTCCCATTATATATAATTGCATCAACTGTCGTTCCCAAGCCAACATCCTCTTTTACTTCTAAAACGGTACCTTTTCCAGCACCACTTTCAATAGAGAGTCTATCTTCTAGGAAACGTTGAGCTAAGCCAACCAAAACCATAAGAACTTCAGGGACTCCTTCTCCAGATTTCGCAGATATAGGAATTATTGGAATGGCTTTACGAAAATCTTTAATTTTATAGTATAAATCTGATTCGAATCCTTTATCGTATATACTCCCTATGAGATCATATAATTTTTCTTCAAATAGACTTTTGGTCATCGGACGTTGTTTTTCGATTCTCACCTTCGCAATGTCATCTCTTCGCTCCCACCCAGATATATCATCAATTTTATTTGCGACAACAATAAATGGTGTTTTATACTGCTTTAAAATGTTGATAGATTCATGGGTTTGTGGTCTAAATCCTTCTCTAATATCAACAATTAGAACCGCAATATCTGCAAGTGAACCCCCTCTTGCCCGTAGCGTTGTAAAAGCATGATGTCCTGGAGTATCTATAAAAAGAAGACCAGGTACCGTGAATTTTTTACCACCAAGTAAATTTCCACATACTTTATAGATAGCATCAATTGGTACTTCAGTAGCTCCGATATGTTGAGTTATTGCACCTGATTCTCTTGATGCAACAGCGGTACCTCTAATATAATCCAAAAGAGTAGTTTTTCCGTGATCGACATGACCTAATACACTTACTATCGGTTGTCGTGTATACGATTCTGATTTGGCCATATAGATCACCTAGCATGTATTTAGGCCCTACATGGAGGAATCTCTTAAAAATGTATGGGTTCGAATATAGAAAAGTCTCCAATAAGAAAAAAATTATTCCAACGTAGCATGGCGAGAACGCATTGATTGTTCAGTCTCTCCTTTACTTTTCATAATCTCTGCTATGATACTATCGAGTAAAATCCATGCACTAGCTTCAAATAATGTACCTAAAGGAGCTAGTTGTTTTCTTTCTTTATCTTTACAGTTAGCTGAAAGAAAAATTGCAATATCGGCAAATTTTGTAATGCGTGAATTTCGTTCACCGGTTACAACGACCAATGTTGCACCGATATCATGAGCAATATCAGCGGTCATTACGGTTGGAATTGTTTCTCCTGAACCTGAAATAACAAATACTAAATCATCTTTTTTTACGGGTGCTCCGATTGTTTCACCAATAACAAAGGTCTGGAATCCAAGATGTACCAATCGTATAGCAAAGGCTCTTGATACCAACCCAGATCTTCCAGCTCCATAAACAAAAATTCTTTTCGCCTTAAAAAATGATTTAATTACCTTACGAATATCACTTTTCGTAACTTCCTCAAGAATATCTTTTACCTTGAACTGAATATAATCTAATGATTGCCGAAACATTTCCTTTTCTTTCATGTAACCTCAGATAGGTCCTTATAATACGCTTCTTCTTTCCCCGTTCTTTTCATAATGGCTTTTTCCACCTGCAAACGGATGTATATTGCATCATGTTCTAAAAGCGGAGATTCGGAGATTAATGTCACGTTATAGTTATTGTCGATAATTATCTCAATTAATGGGGCGATCGGCATATCACCTTTTTTTATTGGGAGATGATAGAATTCATTTCCATTTTCATACAATACCCCGGTAATATGTATAATATAGTGCTTCAATTTAAGAGGTTTGAGTTTTTCAAAAATTTCTTCGAAATCTTTTCTTTCCTTAAGAGAACCATTTCCTCGTGCATGAATATGGGCAAAATCTATTACTGGTACAACATCCTTAACATTTTTACAAACTTCGATAATTTCGTCTATTGTACCAAAAACCTTCTGCTTTCCCATTGTTTCCATACCAATTTTTGTTTTTAACTTTTCTTTTTTTAACATTCCATTTATTTTCTTTGCGTTTTTAATAATCAGTTTCATTGTCTTTTTTTCACTATGTTCACCATAAAAACCAGGATGTATGATTACTGTTTTAGCTCCGATATTATTTGCCATTTTGGCTGACCTTAATATTTTATCAAAACTCATCTCAATTTCTTCACCATCACCTGCCAAATTAACATAATATGGGGCATGAACATGTACTTCTACATCATTTTCCTTTGAATAATCACTAATAATTTTCGCTTCCTCCTCTGACATGACATAAAGGCCTCTAACAAACTGGATTTCTATAGCATTTAAATCAAGTTCTCTATGTACATATTTGATACCGTCTTTATTGGTTCGACCTTTACAGGATAAAGGTATACCAGCTGGACCAATTCTAATCATAAATTTCTCCCCCACTTCATATTTATTTTATATAATTCATTACCATTAGATTGTATGGAAAAATTAAGCTAATTCCTCCAGACGGCTCATGATATTCCAAATGAGTGTTCTGCCATGCAAAGGTATGTTGGGATCATTTGCTAATTCATCAAGTCGAGATGTGGCTGAAGCAACCCGAAGATCAATAGGATCAGATTCATTATGTAAGATTTGTTTAATTTCTTCTGCCCCACGTCGGATATTTCTAGGAATGGAATTATCTTCACTAATCATATTTAATCCATCACAAACTTGCTCAATTTTCTCGTCTGTCGACATAGGGATCCCTTTTTTACAGCTTTTATGAAAGGAGGGTAATTACAAGGTTAGATAAAAATATTTGGGATATTACTCTTGCATATATTCTGAATTTAATATTTTAACAATTTCTGCTGCAATATTTTTTCCAATACCTTGAATAGAACATAGTTCTTCCTCAGATGCGTTGACAATGTCCTTAACACTTCCAAAATTCTGTAAAAGTCGTTTAGCAAGAATTGCTGAAACGTTAGGAAGGCCTTCAATAATATATTGTTGATGTTCAGGTATTGACATAGACCATTTGTCACCCCGTATTGCTACTTCCTTATTACTTTCTCTTTGTTCCCTATTTGCCATAATATATAATAAATCTGCAGTTTCATGAGGAGATTTTGTGGTAATAATAGGAATTCCAAAATCAACAATTATTGAAACAAGACTGCCAAATATTGCATTATGGCTAATATTTCTTTTTGTAAGTAATCCGTCCCCTTCTAAAATCAAAACTGGTCTTGAATAGGCATCTCTTAATTTTCGCATCTGTAAAAATAATTTACCTTCAATTAGTGAAGATAAAAAATCATCTACTTTTTTCCTTTCAACTCCTATACGAGAAGATAGAATATAGTCACCAACATCTAATTGTTGTGATTCTATCTCAATCTTTTTTCCAGAAAGAAATCGAATGACATTGGAGCGATATTCTCGATTATCAACAATAATTTTAAAATTATTTGTTGTTGAAAATTCATCTAATTTTTTTTGATTATTTTTTGTTTCCATTTTATTATAAAACGATGCAGCATCTTCAAATTTTTTACTCAAGGAAGAACGTAATACTTCCAACTCACTTCGCATCAATTTTTCCTTTCTTCTAGATGACCAATAGTAGCCGACATCGGGCGTGCCTTTTGTAATTAAAATAATTACTTTTCCCGGCATTTTTCTAGCAGTTCTTCCTCTTCTTTGAATGGTTCGTATCTCAGAAGGAACTGGCTCATAAAATACGACGAGATCAGTTGATGGTATATCGAGACCTTCTTCAGCAACTGAGGTGGCTATTAACACATTAAAAACATCATCTTTAAACTTCTTTATTATCTCGATCTGCTCTTTTTGTGTTAATCCTTTATCTTCTTCTTTACCAGCTTGTCCTACAAAACGTACTGGTCTTACTGTATTAAATTGCTTTAATTTTTCAAGTACATATAAGGACGTATCTCTATAGTGTGTGAATATAATTATTTTTGAATCCTTTTTTATATTAAATTGTTCTTTAACAATTCTAATAATTTCTGGTATCTTTGGATGCTCAATTTCAAGAGATTTTATATATGCGAGTGTCTCTAGAACATTAGCGTCTTTTAGTATATCTCTTGATGCTTTACTTCCGCTCTTAGATAAAGCTTCATTTCCGAGTCTTTGAAAATAGTTACGAAAAGCATTAACACCTTGGGTTTGAAGAAGTTCGATTGCATGATACAGTTTCAAAGCTGCATTTTGAGCTGATGCTGCGCCAAATAATTTTTTTGGTGGAGTTGGGGTTGATCGTAGTTCCTCCTGTATTTTTTTCTGTATATCTAAGAGTTTTTTTCGATTGATTAATGAAAGAGAAGAGGATTCTATCACTTCAATTTCTTTTAAAAATTTTAGACGATCAGATAATGCTTTTCTTAATAACTGTATGATATATGAAAACTCTTTAGGAAGATCAACTTCTTTCCAAATTAATTTTAGTTCATGAACATATGGTTTGACATCAGCATCGTATTTTGTTCTTATTTCAATATTACTAATTTCAAGATTCTTACACACCTCTAGTATCTTTGAGATATCGTTACCTGGTGAGGCAGTCATCCCTAGAGATAATCTATCATCACGTTGTTTTTTGTACATTTCTGAAATATAAACATAAGCATAGTTGCCAACTGCTCGATGTACTTCATCGTATACAATAAGTGATATATTCTTTAAATCAATTCTTTTCGAAATTAAATCGTTTTCAATAACTTGTGGGGTGGATACAATAATTCTATTATTGTCCCACATTTCCTTTCGTTTCCCTGGAGAAACTTCACCTGTGAAAACCACGATAGAATTATCTATCATTAGAAAATCTTTTAGGAATTGAGCATGCTGATTCACCAATGGTTTTGTTGGTGAAAGAAATAATAGTTTGTTATTCTTCTTTTTTAGTTCCTCAACTAAAACTAATAAAGCAACTATTGTTTTTCCAAGACCTGTAGGTAAAACAACTAATGTACTGGTTTTGACAGCTGTTTTTGCAATATTTTTCTGATACTCTCTACTTTCAATAGAATCTGGTTTAATAAATTCATGTTTTATAAACACAAAAAATACATATGATTAGAGTTTTAGTACATTTGGGGAAAAATATATTAAAAAATAGAAAGTAAAAATGTTTAAATGATTAGTTAAAGATTAGCTGGTTGTGAGATAGATGGAACTCTTTGGTATGACTATCCCTCTTTGGGCACTGTTTATTGGAATAATCCTCATAGCGTTTATTGCTTGGAAATTGATAAAATTTGCAATAAAAGTTTTGATTTATGTGGTAATTTTCTTTGTAATCTTAATTGGTCTTGATCTTCTAAATGTTTTTACTTGGATAAATGAAAATATACTTTCTTCTTTTTTGTAGTAATTTAAAAATTATAAAGATAATTTAATCTATAATTTATTATTTCCAAATACCAACTATTGTTCTATTATCAGGTACATCTTTTAATATGACAGAATTTGCACCTATTTTTACATTACCCAATACTGTTACATTAGATCCAAAATCTACATTATAACCTGTTCTTATGTTACAGATTCCTTTTCTATTTCCCAATATTAAATTCTGTCTTAAAACATTATTTTCTCCTAATTGAACTTTATCGCTTATCACAATTCCAATACCATAATGTTTTATTATAGTTGATTTTGGTATATAGCATTTAATATCACATGTATACTTATTGCTTTTAACAATTAAAAATTGTTTAAACCATCGATATTGATTAATTAAAAATTTCTTAAAACTCATATTTTATACATTTAAAAATTATAATTTCTTATCTATCATTTTTTCAATTCTGTCTAATTTCATTGTTGTTACTTCATAGAAATCAGCATTTCTATATGGTGTTCCATCCAGATATGTTAAATGATCTTCCCAGTCCTTATCAACCTTCTTAATAAAATCTAAATCAATTCCCATCCGCTTTTACCCCTAGTATCAATAATGGAATATGTTAATACTTTATAATTTTTTTTCTAAACTGAATTTTGTATTTTAAACCTATTAAATACATATTTTTAAGAGCGGTAAATTAGCACAAATAAAATACCCAAAAATGTTAATATAGAAATTTATATTGGGCTAATAATGTCAAAATTAAAAGAAGTAATAGAATTTTTCCTAGGACTTATCATCATTATCGGAGGATTCCTCTCGTTTGTTATGACTGTTGTTACGGCAAAACTATGGGGCATAGATTTAGTAAGGCATAATATTCTGGTTGCACTCGGGTGTATTCTCATTTTTATAGGTGCAATATTTATGTATTTATTTGTAAAAATAGATGCGAAAAAGAAGAAGGGCAAAAAAAAGAAGGGAGATAATGATAAATCTTCCATTGAAGTTGCTTAAAAAATATTGTTATTTAAATAAACAATAAGCTCCGTTCATTTTATTTTTCTTCTTTATGAGTTATACATTATGATATATGTTTATATATATTTTTATATACAATATCTAGATAATTTCTGTAATTTTTAAAAAATATATTCTCCCTATTTTTACCTATATATTTGTATATAAACCTTTTTAAAGGAATAGATGTTTTATAATTTTGATGTGAAGGAGGGAATGGTACGAAAAAGCAATTAGTAATATTCGAAATTATTACATTGCTTATTTTTATTGCATTTAGTGGATGCACAACTGACGATGGTAAAAATGGTAATAGTGTAACATCCTTTGGAAATGTTCATATTGTAAATCATGGATTAATTAATTCATCAATGGGAAAAGTAGCTATTAAAGGCCTTGCTAAAAATATTGGTGAAAAAGAATTATCATTAGTTCAAATTAAAGTAAATTTTTATGATGTAAATGATACGTTAATAGATACATCTTTAGATATAGCATCAAACGTAGACCCTGAAGAAGTTTGGATTTTTGAGATACATTGTCATGAAGATAAGATAACGGTCGATGATTACACGATAGGTGTTGGAAAAGTTTGGTATTCTTGATTGCTTTTTAATCGTAATTCCTATATTTATTGTCCTAATGATTCATTTTATATAAGAGATTACTTAACTTACCAATTTGCTCTGGTGTGAGTTCTTCCACTCTTTTCTGTAAATAGGGAAGATTTTCTACCTTGCTGAATTTTGTTTCTAAGATATTTCTTATTTTTTTTCTTCTGTGGGTAAACAATTTCTTTGTTATATCAAAAAAGAATTTTTCATTTAGAATCTCAAATGGTGGATTTTCTCTGGGAATTAATTGAACTATACTTGAATCTACTTTTGGTACCGGATAAAACAAATCCCGTGGAACGCTTTCTAAAATGGTGCAATTTGTTTTATAGTAAATTCCCACAGATAATCTTGAATACTCCTTTGATCCGTAATTAGCAGCCATTCTATCGGCAAAATTCTTTTGATAGATTAAAATAGCCTTTGAAAAGGGATAATTTAGAAACTTAAAGGTAATTGGTGATGAAATTTGAAAAGGCAGATTTGCAACTATTTTATTAAAAACAGGTAATGAATTAAAATCGATTTTTAGTGCATCTCCATAAATTATTGTGACATTATCCGGCAATATTGGTTTTAATAGTTTTATTAGGTGAGGATCTATTTCAATTGCTATTACTTGTTTCACTTTTTTTGCTAATATCTTTGTTAGAATTCCTTTTCCCGGACCAATTTCAAGAACGACGTCATTCTTATCTGGGTTAGCATAGTTAATCTCTCGTTCTGCAACTTTTTTATCAATCAAAAAATGTTGTCCAATTTTCTTTTTCGCCATTTTATCCATAATGATGGCTTTTACTGAGGGGTGGACGGGTGAAAATTCTATATTTCTGACTAGAATCTGTAAGTTCTAATTCAATTCGTTTAGCAATAAGCTTATCAGGTGATCTGAGAAAATCTATACGATCTTGCATATCTTGAAAACTAGTGAATAATTTCTTTTTTCTTTCATCAAGAATCTCGTGCATCATTTTCTTGCCAAGACCGGGTAAAAGTTCGAGAACATGAAAACGTGTAGATATTGCAGAGGCTTCATTAAAGAATTTAATAAAACGTTCTTCTGATTTATGCACCATATCCAAAATGATGTACGGAAACTCCCCATGAGCAGTTGACGTTAAATCTCCGTAATTTACTCTCCCCTTTATTTTTTCTATTTTTTTTCTTTTTTCTGGATCTTTTCCAACATATATTCTTTCACCAATTTCAAAGGTAGCATCTTTTTTTGGAATTAATTCAAGGAGAGTAAATTGATTTTCTCCAATACCATAAACTATGGGTCTTCTTTTAAATGGTGGTAAATCTCCTCTTCCGTCTGGTAAATAATCCAAAATATACACATAATCCTCCATTTTAACTTCCCCACCATTATTCAGTATGATATTTCACTACAATATTTAAAATATTTTTTATATCATTTTCACTCGGTGTAAACCTTTCTTTAGCGAAAATAGCCTTTACATCATCTTCAGTTGTAGGAAGGATATCAGCTATTTTGTATGCATGATTCTCACTAATATTTTCTAATCTCATAAGGTCTTTTAGGAGATCTTTAGTTTGTTTAAGAGATAATTTTACAAATTTCTGAGCGTGATCTAATGCAATTCTTTGTTCGTAAATCAATTCCTTACGTTCCTTTTCAATTTTTTTTAGAATATTCTTAACTTCTGAAAGTGGTACTATCTTACTTGTTTCTTCTGCTGTCATGACCTAACTCTCCCTAAATGCTCAGATCTAACAATCAATGTTTTATGTTTTTTACCATCATTTATTCCAACCAGATACGAATCACCTTGCTTTCCCTCAATTTTGCCAGTATAACCTTGAAAACGGGGGTGTGGCATACCTTTGTGAACAGAAGAATCAATATTTACACTAACACTTTCACCGATTTCAAATTGTTGTATTGCTCTAGTTATAGAGGAAATTCCTCTATTTTTTGGTTTTTTTCTTAATACGTGTCTACTTTTACTTCTTATTCCTCTCGATCGTTTTGCCATTTAATTATTCCCCCTTAATTTCGATTACATCTAGTTCTTTTACTTTGCAGGGAATGTCAATCATTTCACTAAGATTTGGCTTAGTTTTTCCATTATCACCAGATATTAGTTCTTTAAGATACATACCAGGATCTGTTTCTACTTCTAATCTGGCCACATTGGCCTTTACAGATTCTATCTTACAGGCATATACCTTTTTTTCTCTAACCTTATTAACTCTACGATGAGCCACCCTGGTTGGTGTAATCTGTTTTATTGTTTTACCGTGTAATATCTTGGCTACTTCTTTAAGCTTTTCTATATTTATAGGTTTTTCGCCTTCAAGTACTATTCGATATTTTTTTTTAAATTCTGCGTTCTTAATTCTTATTACCTCGTTTTTATCTGAAAATCGTAAGTTACTAACCTCAATTTTTCCTTCAGAAAATTTATTTGTTTCTTTTTCGAATGTACTTAAATCAATGTTTCTAATCTTTGGATTTTTTACTTCTAAAACAAAAGGACGTCCATTTCCAAGCATTAAAGCATCTACATCTTCTCTACCACTACCATGAAACGATACATCAGTACCTTTTGTTATTTTTAATGCTACTTGTGCAACTAACTCCTCAACGCTTGTATCATACATCTTTCCAGTATAGTTGCAAGCTTTGCATCCCTTCCCTCTACAAATTCTACAAGACCATTTTGTTTGAGGGATGCCTCTTTTTAATTTTTTATATCTTCCATATATGTAAAGAGAGGTTATTTGTAAGTTTATAATATCAAAAGATGTATCTATTATAGCCATAATGTCAGGATTATCAAAATCCACTTTTTTTTCTGTTGCTTTTTCAAGAATTTTACCAACCTCTCTATTAACTTCCATTTTGATTGGTTCTTCATCTTGAGATTTTATAAAATTCCATAATTTCATTTCTCTACCTAAAATATCATCTTCAATTTTTGAACCAATTAAAAATGTGTCATACTCATATTCTTTCATAGTATCTAAAACTAAATCCGCAAAATGCTCAATTTCATCTAATAGACCTTCACAAAGCCAACAATCTTTTGTTTCTGTCTTTTTTTCATATTTCAATTTATTTCTGATTAATTTTCCTTTTTCTCTATTTTTTATCCCTGGTTTTATTTGCCTGAATGCTCTACCTAAACAACTATCGCAGAGTTGATATTTATTCAGAGTTTTTTGTGCTCTATCGAGAATTTTTTTATTTTCCATCTTGATTGCTGAATAATATAAGAAATTTAAAATTTTGTATCAATAAATGAAAATAAAAGAATTGGGTTTCGGTAATATTTATACAATAAAATATTTATAATACAATAATTAATATAATAACAATGATCTGTGAAAAATGTAGGAGACGTTTTGGAATAATAGGGGAAAATTATTGGGATGCACGAAGTGGGATGTGTCCATTTTGTATGAGTAAATAATACTTAAGGATGTTTTTATCCAAGATATAGACATGAATGATATTATTCTGTCCATCCACATTCATTACATATTAGTTGACCTTTGACTTTCTGTAATGGATGTGATCTGCAACGGGGACATTTATGAATTGAAACAGATTGGCTTCTTTGTATTGCTCTTTTAATCATTTTATATAAATCTGCTCCCTTTTCCAATATCTCATCTTTCGTTAGAATATCAATGGCTTTTGTAGCAAATGTTTCCATTATTTTATTGATTTCTTCTGGATGCTCATTGATATATTTAACAATAGTATCTATTGATTCTTCATCTAATGTTATTTTCATAATATACCTCTTTTAATTTTTAAGTATTCATATTTTTTATTGAGTTAAACGTCGTTTTTATCGATTTTTATAAAATCAGTAATCAAATTATGTTTAATAGATTTATCTTAAAATTGAAGGGAGAGAAGGAGACTGGGAGGAAAAAATTAAGAAAAAAACATGTAATTCTAAAAACCCCTTCTTCCACTTCATTATATAATATTATGTTTTTAATTATTTAAATATTGTCGTATAATATATCGACAATTGTCTAATATTTAAGGATTCTATGACTTTTTATAATCAGAAAAATATTCACATAACTATCTATATTTACAATGAATAATCAATTTCAGTAATTTTAGTTTAAATAAGAATATTCTTTGGTGATTGGATCTATCGCAAGTTTTTTCCCGAAAATATATTTGTCATAACCTGGAAAACCGTAATCTCCCAGCGTTGGATCTAATATGACGCAACTCAATCCATCAATATTATAATTTGTAATATTATCTTCTCCAAAGTAATTATAAAATAATGGATGAAAATAAAAATCAATATCTACACTAACATTTGCAGTTTTGTTTACATAATTTTCAGGTATAATTACTATTCCAACATATCTATCTATTTGTTTAATAGAAACGATTTTACTTATAAGATCAGTTTGTTGCCAGTCTGGTCTATGATTAAAAGGTTGGCCTTGACTTAAATTTATAGCATCCTTATATGAAAGAACTATAAATAAGTGTAAAGGTTCTGTTGAGTCAATTCTATAATTAATATTCATATATTCAATATGATTTCCAAAAGATCGTCCAATTCCAGGTCCATAGTAACTAAGATATCCCGGTTCAAGATCAAATGTTTTTTTATAGTTTTGTGAAATACTTTCTTCCCATTCTTTTTCAACTTGATTTATTAACGATAATTCAACATGTTCCCAGAGTTTCTCAGAATCCACTTTACATGCTATTGAATAGACATGATCTTCTGTTAATACCAAATAAGATTTAATTCCAATATTTTCCAATAAAGAAATTAGTAGTATAGATAATTCCTCACAATTTCCTTCTCTATATTGGATAGTTTCATGTGGAGTTTGTATTAATTCAATATCTGAAGAATCATTTATATACGTAAATGTTTCAATAACGTGTCTATATATTGCATTAATCTTACATTCATTATCCTCAGAGCTACAATTACTGATTATCGAGTTAGCATACGCATTTAGTTCGTTATCATTTGTAATAATTTTTTTGATATATTGTTTTGCTTGCTTGAATAAAGGATCAATATTATCATATTTTACAATTTCATTTCCAGCACCACTAATATTTGAATTAAAGGTATGATTTATTGAAACTCTAATGATATTATTAGATCCTGACAGATTTATCTCGTGTAGCTTTGTATTCTCAATTACAGTAATATCACAGTTAGTTCCGGTAACTATAAGTATTATTGATTTACCTGATTCATCAATGAATTGTGTTATGTCCTCTCCTGTTATTGTAATAGTTGTTGTGTTTATCCACCTCGTATTGTCTTCAGGGTAATAATCGGAATTATCACCCACACCATCACCATCTGTATCTTTCCATTCACTAGAATTAAATGGAAATTCATCTGAATTATCTCCTACCCCATCTTTATCGCTATCTTTCCATTCATAAGAATTAGTTGGAAATTCATCAATCTTATCGTTGTACCCGTCACCATCTGTATCTCTTTCTTTTGTAGACTGTTCATTACATCCACTAATACCAACACAGATTAGCAAAATAGAAACACATACTATCAATAGGTTTTTGTTCATGTAATCTTCCTCAAATTTGCAATAATATAATAGGTCTTTCTTTAAGAATATATACCCCAAACAGAGATAATTGCATATTTATTAATAAAATGATGTTTGGAATATTTTCTTATAATTTGAAAATAACTATGCTAAATATCCGCAAATGAAATTTTTTGTTAAAATTCCATGAAATTCTAATCCAATAAAACCTCTTGTCATACCTCTAACAATCTCAAATTGAATATCGAAGTATTTAATGCCATGATAAATAACATCTAAAATAAATACGGTTTTTGCTTTAATAGAAAGAAAGTTATGATTTTTTTGTGCATCCGAAATTCTACCAAAAAGAAAAACAAAACATATGTCAATTGATCTTTGTTCATCATTAATTTTTTCATCAAACTCTAATGCATTTGTAGGAATAATAGTAGTAAAAAACAATATAAAAATTATTAATCCAATCAGTTTCTTGTTCATTTTTAGCCTCCTTACTCAAATATTAAAATTCCATTAAGAATATATTTTTAACTAGGATTTAAAATTTTCCTAAAATATAATCGAAAATCCTAAAGAGTAATTATGCAAACAATTTCATCATATTAATATCTTGGAAAGGAGGAAAAGAAATAGGGTAAAAATATGAAGAAACTATCGAGGTAAAAAACCCCCCTTTCCTACATTCCTACATTTAATAATATATCAAGTGTTATTTAAATTTTACCTTGAAAACGTATTTATTGAAACGCTTGTAACATTAATTTTATTTGTGAGAGAAATAATTTAAAAGGGGTCAATGAAGGGAGGAAAATGATAAAAAGAATCATTTTCAAAAAGGTTTGACCCCTTAGCGTAGGCGTATCTTATTTTGGTTAATAAATTCATTTATTTATTCTGATTGAAAGAAATCTTTGATTTGATCAATATTTGGATTGGTGAAATTGTTTTTTTCTACTTGGAAGATTACTTCCTGGGTTTTTATTTCTGAAATGACATCATTAAACATGCGGGTAAATCCCTCTGTAAATTTTTTCACCTCTCTAATGCTTTCTGCTGTAACACAGATGAACCAGTCATATGAACCATGAAGATAGTAACTACATTCAATATTTACTCCCATTTTTGAAGTTTCTTTTTTTAATTTTCTTGTAGTAATAATATCCAATTGATTTGAAGATATGGGTTTATTTGTTCTTTTAACGAGGACTAAATAGCGTTTTAGACCTAATTTTTCATCATCAACCACAGCATTATAACCCCAAATTGTGTTATTTTTTTCCAGTCTTTTTTTGATTCTCCATACTTTTTGTCTAGAGAAACCACATTTTTTAGCAATATTTTCAATGCTATCTCCTGAATTTTGCTGAAGTACCATTAGAAACTTTTTTTCGTCTTCGTCAATTTGTTTTTTACTACTTTTAGGCATATGAAATCATCCTTTTTCTTAGGGGTATTCTATCTCTGTTCTTAAATGTTACCCAAATTATTTCATTAATTGATACCTTTGTAACATAATTTCTAAAAGTAAAGCGTTAATGGATGTCAGAATTCATTACAAATGTTGTATTTATAGATAATATTTATATACCACAATATGTATGTAATAATATTAATGGGGGAATGATATTTTTAGGGTACCTTTTCATTCCTTACCTCCCCTACATTCCCTCATTGAATTTTCTACTTTTAGGATAATATTCATAGTTATTTTTAAAATGGGTAATAAAATATCACTATTTAATAAAATTTTTAATAGGTTATCATATAACAAATCGAAAATTGGGAGGCGCCCAAAATGGTTGAAATATCCCCATTTAAAGGTATCACTTATAATAAAAAAATGATAGATGAACTTGATAACGTAATGTCACCTCCATATGATATAATATCTGAGAAGATGCAAAGTGAATTATATCAAAAGCATCCGTACAATTTTGTGAAAATAATTTTAGGTAAACAATTTCCCGAAGACACAGAAAAAAATAATCGATATACTCGAGCGAAGAAACTATTTAATGAATGGCAAGAAAAATCTATATTATTAGAATCAGAAAATAGTGTTATTTATCCATATAAAATTGAATATCTTTTTAATAATGAAATTAAAACAATGAATGGATTTTTCGTTTTATTAAAACTAGATCCCCATTACAAATTAATCAAAGCACATGAAAGAACTCTTTCTAAACCAAAAGCAGATAGGTTAAATCTTTTACGTGCCTGTCAGGCAAATCTAGAACCAATTCAATTGTTATACATAGATGAAGATGACAATATACAACGTAAAATTGAGAAAGCACTGAATAGCCCTTTATTTGAAATAAAAGGATATGATGGTTTTACTCATAAATTATGGAAACTTGATAACGATACTATTATAAACGATATTGTAACCATGCTTAAAGATGAAATTTTGTTTATTGCAGATGGACATCATAGATATCAGACAGCAATTAATTATGCCGATGAATTAAGAAAAAAAACAGGTAATACCAATATCAATGTGCCTTTTAACTATCGTATGGTTATTCTTGTAAACATGTTTGATACGGGACTTAGCATCTTACCAACACATCGATTGGTAAAAAAGTCTGGAATTAACATTGAACATCTTCTTGCAGATCTCAATGAGTATTTTTTAATTGAAAAAAAAGAAGTAAAAAGTAATGATTATACTTCGATTGGAAACAAGATTATAAAAGATATAGAAACCAAAAGTGCACATAAATTTGCATTATTTTGTAAAAATCAATACTATATTTTAACCTTAAAAGATGAGAAAGTAATGGATAAACTCGCACCTGATCGTTCATTAACTTGGAGAACACTCGATGTCTCCATATTGCACAAAATTATTTTAGAAAAATTGCTGGGAATTAATGAGAACAATCTTGAAGATCATGTAAAATACACTAGAGTAGATAGTGAAGCAATAAAGTTTGTATTAGAGGGTGAATTTGACCTCTCTTTTTTAATGAACGCTACTAAGATAGAAGAGTTGAAAGCAATCGCAGATGCTGGTGAGCATATGCCTCAAAAATCCACTTATTTTTTACCTAAGATGCTTTCTGGTCTTGTAATGTATAAGATGTAAAGACCATCAGTGTCATATTGTCATTTTGTTATATTTACAAAATAATTTTAAATAGTTGTAATTAAAAATTTATAACTGGTGAGGAAGGGAAAAATTTTGATTTTTTTCTTCATATTTTTCCCCCCTCCTTCCTCCCCAACTTGATTTTTATATACCTGTGTTCCATTGTTCTATTTGATATGACTCTTTATTTCGAACCACTTTGGTTTGATTCAATGGGAGCGAAATCTACATCTTGCTTAGTGAAAACACCAGATGTTAGTATTGTTCTTGATCCTGGAGCAGCAATCATGCAACCTTCTTTTCCAGCATCCTCTGAACAAAAAACTGAATGGCTTGCAATTGCAGAAAATAAAATTAAAGATGCTTGTCAAAAAGCTGATATTATTACTATCTCGCATTATCATTATGATCATTATTTTCCAGACAATCTAGATATCTATAGGGGGAAAACTGTTTTTTCCAAAAATCCAAATGAATATATTAATAATAAACAAAGAGAGAGGGGAGTAGAATTTATTAATAATATTTGTACGGAGTTCGAGATTGATAAAACCAATAGGGCTCTTCAAAAGATTACAAAAAATAAATATCCAGATCCATTGAATGATTTACCTCATGCATCATCAAAAGATTTTCATTCATATAATGAACGAAGAAAAGAAGTCCTTATGAAGGGAAGGAAAAGATTTGAAAAATATGCTAAGAAATGGTATTCTTTCGAACAATTACCCGAAATAACGTCTGATAAAATAAAATTAATATTTCCGGAAGGGAAAACTTTTATTTTTGGTGATACCAAGTTGAGATTTTCACAACCTCTTTTCCACGGTATTGAATATGCAGGAGTAGGGTGGGTTTTTGCAACAATTATTGAGTATAAGGGAAAAAAAATTTTTCATTCATCTGATTTAAGCGGTCCTATGATTGAAGATTATGCAGATTTAATTATACAGGAAAATCCATCCATACTTTTTCTTGATGGTCCTACCACTTATCTATTTGGATACATACTTAATAGGATAAATTTGGAAAGAACTATTGATAATACAGTAAGAATAATTAAAGAAATTGACGCAGATGCAATTATCTATGATCATCATCTAACAAGAGAAAATAAATTTCGGGAACGGACAAAAAGAGTCTGGGATACTGCAGTAAAGGAAGATAAAAAAGTAGTAACAGCAGCTGAATACCTCGGTGAAAAAACAGTTGTAGAATTATTAAAATAAACTCTTTTGGGAGAAATTAGATTCTTCAAGTTCTGGATAGTTGTATTGATTTAAAACTTCTGGAACATTTGGATTTTGATGCTTTGACGTAATACGACGTGAAATCGTATATGCCTCCATTTTATCCTGTTCAAATGGCACAAGAAGTTTTTCTGCTTGATCTTTTGTTAAGCTATTACTTATCCAAAACCGTTCCATTTCCTTAGGAAGAATCACCGGCATTCTTTTCTTTTTATTATGAATTTTTGCCATTAGTGGATTTGCTGGACATGTTATAATTGTGTATGAGTATAGCTTATCATTTGTTTCTTTATTAGTCCAACAATCCCAAAGCCCAGCAATTGCAAACGGTTCATGTGATTTCAACCGTATATAATAAGGATAGTTTCTACCTTGGAAATAGCGCCATTCAAAGAATCCGTCGGCTATAACAAGACAGTGTTTATTTCCTGCGGAATTTCGATAAGCTGGTTTTTCAAAAATAGTTTCAGCTCTTGCATTTACTGTTCTCTGCTGTATTTCATCTGCTTGTTTTGATGTTTTTATCCAAAAGGGAACAAAACCCCAGGCATAAAATTGGATTTGTTTCGGATTTTCATTTGTTATAACCGGAAGTTTTGTTTGATCAAATGCTCCAACATGGTATTTCTTCTCAAATTTTTCTTGAAATGTAGCATCAAATCTTGATTCAATAACCATTGTATCGCTATTAATTGAGTATCTATAACACATAGGATAATACCTGTAGTATTTACTCCTTAATAAATATTGAACTTGTTAATCCTGTAATTTCTTCGTTTTTTTATCTCCTGTATTGTTATCGAAGTAAGTTTTCTTTTAGATAACCGTGGATTAATTATTTTACTAACTTTACACGTTTCTTCATTTACAATTAACAAGCCAATTCCTTCATTTTTAAGGACATATTCTGATTTTCTTAAAATTGAGTATGATTTCATAAGAGGAAAAGCAAGGTACACATAATCAGATGCCAACTGATAATTTTTAGCTTGTATAATCGCCTTTTTTCTATCATTTATCTTAAGTTCGATTGCAGTAACTGTATTATCCTTAAAAGCAACTAAATCAGCTCTACAATAACCAATTTTAACTTCGTTGAAGATTTTAAACCCTTGATTGACAAAATAATCAGATACAGGTTTGGTTAGTTCGAACTCTCGGTAAAATGGGTCCATATAAATTCTCCTTATATTTTAACTGATGAAGATAGATTTCAAGATTCTCAAGAGTGTATCCAAATGGAATAAGCAAACTTTCTGCACATTTTGCAATCTGACGGAGATAATAATCAACATCGATCTGCTCATCACCAGTAATGGATTCAACAACACAGACTCGATGTTTGTAGTTCCGAGTATGTTCATTAGTTACAATATATTGTACATATTGTCCTGGCTCCACTTGGACACCAAGATCTCGAAGTTGAAGCAAAGCTGATTTTACGAGGTTATTTACTTTGTATTCTGGAATATACCTTGAAATTCGGTTTTTAAAGACTAGTTTACTAAGCTCATCCATGCCATCTATAATACGCTTTCCAGAATCAAGTATTGTATCAACAGCACTCGGGACAAGTTCATAAAATTCTTGAGTGTTGTTTGCTTTTTTCAGAACATTTAAAATGTTTCGTTGAACATCTCGTAAAAAATCAGGAGTATTCCGTTGACGTAATTCAATTCCACGTACTTTTAACTCACCATTTTTAAACAATCCATAGTATCGATTTAAGGCACCAACATCAAATTGTTTACTTGGAAGAAAAACAATCCATTTATATTGTCCTTCAACGTCTATTTTTATACCGATTTTTTTACCAATCATTCTTGATAACGTACGTGGATCTGAATCCTTCTTGGTTGCTTTTACCCATAGAGAATCGATTATTCCATGTAACACCTTATATCCCACCTGCTCAGCAACTTCAACAGCATCAAGCAAGATGTCCCGCGCAAAAGCTGTGATTGATTCATGACATTCGATACGGCCAAATCGGGCATTTCTATAGCCGGTATACCCAAAACAAACAATAAGAATCCATTTCCAAGCTTGTTGAATCTCCTTATAGATTGCAGGATCGTATTTTTTGTTTTTAGTTCTTGCTTTAAAACAGAATCTTCTGAATAGTATTGGTTTAAGTACTTCTGGAAGTAATCCACTATTTCGATAGCAGATATGATAACCAAGTTGAGGAACAGTAATATACGAATCATAACAACAATCACAAAGCATTGTCTCAGGACTAATGTTATATTTGAGCATAATGTTTGGATAAAGCGATGCAAAATCAATCTCAACAACATTATCATGAAGACCCACAGAGGGGCTAAGAATAAGACCGCCTCTATCAGATATTAATAATTGTCTTGCTGTTTTACAATTCTCGGGCATATTTTTCTTCCAAGGAATGAGGTATCCTTTCTGCATTGCTCTGTTGACTTGAATTTGACTAATAGCAGTACCGGGTCCAAGGCGAGATTGAAGTTGCAATGGAATGTTTGCACACCGAGATATGTCTACCAATCCGCGAAGTCCACTTTCACCATAAAGAAATGAACTGTGCTGATCAATATGGGCTCTTCCTTTAAGCGTGTAAAACGCTGGTCGATATACAATTTGACCATAGCTGAAATAGGATTTTGCCTGTTTTACTGGTCTTTGTCCTTGAGCTTTATCTCTCCCAAAGTTGATATCTTTACTGATATTGCATTCCTTTGCTCGATAGTAAATATATGGGAGTAAGAAACTATCTCCTTCAATACTATAGAGAATATCAGGGTCTTTCTCTCTGATATGCTTTACAGCAGTAAGTATAGTATCGGCTTCATTTTCTTCCCCGATTGTCTCATCATCAATAGTAACAGTCTTGATTGGTTCGTGCAAAGATTGGAATCCTGTTTTTCTTCCAATATTGAAACTTAGCGTTCTGAATTCAGGATAATCGTAATCAAGTGCCCATTGATCATCCAACAATATGAACTGTATACCATCCCATTTCACTTTAGCATTGCTAAATACACCTTTATGCTGCAGATACCGCGTAGGAAGACGAATGTCTACATTATACAATTCATACGTCCGGTAATTGCCCCATTTATCAATCATTGATGCCAGTTTTTTAAGTGATGAAAGTATCCTTGGAATGATTTCAAGAACGAGTTTCTTTTCGAAACCTAGCGATAGTCTGTAATGTGTGAAATTAAGGTATTTCACTTGAGGAATATCTTGCAAATCTGATGCAAGTTTGAAAAGGTTATTTTGAGAGGAATATACGTAAAATGATGGTTCAAATTTGTCTTCAACTCTACTTGATTTACCGTTATCAATAAGCCATGTTACCATAACGTTTTTCTTAAAGTCAGCATAGGAATCAAGAATGTGTCCTCTTATCATTCTTCCTAAGCTTCCTTAGTTCATTTTCATGTTCAACAAGAATAGACATCACTATTGGTTCAAATGGATTTGGATTTGGCATGTTTGTTCCTGCTTCTGCATGACGCCGTGCGTGATTCATGAGATTTTCAAAGGATTCTTTATCAATGTCTCTAAGAGCTCGTTTGAACTCTAACCAATCCCAACCAAACTGTTCAATAACTATTCTAAAAGAAGGAACTGTACGACCCATTTACATCACCATGCCAAAATGCTCTAACCGTAATTGCCCTTCTGCCATATGAAGCACTGTTGTATTCTCCTGCTTTTTTAGGAGATCAACATACGTGCATGGTTCGATGTATTTCATTCTAACTGTTTCATGAACATATGATTGTATTGTATTTCTGATTTTATTTGAATATAATCTACTGTCAACATTTGTGAGAACCGTAATGAGATTGTAACTTGAGGTAAGTTCATGAAGTTTTAGTATTGTATTTTTCAAAATTATCTGAGCTTCTTCAACTGGAATATCGGGGTCGAGAAATAGAGCGGGAAACTTTCCAATAATCAGGGTACGAGGACCATGTTTTTTGATTTCTTTCTCTATTACATGATCAATAAATGATGATAGTTGATAGACCGTAAATGCTCGACTAATATGAACATGGTTTAGGACTTCATCTTGATTGATTTCATTCATTCTGGCATATTTTGCAATTCTATAAGGATCTGCACATATTCCTCCATCAATATAAATTGTTGGACTTTTGAATGTAATATAAGTATTGACACAAA
Source organism: uncultured Thermoplasmatales archaeon (assembly GCA_964347865.1). GTDB lineage: Archaea > Thermoplasmatota > E2 > DHVEG-1 > DHVEG-1 > JAGLML01. The sequence continues at coordinate 36,234 of CAYGAC010000050.1, forward strand.
GTTGATTTGGTAGATTGGAAATAAGACTACTATCTCCATCTATATAGGTAATTTCCCCTGCTTTGAATCCACCAAGCAAAACGTCAAGTTCTATAATTCCCGATTTAACGATTATATCAAGTTTTGCAAAGGATTTGGGTTCCAATAATGCCTTTTTTATATTGTCAGATTTCATTGTTTTTCCCCCAAAGAAGTATTTTGGAAAATCCAGATTGTTATTATCTATATTAAAACTGTAAAGGGGGCAATCGAAAGTATTTCAAAACTTTGTTTTAAAATGTGCAATTTTACCCCAATCTTTTTAAAAATCCTTTTTGTTTAAATACTAAAAATATAATTCAATATATATGGGTTTTAAATTTTGGAAAAAGGATGCACCGACGATTAGAGAAGACTATAAGATAATAAGTAAAGTAAAAAAAGGAGGGAAAAAGCTCGATAGACAGCAAAAAAACTTGCTAAAATGCAGGAAAGAGAGAAAAAATTCTAAATCAGAGATTATAAGTAAGTAAATGTAATAAGATTAGATTTCTTTTAGAAAGATATTCTTTTATATATATCAAAAGATGTTTTTTTAAATATATATTTATATTCCTTACAAATATTTGAATTATTTATTATTAAGTGTATGTATTAGTTGTAAATAGATCGATCTTCACTCTAAGATACATTTAAATAAATTAACCCATTAGTAATTATTATTTGGGGAAAATATGATGAAAAAAATATCTATTTTGTTAATTCTAGTTTTATTTATAGAAGTTAGTCTTTTTCCAATCATTAAGAGTATTGATCTGCAACAAAATGCTGGAACGCCTACTGTTAATACTCGGGATATTCCTTTATTAAAGCAGATGGGGCCTGTTGGTACTTATGAAGAATATATTAATAGTAGAGAGGATAAACCTTATATTTTTCAAAGAATCTCTAAACCATATCGAAGTGATTTACCATTAATCATACTTTTTATTGAATCTGACCTCGTTGAAAATCTTAAAGATGAGATTTCTAGATATAACAAGACCTTAGGTAAGTTCGGATACGAATCAGCTGTTTATAAGGTTTCAGGGGTGACACCTGAGGAGTTAAAGGATCGAATTATAACCTATTGGGAGAATGGTTCCAACGTTTCTGGAAGTGTACTTATAGGTGACCTCCCTGCTGAATGGTTCCACCATGAAAATGACTTCTATGGACCTGCTGAGTTTCCATGTGATCTCTTCCTAATGGATCTTGATGGTACTTGGACTGATTCTGATGGTGACGGAATGTATGATTCTCATACAGATGGCTCGGGGGATACTGCTCCTGAAATCTTTGTTGGACGTATCGATGCATCTCGAATTCCTGGTGATGAAATAATCATACTTAAGAAATATTTCGCAAAAGTCTATGATTTCTGGAGTGGTTCCACAAATCAGACCCTGTTAGGACTTACTTATACAGATCAAGATTGGGCTAATTATCCAGAATTCAGATACGATATAGGATATGCTTATGAAGATTATGAAGCTATATGGTATCCAGATGTTGATAGAGATGACTATGTAAATAATAAAATTCCAAATACATATGAGTTCATTCAACTTTCCTGTCATTCCAGCTATGCTGGACATGCCTTTACTATCGGTGGGTGGGCATATAGTGATGATATTCGAGACGCACCACCTCTAGCTCTCTTTTATAATCTTTTCTGTTGTAGTTCACTAAGATTCACAGAGGATAACTGTCTTGGATATGCATATATCCTTGATACAGATACTCCTTCATTGTCCGTTGTAGGAAGTGCAAAGACTGGCTCTATGCTCGATTTCCGTTATTTTTATGAGCCAATTGGGCAAGGGGCATCATTTGGGACGGCGTTAAGAAAATGGTTCGAATATGGATACCCATATGATGATAGTGATATCAGCTGGTTCTACGGAATGACCATCCTTGGGGATCCAACTCTTATCATCCATTGCACAAAAAACTTACCACCCTTTGGTACTAACTTCACAGGACCAAATGAGGGCACTATTGATGTGGATTATACCTTCTGTATAGATGTCTTTGATCAAGAAGGGGATCTTATATACTGCAATTGGTCTTGGGGTGATGGAAAAAGTACGGGGTGGATAAGACCATACATATCTGGAGAAACGGCTTGTACCACACATAACTGGACAAATAGTGGAAATTATGAAATTAGAGTAAACCTTAAAGATGATATGGGATCCGAAAGTGGTTGGTCAGAACCCTATCCGATTTATATTTTGAAATCATCAATTATGAAAATAGGGAAAGTAAATGGTGGTTTATTTAAAATCAATGCTGAGCTGAAGAATATTGGTGAAGAGGAGGCAATCAATGTTAAATGGAATATTATTCTTGATGGTGGATTTATATTAATTGGTCGAAAATCTAACGGAATACTTCAGAGTGTATCACCTGGTGAAATGATAACCGTTGATTCTAAGCCAATTATTGGTCTAGGTAAGGTAATAGTAACTGTTAGAGTCGAAATACCTGAAAATATAGAAACAAGAGATATAAATGGAAAGGTTTTCCTGTTTTATCTTAAAGTAAATCCTAGTGGATAAATTTTAATAATATAATTCAATCCGGGGTAAATACTTTTTAAAAATTGAAGAAAATAAAATTTTGGTTTCCTAAATCCATTCTCTTTCGAAAAATGAAAGATCCATTCTACTCCAATCATCTTTATCAGGGGGCCTCCGGGATCCATCAGAATAATCCACGGTATAATACATGTATCCATAGTTCATACAACTTTTATATGATCGGCAAAACATCCAATATAAAATTCCTAGTACCCCACTTATTCTAGCATGTCCAGGAATAGGCCAGAATCCAAAGGTATGTCCTAGTTCATGCATATAAGCACTAGCATACACCACATCTCTATCTGCCCAGGATTTTTCTGATTCTATTTCATGACCAGTACTTGTTATTTGAAAAGCATTGGCACGAAATATATAACCCGCTGCACTTACTGATTTGTATACAACGACACCATAATGGAAAACACCCCTCCTCCAATTATTATGGTCTCCGTGCAGGAAGTAATCGTAATAAATCTTATCCAAATCTTGCCAGTTAATCAATTCATCATAGGGGAAAACTTCATGTCCACCCATATCTCCGTAATCGAGATGGAAAACAATATTTTGTCGATCAAAAGCAGTTTGAAGAATTTCTTCTGATTTTGGTGGAAAATAGGTTTTTTCGCCATTTGGTCCGTCATCCATTATATCTAATTCAACAAAAACATCCTTTCGAAATGGATCTGAAAACCATTCAGAAGTTAAGAATTCTTCAAAGTTATCAATACTATCCATTTCAGGGTCAATTTCTTTATGATCATTCCAGACGGTAGGATCATATCCCCATTTCCATTCCCATTCAATTGGAATATCATCGTCGTCAGTATCTTCTCCAATATTATTTAATTCAGGATCAGTTCCGTAATCATATACTTCTGTCCAATATGGTAGTCCATCACCATCGTAATCATTTTGATAAATATCAAACCAAAGTTCACAATCTCTATCTCTTTTGTATATAGTCCCATCGTCACATCCATTTAACCTACCATAACCACTTGGATCTCCAATATAATCCTCACCAGTCCAGTGTCCATTTTTAATACTGTACGTTAGTTCCGTATCATCATTTTCATTCCCAATATCACACAGCACATCTCCATTATCATTCCAATCCCATAATTGGATTTTGACTGTTACAAATTCTTCATCATCAGGAACATCTACTGTTGCTAAAAATGGAGAATCGTAGATATATTTTGTATCATACCAGATATTACTAGTAAATTCATGTTCATTTATGATAATTTTAACATAAAAATCAGGATCGCTTTCTTTGTCTATATATTCTCTTTTAAATTTTATAGGATTATAAGGGAGTATACCAAATTGTTTATCATCCTTATCAAACGTTCTTATCTTTTGAATTTCTACCGTTAATTCAATATCTATCAATGGGTCAAAATCGGAAATATTGCTTATTTCCTTTTTTTGTTTTATTTCAACTCCAACTGCACTTGAAACAACTAAAAGATTGATAAGAATTAAACATGTTAGAAATTTAATATTTAATTTCATATTTATCCCCTATTGTTACTATATCTATAAGATTATTTAATATTTAAATGCTCCCCTCAGCACAGATAAAAAAATATATAAGGTATGCATTAAAATATTGAGAATTACTATGAAAAAACAATTAACACTGCTTGGAATCATTATCCTTTCGATGACAATTATTTTGAGTGGATGTGCTGAAAATTATTCGAAAAAGTTTATCGGCGTATGGGAAGGAGTATCTGTCTCTGAAAATATAACCTATAACGTTACTTTTACATTTAATGATGATAAAACAGCGGAACAAGAAAGCCAAAATCATATTCATTTGTTTTATTACGATGTAGATGCTATTTGTTTATATCTCACATTACAGGAATTTCCAGAATATCCACCAATCTGTTATCACTATGAATTTTCTAATAATGATAATAATTTAACCCTTACTAATGAAAGTTTTGATACTTTAAATCTTATAAAACAATAAAAAAAGTGAATTATAGTAATGAATGAACCTTACAGGAGAAAAAATTAATTTTAAAATTTTAACTGGCACTTGAGGAGGGAACATCTTTATCTTTTACAGGGGTGGCACAATACGGGCATACAACTACCTCTTTAATGATATAAAGTCCACAATCAGGACATTGGATATATTCTGTCATCAAAAGTTTTATCTTAATTCTACTATAAATATTTTTTTATTTAATTTCGGGTTAAGAGCCCGAGGCGGGAGGATGTAGTTAAGGTTTAAATCCTAAAATATATCTTAATATTGGAAATGTATTTGGGAATCTATGTAACAGTTGTTCTAGAAGATATTGGTTGAAATTGAAAGCTTTGTTCTTTGGCATCCTTACCTTTAGCGTTGCTTCTGGGCCTTCAGCACCAAAAACATCTTTTGCTTTAGCTTTAATTGTATAGGTTCCTATTTTCTTCCAAGTATGTTTTACTTTTACATCTATTCCAGAATTATTTGGACCAATCCACTCTTCTATGTTACCATCTCCCCACTCGATATAATAGTAGATATCATCACCATTTCGATCTACTGCATTGAAGGTATATTCATATTCTATTCCCTTTTTTCCATTTGGTGGACCATTTATAGTTGGTGCATTTGGAGCTTGATTCGGTAGTCTTTCTGCATCTGCAGGCCACCATAAGTTAGATTTTACCCATACGATATTGCCATTATTATCAACCTCTATTACACGATTGGCACCACACTCAACTATCAATGTGTTACCATTAGGGAGTCTTTCTGCGTCCTTTGGCACAAGTAATCCAGTCTTTTGCCACACAATATTTCCATTATTGTCTACTTCTATTACTTTTTTACCTACGTGTTCCGTTATCAATGTGTTTCCATTGGAAAGCCTTTCTGCATCCACAGGACCGGATAGATTTGATATATTCCAAACCTCATTACCATCAGCATCAACCTCTAACACACGACCAACATATATATGTGCTTCTACTATCAAAGTGTTACCGTTAGGGAGTCGTTCTGCATCAAAAGAATTTAACAATCCAGTTTTTTGCCATACGATATCTCCATTATTGTCAACTTCTATTACACCGCCACCGAATTCTGCTATCAACGTGTTGCCGTTTGAGAGTCGTTCTACATCCATGGGCGAGTTCAATTCAGTTTTTTGCCATACTATATTACCAGAAGGATTAACCTCAATTACCTGTTGTGTACCATATTCCACTATAAGTGTGTTGTTATTGGAGAGTCGTTCTGCATCTTGAGCAAAAAACAAATCAGTCTTTTGCCATACAATATTACCAATAGTGTCGACTTCGATTGTCTGATTATTACCATACTCTGCTATTAATGTATTACCCTCTACCAACGATTCAATGAGTAATTCCCCTTTATCATAAGTGCTCATAGACATCCGTGAAGACATCAGCAACAAACCTGTTACACACATTAATACGAATATTTTCTTTATCATATCTCTTTTCCCCTTCATTATTTTTTATAATAGATTATATTAATTAAATCATATATAAACCTACCGAACATGTAGACATAGAGCAAAAAGTTCATCTTATTTCTATTAGCATGTTATATTATTTAACTCCTCTAGGCATAAAATAGATTTTTCGAAATATTTTTATAAAATAAAAAACAATATATAATAGACTTGCACGAGCAAGTTGAGGCGTAAAATTATTTGGGAGGTTGTCCCTGAATTCTTTAGAGGCGATTAAATACCTTTTCATAAGATTTTACGTCTCTTAATTTCTTTTTCTTCAACACGTAAATTTACTACTAAGGAAAGTTGTTCCACAATTTTAAAAAAGTAATATAAATTCTGTATTTCGTTTGATAATTTTAAGGGAATAAATTCCTACTATTTTATTTCAATATGTTTACAAATAGTCATAAAAATACTTTACCGGGTGCATCAGAGATATCAGCTACATTTCTAATGATAAAATTAGGTGTCTCTATTAAAAATTTATTATCAGTGAACTTTGTGTTGATTCATTTTAATAATAAGAATGACACTTAGATTTGAATGACACTTAGATTTAACAGTTAAATGAATAAGGATATAATATTCCTTATAACTATAATAGAAATGGAAATACTATCATAATTAATATATTACCTTTCCAGGATTATTGGTGAAACAATATTATAAAGGATAAAAGTATGGTTCAAAGGAAATGTAATGAAAAAATATGACGTGGTCATTATTGGGGCCGGGCCAGCTGGAGCATCAGTTGCAAAAAGTCTTGAAGAGACAGAACACAGCTATCTCATTTTAGATAAAAAGGTATTACCACGGAATAAGCCTTGTGCTGGTGTACTCACTCCAAAAGTTAAATCTGTTATAAAGTTTCCGGAGAAATTGTATGAACGACCTCTTGAGGGTTTTCGAATTTTTTCTCCATCTAATATTATGGTAGAATCCTTCTTTCCCCAACCTGGATTCATTGTAGAAAGAGATGTTTTTGATACATTCCTTATTAGATCGCTTAAGACTCAGCCATCACATGTTACGGTAACGAGCATAATTGACAAAGGTCACTGCATTCAGATAAGAGGAATTAATTGGAGATGTGAAGCTTGTTGTGTTATTGGAGCAGATGGTGCAAATTCTATCGTAAAAAAGTATTATGGCATATCATCAAAACGTATTGCAATAGCTGCCCAGTATATTGTTGCTCTTCCATCCGATGTTATAGACAGTCGTATTGGAAATTGGTTCGAAATTTATTATACTCTTAATCATGGTTATGGATGGATCAGCCCTATGAAGAATTATCTAAAAATTGGTGTTGGTATTATCTCTAATCATCTTAAAGGTAGTATCTGGCAAATACTTGACAAATTTATGATACATCCAAAAATAAAAGAGAAATTAATAGGTGGTAAAATTTTGAGAAAAGAGGCGAGCGTGATCCCCATGTCTGGTCCATTAGATAGGCTTACTGGGAATCGTGCTATTCTTACAGGTGATGCAGGAGGATTTGTATATCCTGGAACAGGAGAGGGGATATTTTATGCAATCATTACAGGACAAATAGCTGCTAGAATAATGGACCAAGCGATAGCTGATCAAAAATTTAACAATGATTTCTTGGAAAAAAATTATTCAGAGGAATTAGAGAAAAATGGTATATTAGGACTTCGGGATGTTGATTTTGTAGAGAAAGTTCTAGCCACCAAGGAAAGAGCGGAAAAATACGTGAAACAGCTTAAAAATATGACAAGATTTAGTTCATCATCTCAAGTGATCAATAACTCTTCGGATTAGATCAATTTTTAGGTTAGTCTGATTTTCGAATTTTCCATTGTAAGCCTCTCTTTCTTGCCCTAAATCATAACAAGTCTCGTTGTTTATATCGATGAGTATACCAGGTAATCCTGCTTCTAGGAAATCATCTAGATGTTTCGTGTAGAATGCCTCGCAACAACTCCCTAAAAACGCTTTAACTCCTTTCTGTTTTAGCTCATTAAGCGTCTGCATTAAATCTTCGAAGTTTAATATGGTAATGGGAGTCATTTCTTTTTTTTCAGCTAACTCATACGCATCGCTGACAGTGCACTTTCCACATTTAGAACAACCTTTTTGTTGCCTGTAATTACATTCTGGCAACTTTGCACAGTACGGGATGAGAAAAACAGGTGTGTCAATTACGTTATCAAATGTATCGGTCACAGTAAATATATTGTTTACATCTTCAAGAGGGATTCCGAGTTTAAGATACTTTATCTTTTCTAATGCTTTCTGGATTGCTTTGACAAAATCTGTGGGTGTAACACCTGGAATTTGTACCTCTCTTTCCTGGAAGAAACCCATAATCTTATCTTCAATCTCTGTTTGGTCCATTACACTGTCCTTTAATATGCTTTCCAGGTCGAAGATAGTACGTTTAGGGTATGCGAAAAAGTCACCTGTGATGAGAGCTGATTGTATGCGTTTGTTTGGAATATCAACAATTAAAGAAGTACGAATAAGGCCACCAGGTGTCTTAATAACTGATTTGAGGGTTTTTCGATGTTTAATCGGTCTGCGTACACCATATATCCATGCATCAGATTGGTAGTGTTCGATCTTATCCTTTAGCATGACTTTTTCCCTTTTTGTCAACTCCCTTTCTACAATTTCTACATTCAATATCTCAGCGAATCCTTCTTTCAAGACTGTTTTGATAGTTACTATCTCAGGGAGATAACCTATCTCCCATTTGAGGCAGGTTACTCTCTCACGAACAGATTCCACCTCCTTATCCTTCAATTTTTCGATCGGTATTCGGAGGGATCTGAGCATTGTGTCAACATCGAAATCAGTGAGGAGTGTCCCTTGGAAGAGAAACACTCTTTCTCCAAAGGTTCCACCTGTTCCAGAAATCTTTCTTCCATCAACCTCAATGTCGTTCTTAGGACGAAATGCCGCCTTGACTCCTAACTGTTTTAATCCATTAACTGTACATTTACACAGAAGCTCATATAGCTCTTCCGTCCTGCCAGGCATTAATGGAAAATCTTTAGAGGCTATCAATTCCCATCCCAATTGAGTTTCATCCAAGTATATAGCTCCACCACCGGTAATCCGACGATTAATATCTATACTATGTTCCCTGCAATAATCGATTCTGACCTCCTGATCAACGCTTTGATGAAAACCAACAAGTACAGCACTTGGGGCAAATTGTAGAAATCTGAATGTATTTGGAATAAAATTCTTGTTCCTACATGTAAATAGGATGTCATCCAAAGCGATATTCTCAGCAGCACTTCGCACACCAGTATCTAAAAACGTCCATTGATCCATAATATCCCATTCATCGTTTACTGCTAAATATAATAACTCAAATATAATTCTATAAAAACTATAAACAACATAGACTTGCCCCTATACTTCATCCCTTATCTTCTGAATAGTCAAATATTTGCTCCCAGATCATCTCAATATCAGATATTTCAGGATGAAAAGCATAATTTCGAATGGGACAAGAAGGGCGCTCATTGCCATATGGGCGGTTACATGCTACAGTTCTATCATATCCTGCACAACCTGATGTCATAAACGCTTCTCCAGATTGGATGATATTTTCTACGTCTGTACCAAATGCAACCAGTTGTTCTTGGTCATTGAACTCCATTTGTTCAATTCGACTAAATCCCTCATTTATTAGATAACGTCCCAATTGAATACGTCGATAATGACCATAAGATGGTTGATGCCAATCTTTCATCTGACTTCCTTCTTCAGGAAAGAAAGAAAAAAGGTGGGTTTTAGCTCCCATGTTGTTTGCCTTTTGTATAGTCTCTACCATTTCTTTCTCAGTCTCACCCAGTCCAACTATAAGATGTACTCCAACATTACCTCTTCCAAAGGATCTGATACTCCATTCGACGATGCGCCAGTAATGATCCCATTTATGTGGACCTTTAACTCCCGTTCCTCTGAACCGTTCAAACAGTTCGGGGGTGACAGCATCTATTGCCACTCCCACCATATCCGCACCTGCTTCCTTTATCATCTTTATTTTTTCTTTTGATTGGATCATTGTAGGAGAGATGAGTCCGCTAATTAACAAATCAGTTTCATTTCGGAATGATTGCATAATCGTGCACACATCGTTAAAAGCCCTAGGGTGTGTAATCATAGCAATACAAACCCGTTGCAGATATTTCCCATATTTCATTGTTCTCTCAAGAATATCATTTAACAAGATAATAGGCCAATCTACCCGAATGAAGGTTTTTACCCGGGGATCACGTGATTTTGAGAGACCGCAGTATCCACAACTCGCTTTGCAACCATCCTCATAGGTTAGAAGAAGGTTTAATGCTTTGAGCTGTTCCCCTCGATTAAAATATCCTGGAAAAAACCTCAAAGTCATTGCTGCAGCGGTGCTGATCTTAACAAACTCTGGGCTCTCTTGCTTATTTGTCACTCTTAAGCCTCTCAATTTCTTCAGATATCCATTTCGATACCTTATCTTTTCCTTCTATGATGTATTTACTTCCATCTTCATTATTGTCAGGTTTTATTGTAACAATCCATGAATTATATGGATCATCATTGATCTTTCGAGGATTATTTAGAACCTTATTGTTGACTTCAATGATTTCCCCACTAATGGGAGTGTAGAATCTACTCACGAACTTAGCTGACTCGAAGCTACCAATTGCTTCTCCACTTTTTACTCGTCTCTTATTAATGGTAAAAAAGTTGAAAAAACCTATCATCTCAACAGCAAAAGCATCCATTCCAAGTTTAATGAAATTTTTCTCCGATTTCAACCATATATGGGCTCCATCTTTAGTATAATAACTTCTATCTAACGGAAACTTCATCCCATTTATTTCAAGCAACAACAACACCTCCATGGATTTTTATTTTATTAATAATTTCATTTACTAACTTATCTCTTTCATATTCCATGCCTATCAAGCTCCTCTCTTTTTGATTTATTTGGGAGGGGGATAATGAACCAGAAAATATAACTTTTTTAACTTTTTTATCCTCAATCTCACAAATAATCTCTATAGGGCCTTTTTTAGTATCAAACGCCTTATAAAATAGAAAAGTTCCTTCGCATATTTTGATCTCGCGACCGATTTGTTTAGTTCCCCTTTGATACAACCATGTATCAGATGAATATTGCTTGTCTAACTCTGTCATTTTTTTAGTTATTCCAATTTCAACTTTACCTTTAGTCATAGGTCCTAGGAAATCTACGAATTTTGTAGCCAGGATTGAACAAATTTCTTTTTTGGAAGGATTAATGCCAAGTTCCTTCTCAACTGTGGTTATTTTGTTATGCATCAATTCGAAAAACCTACCTCTCACACTCATAGGTAATAACACTGATTGAGCCATGCACTCATAATCGAAACCTAACAAAATGTTACCCCCTAGAACCTTACACTCTCCTATTTCTCCACCCCCATTACCTGATATTTTTTTCTCGTGTACGACTAGATCGCACAATGGGCGATATTCTACTGATATCCCTAACTCACGAAATGTCTCTATAACTGGTTGAAGAAATCTCCTAAAGAAACTCTCAGGAGCGTAGGGTACTTTTGGGTGGTTCCTATGTATAATAAGATGGTAGAATATCTGATTGTTGTCTAATAGCACTGTTCCACCACCTATCTCTCTCCGGAAGATACCAATGTTGTTCTTGTTGCAGTACTCAAGATCTAGCTCGTCATGTGGATTCTGGTGAAGACCAACACACATATATTTATCTTTAGAGGAATGTAATACCAAACCTTCTATGTTTTTATACGCGAGTGCATGGTAAATTAATTGAGTTTGCTTCCAGTTCATTTCGCCAAGATTAAACAATTTCATTTCCCTACAATCCTTATTAACTTGAGTATCTATAGTCGAAGGTTTTTTTTCAATCTCTTTTTCTTATTCTCTTTAATTTATTTTTTAACTTTCGTAAATTAAAAACAAATAAGCAGATAAGGCAGTAGTACCCTCCTCTACAATCAATTCCACACTGATAGGGTTTGTATGACATGATACTCAACTCAAATCATCTATAAATATGATTGAACTATAGTATAAGTTATTAATCCCATATTTATAATAAAGATTGAAAACATGACAAGTCCGAGTGAATGGCCCAGATGAATGGAAGTAATACTCTTTCTTAAGGATAACTGACTATAAATTAAAGTTAAGGATCCAATAGTTGCAAAGAATAGATAGATGTAACTCATGTCAAGAAGGAAAAATAGCCATATGACAGAAACAACTGTGGATATTGCAAAAATAAGACTGATTTTTACCAATCTTTCTCGACCTAACAATGCGGCAAACGTCTGGGGATGAATCTTGATATCTCCTTCGAAATGGAGAATATTTTCTGGGACATCTAAAGTTAATTCCCAAAAAAATATTAACAAAAAAAGAGCTAATGTGATTAAATTAAATGGAGCGAAGGTAATCCATATACCAACAGCGATAAATCCAGCCCCTAGACCAAGTAGAATATTATTTTTATAAATAGCTGAGTAGATTGCGATTAAACATATACATGTTAATTGGATAAGGGAGCTCAGGGGATTTTTAAAGGTAAACCACCAAATAACTACTCCAAGTGTTAGAAGTGTTAAAGAAAAAATTAATGCAGATTTTTTTGTTGTTCTACCGGAGGGGAGTGGGCGTTTAGGATTGACGATCATATCTTCTTCTATACCTACTATATCATTGAAGACATATATACCAACGATTGATGCCCAGTAGGCAAATGCCCATGCAATTGTTTTTAATTGAACAAATTCATTTAAATAACCATTGTTCAAGTATATTGCTAACATTCCAGGTGTTAAACCAATAAAAAAACAAGCAGGCCACCATCCAGGCCGTAGTAATTCAATATAACTAGCTAGTTTCTTTTGGATTTTACCCATATATTTTCTCCGTTAAAACACATCAATTAAATGACAAGATGCGTACGGTATACCAAAACAATAATAATAAATTTGCTTTGGTTTACAATCTTGAAAATGAAAAAAGATGATTATTACAAGATATACATATTATCCTAAGGTTTTAGGGAATTGTTAATAAGCCAGCATTATAAAACAGAATTAAACTAGTTCCAAAGGCAACTAATATGGAGAATGATAAAATCGCATAGTAACCTCCTATGGAATCAAGTTTTTTCAGGTAATACCAATATGAAAAAATTTCAGCAACCATTATTGGCCAGACAAATAGTAAAAATTTAGGAGGAATAATATAGTTAAGTAACCCCATTAATATAATTGTGCAGTTAGCAAGAATGACAAAGCTCCAACCTAAATAGAAAGCTTTTTGTTTTCCAAGATAGGTAGCTAATGTTGTTACCCTTTTTTTTGTATCAGGTTCAAAATCAATGATTGTTGTTGGAATATAGATTGCTCCTACGCCAAAAAAAGAAATAATACCCCATAGTACTGGGAATTCGATAATTGGTCTGATTATAACCCAACCTGCCATAGTACAGATTATTCCACTAGCTATAGCGTTTGTAAAAAGATCGAAACCTGGCTGCTCCTTCAATCTTAAAGGTGGAGAGGAGTATATAATTGAAAGTACTATACATATTGTTATAAGTAGGGTGAACCAAGCTGAAACAAAGATAGCAAAGAAAAACGCAAGTGTAAAAAGTAATAATGATAAATGATATATTGATCTCGGTTTTAGTATTCCTTTTAGAAGTGGTAGGTGTTTCTTCCGTTTGCTATGTATATCTTTACTTTTGTCAAAAAAATCATTATATAAAATTGTTGCACCTCCAAGGAGGGGGCCTATCGCAATCAATCCAATTAAAAATACAAACAACTCAAGATACATATCTTGTGCAGGTGTCGGATCTGGGAGTAATAAGACTCGGGCTACATACGTTGGGTAAATCTTGTTAGATGCAAAAGACCATCCCATATAATAAGGTAAAATCGACACGCCCCAAAATAACGGTGCCATCTGTCGAAAGTAGCTGCGAAATGTTTGAAAAAACTCCTGTATAATTACTATGATACTCATATCGATCCTTTTTTATCTTTAATTTTGTGATCAGAGGGATTTGGCCACAACATCGAGGACGTCCATTACTTTCATTTTAAATTTCTTTTCGCTATTCGCTGTTTTTTCTTTTTTCATCTCAACAGCATCGCTGAATTGAGCTTTGCAATTTGGGCAGGCAGAAACTATTGTATTTGCCCCAAGTTCTTTAGCCTCGTCAATCTTTCTAAGAGTAATCTCCGTTGTCAAATTATAATTAATGGCTCTCAAACCTCCACCTCCGCCACAGCAAATACTATCTATCCTATTATTTGGAAATTCAAGGACATTATCGATGCCGGGAATGTTTTTTAGAATATACCTAGGTGCTTCGAATATACCTTTATCTTCGTATTCGATAATGCGTCCCAGTTCACAAGGATCATGGTATATGATTGGTAGATTCTTTTCCTTGAAATCTTTTATAAATTCAAGCTTATCTCCTTCGATGAGTTCTGCTACGATTTCAGTCGTGTGAAAAAGTTTAAAATTGTATTCTACAAATTTTCTGTATTTTTTAAACGCACGATAACAGGCTGGGCATCCTGTAACCACCTTAGTTGCTCTTCTCTTTTCGATCTGTCTCACGTTATTTTCAGCGATATTTTTGAAATTATCCCATTGGCCTGACATGGTGTTGATCGCACCACAACATATCTCGTCAGTTCCAAGCATAGTAAAATCCAACTCTGCACTTGTAAATATTTTTAATGTACTCAAGAGCACTTGATATTCATGATATGAGGCTATACATCCTACAAAATATATCATATCTGCTGTCTCAGGAAATTGATAATTGTCACGATACCATTCATCTCGTTTTTGTAATGGCTCCATAAAAGGATTCATATATTCATCATTAGCAATGTAGTTGTACATGTCAATAGTATTCTGTGGTGGCTTGATGTTATTCTCAACCATCCATTTTCGAATCTTTTCCCAGTATTCATGGAAATCGATATCAACGTGACATATTGTTTCACAGCGGCTACAGAGTGTACATGTATATATCTTTGTCATGGCTTCTTCAAGAGATATCTGGCCTCTACCAGTTAGAAAATCTGCAATCTTCTTTCCTAGTATTTTATCAAGGAAGCTATCTTTGGTAATTAGGTGTTTCAATAGATACACTTTACCTCGTGGAGTGAGTGATTCCCACCCAGTCTCTTTATATACTGGGCAGACAGAATTACAATAACCACATTGCAGACATGCATAAATATCATCTAGATGGGGTGGCTTGTTTCGCACGAGATTTGGCTTCAGTTCTTTTCTTATTAGATTTGTTTCATTCATTTTTCTTCTTTATTTTATGGTTTTTAATTTCGATCTTATCAGCTGACATTATCCTTTTTATGATAGCCATTATATCCATACCAGCGGCCATGGCAAAACCTGGGATTGGAATACCAAAACGGGTTGTATTCTCTATTAATTTTCCAGGGTTCATTATGTAATGGGGGTCAAGGGCAGATTTGATATCATCCATAGCAAAAACTCCCTTGCCATGTATCTTTTTTAGGTTACCACTAAAAAGGAGCCCAAAGCCTCCGGGTCTTCCTCCTACTTTGAATGCTTCATCTGCTAGTTTCTTTACTAACGCCATAGAAGCTAAACTTCTAATAAGTTTATGTTCGTTTGAAATAGCATAGGTCATAAATAACGCTGTGTTTGGATCGGCGATATAACCTACCACTGCACCTTTCATCTTCAACTTTTTTAATACGATTTGTGATCTTTTACTCATCTCAACAATTTGTGAAACAGGACAGAATCCTTCCCCAACAATCAAACCTGGACCAAGACGCCGTGCTTTGGATTCGAAGAATCGTTCGTTCCATTCATGATTTGCAAACTCTTTTTTTGCTTTTTTAGCATTATATTTTACCATAATTTTATCTGTTTTTTTCTCCTGAATATCAATAATTTTACTATCCCCACTAAAAATAATATTAACCATGGCTCCAGGCTTTGGAATACCCTTATCTAATTCGCGTAATAAGTCGAAGTGTGCTCCATCAAGAAAAGCAATATGGTAAGGGATTATATTAGATCGTGTTAAAGCATGAATTGCTTTGCCAGCTTCTTCTAGACTGGAAAAAACATATGTAGTAGGGCGAATCTCTTCTGGTATTGGACAAACCTGCAAAGTAATTTTTGTAACAACACCTAATGTTCCTTCAGAACCTATAAATAAGTCGGTTAAATTATATCCTGATGAATTTTTTAAAACATTCTTGCATCCTGTAGTAATGATAGTACCATCTGATAATACGACTTCTAATGATCGGGTCAACTGATCTATTCCACCATGTTTGTAGGAACCTATTCCTACGCCACCCGTATTCACCCAGCCACCTACACTTGCTCCTGGCGCACTACTTGGGTAAGCACCAATTAGAAGATCTTTCCTAATTAAAGTATCATATAGTGTTTTCCAGTTCATTCCAGGTTCCACTGTCACGAATAAGTTTTCCTTATTAATTTCTAATATCTCTTGCATACTTCCCATATCTAAAATAATACCACCAAAAGTAGGAACTACTCCACCAAATGCCCAAGTTGCTCCACCTCTAGGTATAACAGGTATATTATTTTTAATAGCGTATTTCATGATTTTAGAGACGTCGATTGAGTTACGTGGTTTAACCACAATATCAGGAATAGTTTTAAATGCAAGAGACATCTCCTTTGGCAATGGAGCTAGATCATGGCTATACAATAAACGATCGAGATTACTTTTACTAACACGCTCTTCCCCAACGATTTCGGCTATTTTCCTGTAAATCTCCGACGTGAATTTTCGGTCCTTTGAATGATTAAAATCGTGTTCTGTTTCATTTGACAAATTATCCAAATCTATCACTTGGCAAGTATGGGAGCTCGAACTATTAATTTTTTCCTGTGATATCTATCATTATAAAAATATTAATAAAGATTGTTTGACTTGTTAACCAAAGATTATGAATTTATTTTATTGTTAAGATTATATGATTTATAATAAGATTAGAAATGTTTTAAGATAAAAATCTGGTTATAATTAGATATTTTATTTAATAGAGAGTTCAATTGTTTTATTTATTTATAAGTGCTTTTTTCTCTTTAATTTCGTTTTTAATCCATTTCTCAAACTCTGGCCCTATTTTCATTAGATTATTCAAATCTGCATCTAGGCTACTAGGAGAAATTTTTATAATCCAACCTTTACCATACGGATCTTCATTACAAAGTTTGGTATCGTCCTCAATGTCCTCGTTGACCTCAGCGATCTCTCCACTTACGGGGGCATAGATTTTACCCGTCCATTTACCGCTACTCATTGTCCCAAATGGCTTCCCCTGAGTAACTTCATCTTCCTCTTCGAGAGTTGCAATTCGCTTTATTGCTCCAGCCATTTTTTGTGTAAAATCGGTAATACCAACAACTACGAGATTATTTTCAATTTGTGCCCAACAATGTTCTTTATGATAATACAATTCATCAGGAAATATATACTCATCTATTTTC
The DNA here is from genome assembly GCA_964347865.1 of uncultured Thermoplasmatales archaeon. Classification (GTDB taxonomy): domain Archaea; phylum Thermoplasmatota; class E2; order DHVEG-1; family DHVEG-1; genus JAGLML01. Next base: position 53,890 of record CAYGAC010000050.1, read on the forward strand.
ATACGGAATCCTCTGGGTGAAAGCTACATATTGAATAAATGATATATACTTTTCCGTAATTTTTATTTGGGAAAGTATATAATATAAATTGATAACCTATCAGATTAGAAGCTTTTAAATCTAAGATGTGATTTTATTACAGATTAGGAATCCAACATATATTTATTGTTCATATTTACCTAAAAATTAAAAACTGATAGTCAGATATACGAGTTAATAAAAAATAAGAGATGTGTTGTATGGACCACTTGTATTCTGTAATTGTGCTATTTCTTATTGCATTAATATGGACTGGAGTCATTTTTTTATCAATTAAGAAATTGATTGGTCATCAAACAAAAAGAGATCAAAGGATGCTTTTTGGTGGTTTTTTATTTTTCAGTGCCATGATGACAATAGTTGTTGCTGGGACTGTTGCTTTTGAATATATAGAAAGTCCAGAGTTCTGTGGTACCTTCTGTCATATTATGGAACCATATCATGATTCTTATATGCGTCCAGGTAATAATTCAATGATGGCTATACATGTGGATACTGAAATTAGCTGTTCAAATTGTCATGATGAACCCGGGATTACTGGAAAGATCCAAGGTCTTTTCAGGGCGATTCCTGAGGCATATTCATATTACACAAATAGTTACGATCCAGAAAATCTAGGTGGTGAAATTTCCAACGATGTTTGCCTAAAGTGCCATGATGGCAACATCGCAACTATTCCAGGGTATGTTAAAACAGTTGCTGGTAAAATTGTTAATCCACATGTTGACAAAAGGAAATGTAAAGATTGTCACAGCTTACATCAAGTAGGATTCGGTTTGAGCCAGAATTCCTGTTCAGTTTGTCATGGGACTTCTTTAGACAATTTCGAAGGAATGCTTTTAGATCATGCTGAAAGAACCGGAATAGATTGTATGAATTGTCATAATAGGAAACATCCAGATAATGCGTTGATATCATTCACAAGGTACCCTTCACTAATAAACACTGAATTCTGTTCTGATTGTCATAGAGACAATATTAAAAGATTAGATAGTGGATCACATGAATCAGAAAGTTGTATCGGATGTCATAATGAACATGGTGCGTTAAGTATTAACTTTGATAACTGTGCCGAGTCTTGTCATAATCCAGCATTTGGACACAATGAAACATTATCCAGTTGTTCAGTTTGTCATGACACAACAAAAATCCATTTAAAACCTGATGTTGATTTAGGTCAAAAATTCTCTGAAATTATTTGTTCTAACTGCCACGCTGCAGAAAATTCCGCTTATGAATCAAGTTTTACACTAGAATCTTTGGAAATTTATGGAGATACTGGATGTATTGACTGTCATTCTGAACACAAAACAATAAGTTATCCTCATATGAAAACCTCACCCTTTAACGATTGCAGTAGTTGTCACAACACTTATAATAAAGCCACAACGATACATGATCGTACAGAAATATCATATCTAGGTTTTTTAGGGCTCATTAATGACTTTTGTTCAGATTGTCATGCCGGAGAAGCCACAAGATTTAGTCGTGAATTACATAATGCACAAGAATGTATTAATTGTCACGGTGATCATGATATATTACGTGTAGATTTTGATAAATGTGATGCATGTCATGATCCCCCATCCGATCATGACACCCTTTTAACTAGTTGTTCGGGATCGACATGTCATGATGATACAAGAATGATTCACTCGGATACATAAAATGGATTAAAAAATTGAAGATTTAGACATCATAAAAAATTTCAAAAGCTATAGAAATATTAGAGGAAAGAAGAGTGGAATTTGTAAAGAAATTCTCAGATTCATTTGAACAAAATAGAAATATATTTTCTTTAATAGAGAGAAAAGATTTGAGAAAGACATATGTTTAAAAGAAAAAAATCTAAAATAAATAAAATGGAAAAATTACGTCATATTTTAGATAATTTCAATGATCCAATAATTAAAAAATCAATTTCTAAAGATGATAAAATTTTTGAATCAGTTTATAGAAGATTATTAGCTGAATCACTCATAAGTAAGGTTAATACACCATCGGAATTATTAGTAAAAAAATCTTATAACGGGGAAACAAGTATTGACGGTTATATAAAAGAAGAGAAGATAGCTATATCAAAACAATTTGAAACGACTGAACAAGCTGGCAACGTTGAAGGTGAGTTTTCTGAAGAAGATCATTTCGATGGAGAAGATATTTATGAGGTTGAAAAGGTCGATGTTTCAACAGCTGAATTTTTAGAGGTTGAACCAAAAGAGGTTGACAAGGAATCTATAACAAAAAAAATTATCAGTGAAGAATCCTCTTCTATAGAAAAAAAAGATAAGATGATGATTTTTCAAGAAATTATTGATAAAATTCAGATGTATCGACCGATTGCAATCATTGAGATGTGGGTTTTTACTTTAACTATTGGTGTTGTTTCTATATCAGGTTTGTTCCTCTTGAGAGATTGGCTTTTTTTAAATTTTGGGGTTTATGGCAATAAATTTATCCCAACCCTTGAAGGTATTCAAAATGTTCATATTTGGTTCGGTTTCGCATTTGTTATTTTTGGGTTATTTCATTTTGTATTTCACATCTATACAAAGGAAAAAGATATATTACCTAAGCAAACACTCCGAGATTTTAAGACATTCTTACATTCTGGAATGTATCTTATTGGATTTGCTCGTAAAGAGGATTATGGGACCTCTGAGAGATTTTATGGAAGACAAAGGATCGTATATTCAGCGCTTGTTTATATTCTTGGATTGACTTCTCTTACTGGAATGTTCCATTACATGAACTTTTTATCGGACAATCTTACAATGGTTCATGTTATTCCTGCAGGATTAAGTATTATGGTTCTTCTTTTTCATTTTTTAATAACGATCAGGAAACATGATATAATCGCTTTAAAAAGTGCTTTTATAACAGGAACCCTCCCACTATGGTATATTAGAAAGAATCACCCAATTTGGTTTGAAAAAATGAGGGGCGATAGAGAATCAAAGCTTAAGGGATTATCTGATTCTATAACCGTCAAAACAAATAAAACTTTAATCGAAGGCGGTAGTAATCTTACTAACGCTGTGTTAAAATTCGCCCTTCTCCTTAATGATTATCCAGATTCGGAGAATATCGAAGCTATAAGTGAAGAACTTCAGAATACCTTACCTCCAGATAGATTAGATAGGATCATCGAGCTTGCCCACGAGCTAAATGATGAAGTTAAGGAAGAAAGTAAGAATTAGGTAAATTAGAAACCTTAATAAATTTAAGATGAATCTAAAAAATTAAAAATATCAATCCAAAAATAGAAAAATTTGTGTCACATATTTTAATTTGAAAGAATCTCTACTTTTTCAGTTCCTCTTCAACAAGATCTTCATAATATTTTTCATCTATTTCTCTCTTTTTCTTTATATCTATCTCCTTCGTTAATTTTTTTTCAGAGGTGATTCTAAGAACCATACCTAGAACCATCAGCCACATGCCAATCCACACTAGTTTCATGAGAGGCAATATTTTTACATTTATTTTAACTCTATCAATTTCTCCCTCATTATCTACGTAGGCTTGCTGAAATATGAGATAAATATCTTCAATTATTGCGTCTAATACCTTTATTTCGTTTCTAAGTATTTTTTTTTCACCATTTATTAGGGAAGTTGACATTATAATTATTAGTCTCTCATTACCAATATTATTATCCCCCTGTAAAACTTTTAAATTAACATATTCTGTTTGATAGACATAATTACGGAAATCTGCATCGATTTCAACAAAATTAATTCCGTCGACTATACCAAAATCTGTAGCGTACAGAGAATATTTACCCACATTTATTCCATCACCTCTAATAGATAAAGATATGTTTTCCTCTATAACTAAAAAGTTGCTTCCAACATAGCCCAACAATACAAGAACAATCGAAAGGTGAATCAAATGAGCAGACGCTAGTTTTATAGATTTCCATACTTTTCTTATGTTGAAACTCACAATTATCTTATAAACTGTTCCTATTAGGGCCACAACAAGTATCGGAATTGATGCAGCAACTATACTATTTTTTGGAAATAAAAAATAACCGATAAATGATGCAATGAGAGTACACCCACCTATTATGGTTATCCATCTTCTGCCTACATATTTCCAAAGCAAACAGAATATTAATACGAGTACTATAACAAGACTTAAAATTCCTACCTTGAAATTATAGTCACTCGGATTTAATCCACTTACACTATTAATTAAAATTACAAATGTAACTATTGTTGTTATAATAAATAAAAAAATAGTAACTAACATGAGTATATCATCATTTATTAGTTCAGTAAAAGTAAAGTATTGTTCTTTTCTTCCTTTTTTAATCTTTTTATATCGATAAATCACAAGAAATACTGTGATAAATAAACTGAGAATTATGAAAATTATAAATATCAAAATGGTTAGGTTTTCACCAACTAAATTCAGAAATCGTTGCAAAGGATCTATCTGAACATTAGCTTGTCCAAATGTATGAACAGACACCCATAATTCACCCGCACGGGTAACAAAAGTTGCGAAGATCACAAAAACAAATGAAATCACTCCTAAAACTGGAGCTAAAATTAGGAAGTCTTTCTTTCTTTTATACATCAACTGGGTATGAAGGAAACCAGTAAGTATTATCCATGGGAGAAGAGAAGATGTTTCTACAGGATCCCAACCCCAATACCCTCCCCAACCAAGAACGATATACGCCCAAAGAGCTCCTATACCTATACCTAATGTTAGAAAAATCCAACTTATTCTGCTCCATTTGAGGGAGTGGGATATCCAATCTTTATGTCCCGTTATAAGGTTTGCAAGTGCTGATGCAAAGGGTATTGCCATACAACCATAAGCTAGGAATACAATTGGGGGGTGGATAACCATGAGTTCGGTCTGCAAAATTGGTTTCAGGCCTTGCCCATTAGGATATGCTGTGAGGAGGTTGACTGCAGTCGGTTTAAAGATGTCATAGAGAAGTAGAATGATTATTAAAATTGTCATTACTGTAAATAAAGCAATTCTTGTCCAATCTTTGATATCATCATTTACAGGTTTCTTTATTGTTTTTATTTCTTCATATAACCACGATGTAATTATAACCCAAATCCAAAAAAGAAGAGAACCTGCCATTCCTGCAAGTACACCTGCAAATTTATATTGAGTTGGATGGGTTATACTGGTGTATCGCCAGACGTATTCAATAGATAGATCCGATGTAATGAAGAGAATGTAAAGATATACAATTGTAATAAAAATCGTAGTAAATACCGATATTGTAATTATTCTTGAATAAAAAAGAAATTTATTTTCTTTAGTTTTCAAATGTAAAACAGAACTTACTATACCAATTATAGTTAAGATTAAACTAAGATACAATAAAAAGTTACCAATAGACATTTCAATTTGTAAAACTAACCTACGTATTTATATTTATTTCAAGATATGTCATATATAAGGAGTTCCTCAAATAACTTTTCTGATACCAAAAATTTTAAATATTAAATTTCTTTTATATAAATTAAGAAACCTATTAAAATGGGAGGACTAGAAAAATAGTTAAAGAAAATTATAGAATAAGGTGAGATAATGATAAGAAAAAAAAGATTTTGGAAACTTAATGAAACAAAGCTAGTATCAACTAACAAAAGCCGCTTTATAATTTTGATGTGTATCGGCTTAACCGCAATTGTTGTTTTTTCAACGATTAATATTCAATTTGCAGCAGCGGATATTACAGAAACAGTCTATTGCACCACATGTCATGAAGATGATATGCCAAACACCTGGATTACTGTTACTATCGACAGTCAGACAACAGGTGACATTACATATGACGTAACAGGTTCAGATACATTTGACGGTGAAGAAGGATGGGCAGTTTTTGATTCATTAGAAAATAATATAGAAAGCGGTTATAATTCGGGCACCTTCACTCTACCAAAGGATGGTGAGACCTATAGAGTATTCTGGGTAGATAATGGTACTGGCGGTGGAGGAACCGCTGGAGGAGGAACAGCATATGAGGATATTACAACTCCAAATGACTCACCCGAAGCACCAAACATAGATGGTCCAAAAGGCGGTAAAGCAGGTACATCATATAAATATAAATTTTCCTCAGAGGACCCTCAGGAACAAGATATTTTTTATAAAATCAACTGGGGCGATGGTCAGGAATTGGATTGGTTTGGTCCGTATGCTTCTGGTGAAGAAGTAACAAAATCACATACATGGTCTGATCAGGGAACATATACCATAAAAGCATGGGCTAGAGATATTTATGGTGCAGAAAGTGAAGCAGGAACATTAGTAGTCGAAATGCCAAAAAACAAAGCCTTTAATATAAACATATTATTCATGAGATTCCTTGAGCAACACCCAAATCTGTTCCCAGTTCTTAGATATCTACTAGCTCTATTTTAAACCTATTTTAATATCCTCTCCTCTCTTTTTTTAATTTTACTTTACAATTGAAGAAATGAAATCGGCATATCATGACAAACATCGAAGAAAATATTAATAGTTAAATTTATAAATTTATATTAAATTATAATATTATAAATATTACAAAAATTGGTAGACATGAATAAACATAAAAAAAAAGTATTATGTATCTTGGTATATATGCTGTTATTCGGTTCTATTTTACCAGTAGCAGCGACCCAAAATATTGACGGAAATGAAGTACCATCTTGTGGATTAGTGACAGCATCAGTTAGTATTAAAGAGATAGGTATTCAATTCCAAAATGAATTAGAAAGATTAAATGAAAGAGCTGTACCTTTTTATGGATATTGTGCATGGGATCCTAGTGGTATGTTAGTACAAGGTCCTGTTTCTTTCAATCCAACAACTCCTGGAAATATTACTCAAATTGCACCGACAAGTTCTACTGAATTTATTTCTGGAGGTACATGGGCTGCTGGAACATGGTATGGATGTGAATATGGTATGGGTGTTGGTAATCCTTTAATATGGAAAATACACCCAGTAATTGGAGAAATGACACAAGTTGGAAATTATGATCCTAATGGAACTGGTCTAAGCTTTAATGGATTAGCTTATGATCCTACTAACGATATTATGTATGGTTGCAGTAGCACTGATCTTTATACGGTAAACATGACAACAGGTGCTTCCTCATGGATAGGTAACTACGGCTCTCCAGAAGGTATAATGATTGCTATAGCATTTGATAGCACGGGCAATCTATATGGTATTGAATTAATAACTGATTCTCTTTACTCTATTAATCTTACGAATGGTATAGCTACACCAATTGGAAGTGGTCTTGGTATTGATATCAATTATGCACAAGATATGGCATTTGATTTTGATACTGGTATATTATACATATCTGCCTATACCATTTCTCCGATTAAGGAAGGTGCATTATATACTTGCAATACAATTACTGGAACTGCTACAAAGATTGGTACTTTCCAAGGGGCTGCCGAAATAACAGGTTTTGCTATCCCTTATTGTGGCATTCTTAAGATTGATACAACAAGCATACAAGGCGGAATTTTTAATACTGGTCAGTCCAAAATACAATTTTCAATCGTAAATATGGGAGGTTTACCTTGCGTTGATGTAAACGTGTCAATCACCTTTAAAAGAGGATTAATCTTCACCCTAGGATCAATACCGATAATTAACTCCGTTTTACCTAGTGAAACAGTAACTATGATTTCACCTCCGATAATCGGTATAGGATTACGTACAAAACTTATTATCACAGTAAATGAAACATCTTGCGGAAGCAAAGATACTCAAAGAAAAAAAGCTTTGGTATTTGGACCATTATGGTTGTGTTAAACCGTACTCTAAAACTTTCGTTACTCGATCTCCGTTTCCAATTATTAGTTATAACGTATTTCCTCATTAGATAAGTTCTGCATTTCAACCCAATAACCAATTTAATAATTAAACTCTCAGACGGATTTTTCGCTATATCTTAATGGTTTATTTCAAATAAATGAGCAGATATAATTTCCTCATAAATTTACTAGAAGATATAAATCATGATAGTATAATTTGTACTTTTTTTTATTGTAGAATATTATATTCAAAAAATACGAAAAGACATCTATCAAGATTTTATTTTTCATAATTACAGTTAAATATAAATAGATATTAAACCAATAATAAGCATTAATTAAAATTATTACAAATTTTAATTATTTGAACAATCATCATATTGTAGGATAAAGCTAACAAATATGTGGAATATATTCTGAGTGAGTAATAACCTATGTCCCCTATACAAGCACAGCGATTTAATTTCGGTAAAAAAAATCTAAAAATTTTGTGTTTTATCAATAATTTACTTAATATTGAATTTTATAGCTATCTTGGAATGAATAAATTTTTGGTAGAAAGATAAGGAAATAGAAAAAATGACATCTATAAAGAGTAAGATACCTTTTATTGCAATAATCATATTGATATGTTTGGTCTTTTTTTTTACCTTATGGGATATTATATATGAAGAACAATTACTACAACTATTAAATTTTATTTTCAAAAGACAAATGTTACAAAAATTATTAATTCTCTATAGTATCTTGACGATTTTTGTTATTGTACTAATTTTTTCACAAATGGCAAAAAAATCTGAGACTATTTTGCATTATAGAGGGAAATTTGAAAAATCACTAAAAAGCAATACGCGCCGTTTTAAATGTCCTAATTGTAATAGAATTTTTACGATTAAAAAATCAGAGGGTAACTACGATAGCTCGTTGTTAATAACTTGTCCTTGGTGTAGAACTATGGGATGGGTGCCATCAAAGCCCAAATTTATGTAAACCAAATTTATGTATGTTAATTATCAGATTGAAGGGGAGTCTTTAATTGAAAATAAGCTATTAAGTATATTAATTTTACATAAATTTTTTATAAAAATTTGATATAGGATTGTTTTTCCTCTATCAAAATGTTATTTAAATGAATTTTAGTTTTTAAAATTGGATATATCTCTTTTGGAACATTTATTTTTAAAGTAACTTGTTCTTTTTCCCCAGGTAATAATGAAGATATATTTATTTTTTCAAGATTGCATTCAGTATTATTTGACGAATAAAACGCACTAGTAATTACAATATTTTTTGCAATCGAATTTCCAATATTTGTAACAAAGAATTTAAGTTTAACGAAATCTAATTTACCGTTGACTAAAATACCATCAACGTTTTTCCACTCATAGTTAATAATCGGTCTTGATGTTAGGGGGTACACAACCGATTCTTCTGAAATATTACGATAAAGGATAGGAACATTACCAAGAACCATGTTTTCCTCGATTGTTTCCAGATAATAGTATTTATCAATATAAAAATCATAACCAGATACATTTTGATTGATATGAACACCTACAGCCATATGCTTAGGAAGACTTAATAATGAAACATTATACCCCATGAGTTGTAAAATGTTTCCTGCAAGAATTGCTCTATCTTCGCAATCACATTTTCTTTTATTAAGTAGTTCAATTGGGTATAGAGGATATTCGTAGGAAGAATTTAAAGGATCGTCTTCTCCATACTCAAGATTTTGTACAAACGATGCAACTAAATTTATTTTTGAGATATTATCTAAATCTGCAGAAATAGCTATCATCGAGTCTTTAACAAGTGTTAGATATAGATCGTCATATGGATCTAGGACATATGCTGCATAATCATCAGTATCAAGTCTTTCCAGTGTACTATAATAATCATATAAAAAACGAGGATATGGAATACTGATTTCCATTTTTCCATTATAATTCCAACTGAAAAGATTGATTGGTACATTTTCTTGTGGAATTGTTTGAAAGTTTAAATCTGTAAGCATGCCACCATTTTTATCTAGGACTGAAACGTAACAATTTCTCTCACCTGCCTTTATTTTATCAATGTAGAGAGAACAATTGATGAATTCGATTTCTTCAGGTAAAACAACAGCAGGAATGATATCTGCAGTTGCTGATATATTATCAATTATAAAATCAATGAAATATGGATATATAGGTGAGTCACAATTATTAATTACTGTAAGGGTAATTCCAATTAGTGAATAATTCTGATCTTCTGAATTTTTTCTCCACCAATGTCCTTTAAGTGAAACGATTGAGAGATTGATCTCCTCGAAACCAAAGGTTTCATTATAAATTAGTTTATCGTTTTTGTCATAAACTAGCGCTTGGTAAATACCAGGTAAAATGTTGCTTCGATAAGGTGCTAAAGGAATCACCGTCTCTTTTTGATGGGGATAAAAAGTATCAGTAAAAACAATTTGTTCATCTGGATTAATAAGATTAATTACGATGATATCATTTGTCTTGAAACTTAGTATTAAACTAGGAAAACCATAGTAATCGATAACACCATTAGATAGCATAAAAAATGAAGTATCATTAAAGGATATACATCCAGTGTTCATAGTAAATAATAAAATAATAAGAGCAATACTTATGGCTTGTTTATTAATTGTCATAAAATAGATAAAAGATATGACAAAGACTTGATAAAAATCTTTCTCTCCTTAAATTATGATTAATGTCAAGATTAAAAGAAATCTCTATTTTAAATCTATAATTTTAAACTAATTAAAATATAGGAAAATATCTCTAACTACATGATTGATATGCATCTTCCATGTTATTATTTTTATTTCAAAATATTTATATACGGATAGTATAATATATTATTATAGTACTATACATGTGTATGATTATAAGTATAATAATATAAAATTATTAGAAATATAGCAAGGTAGAGTATGATAATGTATATAAAAAAATCGAATTTAATATTGGGGTTTCTAGTTATCGCTTTCTTCGCTGTTTCTTTATTTTTAGTCTTAGATATTCAAACACCTTCCCATACTAAACCCACGCCAATTACTATTATTGAAATTGAAGGACATCGTGATACTCCTATACATCACGGCGGATGGCCTTTAGGCTGTGCCGATTGTCACTATCAACCAATAGATGGTGAGTGTACGGATTGTCATATCCCAGATTATTGGCTTGGTGATGATAACTCTATATATTTCGCTCACCACGATTTAGCTTACTCTGGTTTTATGGATTGTTGGTCAAGTAGCTGCCATGATCCAGATCCAAATGACGTTAGATACGTCGATACGGATCTGGTAGAAGGTAATAATTGGCATGAATTCTGTGATAATTGTCACGCCGATAGAACACATGGGTGGCCAAAACCATAATAACGCTAGAGAACAAGAAAGCACATATTAAAAAAAACATTAGTTTGAGATGTAAAATATTTTTTAATACGATAAATTTTAATGATTGTAATTGCACTATTTTTAATATTTAGAAGGGCATCCGATCTGAATCTTTAATGATTCGAGATGCCTCGTTTCTGACCAGAAAATCCCGGTAACCATGACTGTCTCGTTGTTACCAAAGCTCCCTGGAAATATTCCAGTGTGTGTTATATTAATAGTTAAGTCCTTGTCAACAGAATCTATTAAGGTAAAGTTATGAGGCGAAATTCCCCATCTATCTACAATGCCTGTGACGTTTACCATCCGACCATCGAAATTTTCGGGGTTGTCGAGTATCTCAGAAACGTTATAGATTTTTCCAGGGACCATTCCCCATAGGAGAATACTAACAACGATTACAATTATTGTAATCACAGCAATGATCTTGATTTGTTTCTTAGAGATTTTCTTTCTTACTTTTTTTTCCATTAAGTATCTCCCGTATCATCTTTATTTCATTCTTGATTTTTCTTTGATCCAAGTGTAATTTGATAATGAAAAAGAATATGCCTACCCATACAATTGTATATGCACCATAAAGATAAATTAATTCAGACATTTTAACCTCCTACACGTTGTTTTATCTCTTCTATTTTTTCTCGCATTCTTTCTATACCCACCCTAGCGAGTAGAAGATAGAAATATAAAAATGTAAAGGCAAACACGGCGACAGTAAGAGCAAATGCCATTGAAGCTTGCAGGCTGCCCTGGGATGTAGCAATGACGGTAGGATGATACTGCTGCCATATTCTATTTGCAGCGAAACTGAGGGGGACGCAAATGAAGCCAATTATGCCGAATACTGCACTTAAGTTCGCCTTGCTGATTCGTGACTTTGCATTAGCTCTTAATGCCAGGTATGCTATAAACACTAGCCAGAGGACAAGTGTAATGAAGAGTTTGAGGTCCTCCCATCTCCAAAACACACCCCACGCAGCCTTACCCCAGAGAGAACCTGTTATAATCGCCAAAGTACAAAATATTATTCCAATCTCTGCTGAACTATAAGCTATCGTATCCCACTTCAAATCCTTTGATTTCAAGTATAGCAGACCTGCAACAAATGTGACACCAAATGCTAGATAAGAAATCCATGCAGAAGCCACATGAAAGTAGAATATCCTCTGAACCTCTCCCATTGTCTCATGTGATGGTGTATAAATGAGAGCAAGATAAATAGAAATAAGGGTCAATATAACAACTACTCCTAAAATCAGAGTTTTGACGTTGTTTTTTAGTGTCATTTCAATCTTCCAATATATAATCAATTAAGAGATATCCAACTGCAAGGAAGACAACATCAAACGCTAATATAAACTTTATCTCCTGCATGACATCGAGGAGATAGGCTCCCGCAAACACCTTAGACGTAGCACTCACAGAGGACATAACGACAGTGAAAAGCAACACTGGCACTAGCAATACTGGAAGCATTACCTCACTCTGAGCAAGGTTCGAAGATATTGCAGAGATGATGTTCCCCAGTGAAGCAATACCAATTGTACCGATAGCAACTAGAGTTAAAAGAGTTAAGAGATCCGGTATATCCACAGGAAAGAATACAAAGAATATCAGCAGTATGAATAACTCAAGACAAGATATCACCAGAAGATTAGCCAGAAACTTTCCAAGGTAGACAGATGAGGTAGATATTGGTGCAAGCAATAACCCTTCCCGTGTACCCTGCTCTATTTCTCTTTTATATATCGGAGATAAAGAAAACATACCAGCGAAGAAAAACGTTATCCAGAGAATTGGGGATGCAAGCTGTGTTAGTGAAAAATCTATGATAGAAAAAGCGAATCTAAAAGATGCGATAATCATCAATGATAGTATGAAGTAACTGTTTATCATCTGCTTATTTCTGAACTCTACCCTTAATTCCTTTAGAAATATTGCTTTTACAGCGTTCAACCCGTCTCCTCCCTAATTATTTCTCTATACTTCTCGGAGAACACTTTCTTTTCCCCTCCCTCAACCTCATGCACTATTCGCCCCTTTGAGAGAATACCACTTCTCTTTGCAATCTCAAAACCCTTGCCGATGTTGTGTGTTATGAAGAAGAAGGCCTTTCCTTTCTGATTTAATCTAACGATTATGTCGTTCAAAATCTCTTGGGCTCTGATGTCTAGACCTGTATATGGTTCATCTAAGAAAATGATATCAGGGGAGTGGAGTATTGCTCTAGCTAGTGAAAGCCTCTGTTTCATACCTCTCGAAAATGAACCTACCCTATCATGTGACCTGTGGTATAGTCCAACCTCTTTAAGGAGGCTTTTGACTCTTTCTTTCTTATCTTTAACAGAGTAGAGGCTAGCATAAAAATTTAGGTTCTCCCAAGCTGAGAGGTCGTTGTACAAGTATGGTTCATGAGACATGAACCCAATCATAGCCTTGATATCCTTGGACCGTCTTTCAATCCTCTTTCCGAATAGTGTTAACTCACCAGAGTCTGCAGGTAAAATTGTAGATAGTATTTTCACCAACGTAGTTTTTCCTGCCCCATTGGAACCAAACAAAATGTATCGATCCCTCTGATTTATGGTGAGGTTAATGCCATTAAGCACTTGAAAACGCCCGAATGATTTTGTGATATGTTTGGCTACTAAGATCTTTTCACTCATTCATCCACGAAAGAGTCTGTAATTTTAATATATTTCCCTAAAAATTTTGGATAGTTAGCAGACAAGTATAAATAGAAAAAAATCATAATACTTAACCATAAGTATTGCTACTCCCAACACATTAACTGCTTAGAATAGTAAATAAGGGAGGCATTGAGCATTAAGGTTAACATATGAAAGCATGGTTATGCAAGCCAATATTTCTCTGTGCATTATTAACTCTGCTATTGATTCCGACGACGGCCATTGGAGAAGACATCACAACCAATCCTATTAAAATCGACAGACATTGGATATATATCTTTCAACAGGATGATTTAAAGACATTCGAAATTAACGAATATTTCTATATCAATAACACCGGTAAAACTACATTCAATGATTCTCTCTATATATGGGTACAAAATAATAGTATCATTGCAGCAGACTGTTGTAATGGCACCCCCAATATGGCCTGTAGATATAATGTAGGGGGATGCATGGAGTGTTTCTATTTAAATAAAATCGACGCTAACAATCTTTTTATTGGTAACCCAATTCTCAGCGAAAGCAGGCTTTCGTATTATGGACAAAGAGAATTGCTTTCAATCACTGTGTATCCAACTACAAATATATCTTTGGATAACGACACATTATACTTGAATGCAACTATTGGTGGTCCGTCTATCCGTAGAGAACAAGAAAGGTTCCAGGGCATAGGAGTTCATTTAACATCCGAAAACCTTGATGTTGGAATGTTCCCAGTGATAGACCTATATATGCCTTTCTACATTACGGCGACCGAGAATATAACCCTTTTCAATAATAGCACTGAAACTGAAGTAATAGATTTCAGCATAAGTGATCTTCCGCAAGGATGGGCTGCTGAAATATGGAACAATACCATTAAGCTAAATAACGTTTCACTCTCCCCACAAGAATATGCGAATTTAACCCTTGTGATCACAGCTCCATCTAATCTTGCATCAATGTATATTAGATACACTACGCAGATAAATATAGATGACAATGAAAATAAAGGCTCGTTCATAAAACAGTACCTTTACGAGACAAAAAAAGTAACATATGATGTCTATTTATTAACCATAGATGAACTGGAAATTAGTAATGATCTTAAAATGGTGCATGATGAGCTTTTTTGGATAGAGGATTACGAGAGATACTGGTTCATTGCTAAAAACGAGAATGTTCTACCTAATTCATTAACAATGATAAGCATGAAATTGGAAAAAACTATGGATTTGACTGATCACCCATACATTATAGTGGTACTAGCTTTCATAGTAATTTTGATCGTAGTTATATTACTGTTAAAGAAGATAGGTTTTTTCAAAGAAAAGGATACCTTGCAAATACAAGATACTTATCCAGAAAAAAGAAAGGCAAAACGTTCTGAAGAAAAAAGGATAAAGGAGCTAGAAGAGCAGAAAAAGAAAGTGATATCTGCTATTAAACGAGTTGAACGTGAGTTCGAGGATGAAATCATAAATAAAGAGGATTTCGAACAATTCAGGGCCGCTTATAAAAAACGAGCTGTTGAGATACTAAAGGAAATAGATAGATTGAAAGAATAGAGGTAATAAAAAAATAAGACAGGGAAAAATTTACAAATCTGTTTAAATAAATTTAATATATATAATTTTGTATTTCATCGCTATCCTAAGAAAAATTACTATTTTGAGTGAAAAAACTTATGAAAACCAAGCGAGAAAAATCTTCAAATATAGATTTCATTAAAAGAAAATCAAAACAAAGAGGCCATATATCAAATCAGTTAATTAGATGGGTATTAATCGCTGCCGGCACAATTTTTTTAGGACTTGGGATCTTTGGAATTTTTTTACCTATTCTACCTACTACTCCTTTTCTTTTACTTGCTGCGGCATGCTATGCTCGGAGTTCGAAAAGATTTTATGATTGGCTAATAAATAATAAATGGTTTGGCTCCTACATCAAAAACTATCGGGAGGGCAAAGGGGTGCCATTAAAAGTTAAGGTTTATACCATTTCTTTATTGTGGATAACAATATTATTTTCAGCGTTTTTTATTATAAGCATTTTTTGGATTAGAGTTGTACTTATTTTCATAGCTGTTGGAGTCACTATCCACATTCTTACAATTAAAACATATAGACAAAAAAATAGATAGCACAATAACGGTGCCAAAGATAATTTAAATTTGGGTTCAACAAAAATTTTTGCGAACAAAATATACCTTATGACCCAAAATCATTGTACAAAATACTAAATACAATAGCACATTATCCAATCACCTATAAGTAACGGAGAGTGAATTATCATGAAAGATAGTATCATAAACGAAGATGCTCGCTACACCTTTACTCCGCCACCATATCTTATCTCATATGCCGTTACAATGAAATGCAATCTCAAGTGCAAGCATTGTTATAGTGATGCTACGGAAAAACAAGCACCTGATGAGCTTTTAACAGAAGAAGCAAAAAGGCTTTTGGATAGGATTGCAAATTGGGGGATAAAGCTCTTAATATTCGATGGCGGGGAGCCGCTCTGTAGGGATGACTTTTTCGATATTTCTAAATATGCTGCCCAAAAAGGTCTAAGAGTTGTTATTGGTAGCAATGGTACACTAATTGATATAGATGTCGCTAAAAAATTGAAAAAGTCTGGTGTTATGGCGGTGCAGATATCCATCGATGGTGCTGAAGCTCAAACGCATGATCGGTTTCGGGGAGAAGTAGGGGCTTTCAGCAATGCTCTAGACGGTGCTAAATCATGTAGAGAAGCTGATTTGCCTTTTCAATTTGGTATGACCATTAGAAGAAGCACTTTGGATGAGATACCCGACATGATGAAGCTGGCTTTAGACTCTGGGGCAACCGCTGCTGAATTCTTTGATTTGGTTCAAGTTCCAAGGGTCAAAAGAGATATCCCAGAGGAGGTATTAAAACCAGAAGAAAGAAAGAAAATTATGGTATGGTTAGCAGAAGCCCAAAAATATTGCCCGATAATAATAAGAGTGCCTGGTTGTCCTATGTATACCCTAATACTTCAAGAGAAAAATATTCAACCAAAACATTTTCCTACTGATCTATTGAAAAGAATTCCGTACTACGGAAGAGGATGTGCAGCAGGGATGGCAAATGGCTATCTAACAATTCTTCCAAATGGGGACATTATACCATGTATGCTCCTTCAAACAAAACTAGGTAATATCAGAAAAGAAAGTATCACACAAATTTGGAATAATTCTCAAATTCTGTCAAAGCTTAGAAATAGAAACATATTAGAAGGAGAATGCGGTCGATGTAGTTATAAGGATAAATGTGCAGGGTGCCGTGGAAGAGCTTATGAGGAAACAGGCAATATACTAGCAACAGACCCTGGTTGTTGGGTTGATGTTGAAGGAATTGTATAAGGTATAATGAAATTGACGAAGTAGAGAAAGTACAACAAAATCTTCCTCACACAACCTATTTAACAATGTTGTTACAATCCAATTTACTTATAAATCAAGAAATTACCACAATATTATGAAAGATACATAGGAAATTAGAGCAAAAGCAAAGGTTTTTTGGGAGGGTGGACTGAAGACAAGGAGCATCATAAGAGGATTCGAGGTAGAAACCGACAAACCAAAATCCAATTTCGGCACAAATACGGCTCCAGCCCCAATGGAGGTTTTTATCTCAGGTATTGGTGCCTGTCTCCTTTCAACCTTTGTTTGGACAGTATTGAAGGCACGAATAACTATCGAAGATTGTATCATTAACATAAAAGCCTATACAGATACTTATGAAAAGGAAGAAACGATTGTAAAAGTAAAGATCACTCTTACTGTGTGGGCAGAAACAAAACATAAGAAAAAGTTAGAGCAACGTTTTGATGTTTCAAGAAAAACTTGTCCACTGACAGATGCAGTCTCGTTTCCTATAGAGAGCACAATGCAGTTAAATAAGATCACTGAGTAATTATAAATAAGTTATAACATATACACATGTTTAGCCCCACTTGGTTGCAGACGATAAAATCCACGATTTGGTTGTGCTTATTCTGAATTTAGATGCCTGCCTCGTTTATACAACTATATTTATAAAAGAGAACAACAGGTATCCTTGAACGTTATCTCAAGTCCCAAACTTTTAGCATATTCGATGGTCTCATCTGCTGGGTATGCAATACCAGTAATCCCTGCCTGCACTGCATATATCTCCATTGATTCTTTTTCTTTTCCAGGGGGCCGGGCACAGCCGAGGGCTATGTGAGCTTTTGGGTTTAGAATACGTGCAATCGCAACGATCTTCCCCACCTCTTCTGGAGGAGGAGTTGCTACTCTTTCCATTGGTGTTCCTGCACTTGGTGATAGTGCGACTAACACAATGTTATTCGGTTTAGCTTGAGTCACCATCTCGAGAGCATAGTATTCCCCAACTATCTGTCCAAAGTACAGACCGATAATGATGTGAGGGGCCACATCCAAACCATTGTCTATCAATACTTGTAAACTGTTTAAAAAATCAGAAGGTCTTTTTTTTAAATGACACACTTTCTTTATTGTTTCTTCATCCCCAATTATGTCTAATAGAACCTGGTCTACACCAGCTTTTTGTAGTCTGCTTGCAGTTTCCCTTGAGGCAAGTCCGGTATGTACAAGTACCTTTAAACCCTTGTTTTTGAGGTAAGAAAGGGCATCAAAATAATTATCAAGAGGAACTTCGCCTGTAGGAATCGCTCCTCCACTAATAAGGATACCTTCACACCCTCTCTCAACTAGTCGATTTCCTAGGATTTTGAGTTCATCTCCGCTCGCAATAGGTATCATACTCTCCAGAAGACTCTTTTTGCAATGTTCGCAATCAAGTGAACAATTAGTACCAGTTATGCTAATGTTGACAAATGTATTTCTTTTGTTTTTATGGAAGTCTGAGATGTATGTCTTTGCGCCTGGTGTAGAAACCGTAAGTATTGATGGAAAATTCTCATTTCGTATATTCCAAGATTCATTCAACAAATCATTTATATCGCGAGACAGCAATACATTAATCTCTTGCATAGTAATCGCTCTTTTAGTGGTTTGATGTGAACCCACAATTTTAATACTTTGCATTATCGGCCCAAAGCTCAGTAAGTTATGCCATTGCAGCATGAATCATTGATGAGATCTGCTCTCGTTTGAATCCATCCTGCTCAATAGCACCAGAGGGGCAGGCTGACACACAACTACCACAACCCTTACATACCCCTTCTGTAACCCGGGAGATTAGTACTTCTCTGCCGTCTCTGACCTCAGTTACTGTCTCTATAGCGTTATAGGAGCATGCAGTGACACAAATACCGCAGCCACTACAAAGGTCTTCGTTCACCGATGCAATAATAGCCTCAGTTACATAGGTATCCTTAGAGATAATAGTTAAGGCTCTTGACGCAGCCGCACTTGCCTGTGCGATACATTCTTCTATGTATTTAGGTGAGTGGGCTTTTCCACAGATAAATACGCCATCGGCTGCAAAGTCTACAGGCCGTAATTTCATATGGGCTTCTAAAAAGAATCCATCTTTTGTAATAGGAAGTTTAAACATTTGTGAAAGCTCCTTTGTGCCATCTTGAGAAAGCATTGCATTACTCAGGACAATCATATCAGGTTTAAGTATAATCTGACATTCCAGTATTGGATCTCGTATAGAGACCTGTAATCCATCTTTATTGGTGACAATGGGCTTAGTTTCGTCGTCGTATCTAATGAATAGTACACCCTTCTCTGCAGCCTCTTTATAATATTTTTCTCTGAATCCATAGGTTCGTATGTCCTTAAAGAGGATATAGATATTAGTTTCTGGACAAATTTCTTTGATCTTCAATGCGTTCTTGATAGCATCGCCACAGCAGATTCTGCTGCAGTACGTTCGTTCTTCGTTTCTGCAGCCGACACACTGGATCATAACGACATTTTTCACTGAAAAACTTCCTTTTACCAGTTGTTCTTCAAGTTCCCACTTGGTTAATACGCGGTCGTCTTGTCCATACAAGTATTCTATAGGTTTGTACTCCTTAGTACCAGTAGCTATAATTACAATTCCATGTTCAAGTTCTTTTTCTTTTTTTCCATCTATTATAATCTTGGTCTTGAAGTTACCAACATAGCCTTGAACATCCTTGACCTCTGAATTGGTGAATACATGAATCTTTTTATCATTATTCACCTTCCCCTTGAGAGATTGCAATAATTCTTGAGGATCCTCATTACCTAGCATGAAATATGTTTTTCGTAATGAACCTCCTAACTCGTTTTCTCGTTCTATCAAATATGTTTCAAAGCCTTGTGCTGCTAATTCCAAAGCAGCGGTCATACCAGACACTCCACCTCCAATTACTAATCCACTTGGAATAACAGATAGTTCTTTCCTTGTTAAAGGTTGGATCAGCTGCGTCTTGCTAACAGCCATCCTAACAAGATCCTTTGCTTTTTTTGTAGCTTTTTCTGGTTCTTCCATGTGTACCCATGAGCATTGTTCTCGTATGTTCGTCATTTCAAAAAGATGTGGATTCAATCCTGCTTCTCTGAGGGTACTCTGGAATAGAGATTCATGTGTTCGTGGTGTACATGATGAAACTATGATACGATTCAGGTTATGCTCTTTGATTGTATTAATTATTTTCTTCTGTGTATCTTGAGAACATGAGTATGTAAATTCCTCAGCATGAACAACGTATGGTAATGTCTTCACATATTCAACGACAGATGGTACATCAACATACGCGCCTATGTTAGTCCCACATTTGCATATGAATACACCAATTCTTGGAGGTTCATCAGTTGTATCCCTCTCAGGTGGATACTCCTTAACAATTTCTAACGAATGTCTCTCAGAAGAAATAATACTTGATGCCTTTGCAGCGGCACCACTAGCATCGATTACAGTCATGGGAATATCTTTGGGTCCTGAAGAAGCACCGATGATGTATATTCCTGGTTTATTACTTTCCAATGGTGAAAAAAGATTGGTCTTGAAGAAACTATATTCATTTAAATCGATGCCAAGTTTTTCGCTCAGCTCTTTTGAGGATTTCGATGATTCCAGAGCGCACGATAGAACCACCATGTCAAACACTTCTTGTTTTCTTTCTTCGTTTTCAAGGTAGTTTATAATCAAATCTTTCGTTTCTGGATCTTCTTCTATACTTGGAATCCTACATCGAGTGAACTTTATTCCATGCTCCTTTTCTGCTCTAAGGTAATAGTCATCAAACTCTTTACCAAATGCCCGTATATCCATAAAGAATAGGTGTGTTTTTAGCCCAGGAGCATGCTCTTGGGCGATAATTGCTTGCTTTATTGCATACATGCAACAGACACTCGAACAATATTCGTTCGTGCGTTCATCCCTGGAGCCAACACATTGTATAAATGCGATCTTCTTTGGCTCTTTATTGTCCGAACGTCTAAAAATGTGTCCAGCAGTAGGACCAGAAGCACTAAGATATCTCTCAAATTCTTTACTGTTCAACACATTTTCATATTTCCCATATCCATACTCAGGTTTTGCAATAGGATCAAAAAGATCAAAACCAGTAGCAACAACAATTGCGCCAACATTTAGATCGATCACTTCTTCTTCTGCATCATGTTGAATTGCATCAGCTTCACAAGCTTCTACACACTGTTGACATAGTGAACAAACATTACAATTCATGCACCGTTCGGCCTCTTTAACAGCCATTTCTTCTGTTAACTCTAGTTCTACTTCTTTAAAATTATGAATTCTTTCCACTACAGGTAGAGCTGGAATCTTTACACGTAGCTGTTTTTCTATCTCTCTTTCTGGTAGTGGAGCAACTATTGGCTCTTTCTTTACCCTTCCTTTCTTCAAATCTTTTCCTCTTAGATATCGATCAATGGATATCGCTGCTTCATGACCCTTAGCAATAGCCTGTATCACCAAACCAGGACCTTCAACTGCATCTCCTGCAGCAAAAATACCTTGGATATTCGTTTGTTGTGTAACACCATCTACCTGGAGTAAACCACCTTTTGTAACAAGTACACCATCTGCAGCTTTCAAAAGTGTATAATCTACCTCTTGACCGATTGCAACTATAATAGTATCAGCTTTAAGTATAGACTCGGTATTTGGTTTTACTTGTGGATTAAATTTACCTTCAGAATCAAAAACAGAAGTACACTCGAAGGTTTCTACTCCTATAGCTTTATCACCTATACCTATAATTCTTTTTGGCATACGATGTGTATGAATAATAATACCTTCTTCTTCAGCCTCTTCTATCTCTTCTTTAAATGCAGGCATTTCATCTCTGGATTCAACACAGAGAACATGGATTTCTTCTCCACCGATTCTTAACGCTGAACGTGCAACATCAATCGCAACATTACCGCCACCAACAACAGCTATACGTTTTCCA
>CAYGAC010000051.1:0-7459 GCA_964347865.1 uncultured Thermoplasmatales archaeon
AGATATTTCTCTTGAACTATGAAGGGGGGTTATTTTGTCTGAGGATACTATTGATAAATTAAAAGGAAAGTATTGCAAGGTTGTAATAAATGAACCAAGTAAAAAGAAAGCAAGTGTTATTTATGGATTTTTAAAAGATATTGATCATAAAAAAGGTTTTGTTATTATAGAGTCCTCTGATGGTTTAGAAGTTGTAAATAAAAATTTTGTAATTGCTATTAAACCATCAAGAAAGAAAAAATAGATTGGAGGAAGAAAAATATGCATGAGGTAACAGCGTTTGGAATAATACTAATAATTGCTACTATATTGATTGGATGGGTTGGAGGTTTTGTTTGTGTTTTAGCAGGATTGTTAATTGGTGGGGTTCTTCTAGTTGTTGGTCTTATACGATCTTCAAAAAAAGAAAAGAAAGAAAGATATTGCCCAGATTGTAGACAGGCAATTCCTTTTGATGCTAATATATGTCCATATTGTGGAAAGAGGCATAAGATTAATACATATTTCAACAGATGAAAATGTCCCTAGAAATACCTAAAGTTTTGGAAATTACAACGAGAGTTGGATGTACGGTCGACTGTTCATATTGTCCACAAGATGTGTTTACAAAAAATTATAGTGAAAGAAGTAACATCACGCAAATGAGTTTTGATACTTTTAAAAAATGTATAGATAAAATACCAAAACATTTGGAAATAGCTTTTTCTGGATTTACAGAACCGTTTTTAAATCCTGAATGTATCAAAATGATAGAATATGCAAATAGTCAAAATTTTAAAATTAATATATTCACAACAACAGTTGGTATAACGAAGGCTGATATCAATATTTTACGAAAAATTAAATTTCATACTTTTGGTGTTCATTTACCCGACAATAAAGGAGCTGTAAAAATTGAGCTTGATGAAAATTATTTCAATATAATGGATAAATTAATTGAAAATATCCCAAATATATTTTTCCTATTAACAAGGGGACCCAATTTATCTGAAGGTGTTCATCCGAAGGTTAAAGAATATTTAAAAAAGAAGAAGAAATTTGTTTTCAATCACATGATGCACTTACGATGTGGAAACGTAGATATTAAAGGTTTATCTTTGCATCGAATCAATGGCAGCTTGCGTTATTGCTCTCGTCTGAAAGGAAACGTTTTACTTCCAAATGGAGATGTTGTCTTTTGCTGTATGGATTTTGGTCAAAAACATATTTTGGGTAATTTGTTATCATCAGATTACGATTCCCTGTTTAAATCAGATGAATATGTTAAAGTTCTTAGAGGGATGAAAGACGACTCCATAGACATATTATGTAGGTATTGTTTTATGTATGCTGATAGAAGCAATATAATTTTTAGATATTATGATTTCTTTAGGTATAGATTATCTTATTTTCTGAAAATAAATGCATTAGCATTAATTAATAGCGTGTCCAACAAATTTCAAAAATACACTAATTAAGTTACATTTTATTTAGTGGGAAAATGAAATTGAAGTGAAAAGAAACGATTTTTAATACGATTATATTTCTAAATATTTTTGTGTTTTAAGACTAAATCATAAAGTTCGTAGGGCTTACTAATAATTTCTCCAGTACTACTACTAAAAAAAGCATAATTACTATGCATTCCCCATCGACCTAATCCTACACGTTCCATGCCATGATCAGATATGATATAAATAATTGAACTAGGATATTTATCCTTCACTTTTCCCACTATTTCATTTATTTCTAGGTAATATTGCATTAGAGTTAATGGTCTTGAGATATAAATATGACCTAAACTGTCCGTAATAGACGTATACCAAAAAATAAGGTCATGTTCTTGTTTATTTAATGCAGATAAAAGTTGTGTTTTATCATTCTTATAATCTTTTATGATATAATTAACAAATGGTTTTTCTTCTCCACCAATAGCTTGTAGGTGGAGTTGCCTTTTTAGAGGATTGCTATCAACTCTTCCATAGCCTGGAACGCCATTATTCCATGGTTTTTCAAAAAATTGAAAAATGTTTTTTTCTTTCTTTACATTTATATAGTTAGCCGTGGCTTCAAAAGGGTTTTTACTCATATTTTCCAGGATTTTAAGCAATCCTTTCCCAACTCTTGAGGTGAGAAATGGTGTTAGTTTTATACCTAACTTTGCTAACCTATTTTGTTCTATTCCTCGTTTAAAACCTACGATTTTCGCTGTTTTTTCCCATGTTTTCATGATTTCATAATCAATTTTGCCTGTGAGCATACTCCCCCATATCGGAGGGGTTACTATTATCTTATAATCTGATAAATCCATCTTACAATAGGTTTTTTGCATTATATTTTTCAATTGCCATTTTTTTACTAATAAATAATCAAGACCATCAATGCCAAGTATGATTATCTTTGGATGTTCTGAATAGGTCATATTTCTCTATCTTCCTAATAATATATGACAATCTAATATAAGTATTATCTATTATTATAGATTCTTCTAGCTAAAAACAAAAATTGTAAGGAAATTATTTAAACAAATAAGAGAAAAAGGAGAAGATTATTCTTTTATTACTTTTATAGTTGGAGTAAAGATATATGTCCCTTCATTTGTCTCATGGACAGATTTTTGAATATCAAAATCTAGTGTCAATGTTGTTGTTTCCTTGTCTTTTATTTGGAATGGTTTAATTAATATTACTTTTTCAGAAGGTACAGACAAATTATATTGGACTCTATCAATAGTAACCAATGCTTCATCAATAGATAACCGTATCTGTGTATACCATCCCGTCTTTAAATCTGAACTACTAAAAAATTTTGTAACATTTTGTATTGCGATAAGATCAAATGTTTGTGGCTCGTCAACAACTGTACACCCAGATCCATTTGTATCATCTTGGTTTAAACCTGCAAAATGTATTTCTACATGGGACATTGTAACTAAAGCTTCTGTAATGTTTAAATCACCCGGTGCATCTGTTATTTGTAAAACAAGTGTACCTGTACCTTGTTTAATACATCCACTTAGCAATCCAAAGATAACCACACCTAATACTGTTATAATTATCAGTGCTTTTTTCATTAATTTATCTCCTATATAGTATTTATTTTGATAAAATAATAATTATCAGATAAATAAGTTTTTTCACAAATTTTTTTAAAATTTAGTATATTTTAAAGAAAAACGAGATGATTCGCAAAGAACTCATCTTTAATAAGATTTTAATAATATTGTTGTATCTTTCACGGATTCTTCTGACTAAAAAAACATTGGTAGGAAATTATTACTTCTATAAAATCCCATTTCTATTCTTCTAATTCCGCTAATTTTCCTTCTATATCGTTGATTCTTGACTCTATACCGCTGATATTAAAGTCAATAGCATCTAATCTTTTCAATATGTTATCGAACAATCGTTTTATTTCATCATCCATTTATTATCACATCCTCTTCAGCTTTCATTATTATTCTTATAATTTCGACCAATGGTGATGTACCTCACATTTCGGACAATAAAAATGTACTCCATCAAGCTTAACATTCTGCAATCGAGTCTTGCATTTTGGACATATATAAGACGTGGGGCGAATCATTATTTTCTTTTTAACAGTTTCTTTTTGGTAGGAGACTCTATCTACACCAGGAACTGTATATATCTCCTTTTTATCCATATAAATGCGGGATTCAATCTTTTCACTAAGATCGTCTTTTATAGGTTTTCTCTTGGATTTCTTCTTTCTTTTAAATAATCCCATGATAGCATCTTTCAATATTAACTTCATGTATAAAAGTTCTGATATCGTTCCGAGAGTGAGGGATTTCTGGAGGAAAATGGATTACACCCACACGAGAGGAGAATTCATGCAATAGATTCCCTTAGAACGAGTTACCCCACTCTCAATATACTATAACAGTAAGACGTTGTATATAAATCTTTTTAAGGGGAAAGGGTGCTTGTCAACTTTAGCACCTCATAAAGTGATACATACTTACAAAACAGTCAATCCACTGTTGAGTGCTATCAACAGTGGCATTATGTGGCCAATTTCTATAGAATCGTTTTATCCGATGTTTAAAAATTCCAAACCATTGCTCAACGGGGTTACGCAGTCCAAAAGTGATGTGTTCCCATTCAACATCTAATCTGTTAAGTGCTGGTTTATACCAGGGGCCACCATCAACCAGAATCTTCGGTTGATTAATGCATCTCTTAAGGATATATTTAAGAAAACTATATGCTTCAATTGAAATACGACCTTTAGTGACCCAGACGCCAAGAACCTCGTAAGTATGAACATCCACTGCTGCCCAGAGAATATACAGTTTTCCATTGATCTTAAGTTTGGTTTCATCAACAGCAACAACTTCTCTATAGGTTTTTCCCATGGAGAAAATGGTATCAGTTTTATGAGACCATTTACGTATAGTTTCATGACTTACAGATTCAAAACCAGAAACAATATTCTTACATTTTCTGAGAGAAAGCCCATAATGATATAGTAATATTCCTAAGGCTCTAGATTTGTTATCTTTGCGTTTTCTTTCAATAACCTTTTTAGCTTCTAAAATCTCCTCAATATGTGATAGTATCCCATCCATGATAGCATCCCATTTATCTGGATGGATGCTATCATATTAATTTCTTAAGTTGACAACCACGGGAAAGGTGTTAGGAGATAGATGTCGGGGGTAAAATGATACACTATGTTATCAAAAAAACCTGTATCATACATGAGGTAATTTAACTCCTCACAATATCGTTTATTATGGTGGAAAAAAAGTATATTCTTTATCAAATCTATAAAAACATGTAGATACTGTAGAGATTAAATGGTTTTTTCATCGACAATATTATTATATATATGATTATTTCAGGTATAAAAACATTGTAAGTATGATATTATTTTAAACGTTTTATTTTTATCCGAAAGTTATATAAACTTATAGATACGTGAAAAAGATTAGAAAAAATTGATAATATGAAATATAGCTATGGACAAGAAAATCTTCGAATACCAATTCCAGAAAAAAATGAAAATGAGATGTTTGCAATAGTAAACAAGGTTCTAGGCGGATCAAGAATGGATGTACAAAGTGTAGATGGTAAATCCCGATTGGCACGGATTCCTGGTAGAATGAGACGAAGGTTGGGTCGAATTCGAATGGGAGATTTAATTATTATTAGTCCATGGGATATTCAAGATGAAAAAGCTGATATACTTTATAGATACAAAAAAAATCAAATAAGATTTCTAATAAATAAGGATATATTACCTAATGAGCTAGGTATTTTAGTATAGATTAAGTTGCTCATCTACTCATTTTATTATTTTATTGGTGTATTGAATGAAAAATGAAGGAAAAGCCACAACATATGAAGTACGATTACTGTGTAGAAATTGTAATAAAGATTGGATAAAAGACGTGGAAAAAGGTATGTATATTCGATACGAAAAAGATAATAATTATATGATAAAGGCAGACGACCCGAATAGGAAAAAAATATTATTTAAATGTCCAAAATGTGGAGCAAATAAGAAAATTGCACGACTGCCATTAAACTAATCGGAAGTTTTATATTATGTTAAGGTCTGAAAAGGGATGGAGGGATTAAAAATCTCTGTTGCTTATGTATTAATAAACACCAAACCAGAACTTGAATATGAAGTGTACAATAAACTATCAAAGGAAGAAAGAATTGTTGAACTTAATCCATTGTATCGAGAATACGATATGCTGGCAAAAGTAAATACTAAAAACCAAGATAACCTAGGTCTTTTTGTGAAAAAGATCAGATCTTTTGAGGGTGTTATTGACACTAAAACCTTACAATAAAAAAATTACATCTTTCTTTTATAATATCTATAAAATACGACGCAATAATCAATGGCATAATATAGATGCAATAAGATAATGTAAATTGTGACAATATGGTTTGGACAGATTTATTTCCAATACTTGAACCTTACAAAGAGATTATTGAATTACTCTTAGGGATAATTTTTGTTTTTCTAATATTTAGTATAATCATAAGAATCTTAAAAAAACAATTACTTAAAAAAGTTAAAAGAAAAAAACAAATTTCAAATGTTATAGCATTTTTTGGTTTAATTAGATTTATTTTTGTTATTCTTTTAGTTATAATTATCATTATTGCCTATTATGGAAATTGGGGTGATGTTGGTTTTATTGCAGGATTATTGACAATAGCCCTTGGTATGGCGTTACAAAAACCTATTGGTAGTGTATTTGCTTGGTTAATTATTGTAACTCGAAGACCATTTGGTATTGGGGACCGTGTTGTTATATCTAATATTACGGGAGATGTTGTTGATATTTCATTGACACATATTTATTTGGAGGAGGTAGGTGGAACAATCGATGGTGAAGAGAAATCTAATAGAAGTGTTATTCTTCCAACTTCAATTATTTTTGAACAAGAGGTTATAAACTATAATGAAAAAGATGAATATATTTTAGATGAAGTTACCATAGCCATAACGTATGAGAGTAATTTAGACAGAGCAGAGAAAATCATGAATGATGCAGTTGGAAAAATTATGGCTCCGTTATGGGAGACTTTTCAAAAAAGGATACCTTTGGAATCACATACACGGTTAAAATGTAAGGATTCTGGTATAGATGTAACTGTAAGATATTATTCTATGGTAACTAAAAGAAATGCAATTTCTACGGATATTATTAGAGAAATTCTTAGACAAATAAGTAAAACCAAGGATGTTGAAATTGCTTATCCACATACACAGGTTTTATTACCTAAAAAATAAATAGTTTTCCTAACTCCTCAATAAAAACATAAAAGATAAATGTTATTTTTACTAGTAAAAGTATAATAAAATCTCGTCCCTTGCATTTTTAACAGATTATGGTACTAAACTGAACTTTAAGTTAATGTCCTGCAGACGGACTCGAATTTTAAGTTTGTAGCCTATCTTCATCTTTTCGTTTAAGCGCTTGATTCTCGACATTGCCTTTTTGATGCTGGTTTTAGTATAAAATCATTAATAATAATTGAAGTAAAATTAACTATTTCAATTATCAAGAGATTTTTATCCGTGCTCAATTAGGCCTCCTAGCGGCATTTTTTAAATACTTCTTGTAGTAATTTGTACAAAAAGAAACCATTGTTAGACTCATTTCGGTTAATCGCATTAACCGAGTTTTAATGGATTTCTAACCATATTGTTGAAGCTGATATAAAAAACGTGAATAATCCAAGAATCTATGTATCACCATTCAATTATTAATCCTCTATCTTTGGTACGAAATCATAGAGTTTTTCAAGTTCGGGGTTCATCTTTCCTTGTCTGACCAACGGGAAGTCCACCTTAAAGAGTAACGGTTCTTTAAGAAAAAAATCTTTATATACAGCTCGCAAGGTTTCAAAGTACCTTGTTGCCGTTGTATGATTAGGGGCAGAAAATTTTAGAATACAAGCATACATATCTGTTGTATAGAGGACGTCTT